>NZ_CP040089.1:600000-973463 GCF_009617975.1 Candidatus Nanohalobium constans
TTTCAACGGTTTTTTCATCAGGTCTTACATCTTTTACCGTGGCTTCTTTCAGTTCTATTTGTTCGGGTAAGAACTCTTCTAGGTTGATTTCCAGTTCTTCTCTTTGGAAACGGTTTCTGATTATGTCGACTGTTCCTGGTATGTACTGATGCTTCAGAGTTTCATCTATTATAGTTACCTGTTTTCCAGCGTTAACCAGGTCTAATGCGGCGTTTACACCGAGAAATCCGGCGCCGAGAACTACTATTTTCTCGCTCACAGTCAATTATTTTTGATCTCTGATTTATTAGACCAAAGGTAAAGAAGAAAGAAGAATCAGGAGAGTCTGCCGCATCGGGCAGTTAACTCTGCTTCCTCAATTATATGTCCTTCCATGGCTTCATCGAGTTCTTCTCGGGAAGCTCCTTCCTCCAGGTCAAGTTCTGTGTCTAGTGCGTACAGTCTGAAGTAGTAAGTGTGCTCTCCATCCGGAGGATTAGGACCGTTGTAACCTGTTTTTCTGAAGTCGGTCGTACCTTCAATCCCCGGGGCTTCATCCTCAGCAATTCTATCTGCGTCTGCTGGGATGTTCCACATCGTCCAGTGCACCCAGATCTTTCCGGCTGGTTCAACCGCGTCAGGATCATCGGCTATAACAACTAGTGATTCAGCCTTCTCCGGAACACCTTCTATCTCAAGCTCCGGACTAGTGTTCTCCCGCGGATACCCATGTTTTTCAGGTAGTTTCTCACCATCTTCAAACTCTGGCGAAGTAATTCTCATTGTCTACAAATTGATGCCCGAAATCTATAAGTTTTCGAAACCTGTTAGGCTCTTCGGAAAATGCAGAGCAAATTCTGCAGCAGATCTCAAGGCTTGTAAGAATTAATTTTTCTGAGTTAGTCTCTGTCCTTGCTTCGAGCTAACATAGTTTTAGCTATTGTGAGAGCCAGTACTATCCCTGTCATAACCAGGAACGCCTTTTGAATTTTCTTCTTAATTCTTCCTCTTCTCCTTCTCTTCTCCCTTTCTCTGAACTCCTCTTCCATCTTTTTCCTTAACTCATCGAAAGTTGGATAGTCACGCATGCACCTACTGATGTCAAGAGTCTGTTAAACCGGTTTATGTAGAATAAAACATGTATCAATGAATCTTTGAAATAAAACAAGCATAGTAGAAAGCTTCAAACAGTCGTATATTTAATTAGACGGAAGAGGACTAAAAAGGAGGAAATAAATTGTTTGCATGGCATTACTAGACAATCTTATAGTTTTTATCGTCGGAATAATAATAGGAGGCTTGGGAATACATTTTGGAGCAATGTTCACGTTAGGCAGAGCCGACTTCTCCAAAGCAGTTAAAACCGCATTAATCGGTGCCGTAGTATGGAGCATAGTCGGTTTCTTCCTAGGAGGAATACCATTCCTTGGACCTTTAATCACATTTATAGCATGGCTAGGAGTGATAAAAATAAGCTACGAAGGCGGCTGGATAAACGCAGCAGCAATCGCACTCATAGCCTGGATCTCAGTACTTATAATCCTCTACCTGCTTGCAGCCATAGGAATCGGAGGCTTCGAAGCAATAGGAGTACCAGGAGTTTAGGGAACATTTCCCCTCTTTTTATCTTGTTAATTAATTTGGTCTGCAAATACCCCGGAGAAAATACCTTCGCTAAAGACGAATTGTTCCGTTACCGGTGCAAAAAAATTTATCACATTTTGTAAGAAAAATTATTTGGCAGGACCCGGATTTGAACCGGGGTCTGGCCGTCCCAAACGGCCAATGATAGTCCACTACACCATCCCGCCAAACTTCTGAAAGTTTGATCATCAAGGTGCATGGTTCGGCGAACCATGCTTTGCGTGCGTTGAAGACCATTTGGTCTTCTGCTCTAGAAAACCTTTCGGTTTTCGTAGGATCTGAGCGTAACCAGTCCGTTCAGTCACACCATCCCGCCTTCCTGTATTATCTGGTTTGGTACACTAGTTTTAAAATAGGATTTCCGTCTTCGCGTAGGGAAGCAGATAGGTGCGTTTTTTTGGATTTGTTTTTTGCTAGCAGTGGTTAAGTAGTGTGAGGTTCTTTTTTTAGATTGTTATGAAATGGAAAGCTTTAGTTGTCGGTGTGGCATTGGCTTTGGTAACTGGTATGGGAATGGCTCAAAATACTTCTAATCAGACGGACGGGTTGAATCAGTCCTCGGCTGAGTTGGATACTGTGTTAGTGGCTTCAAGTGCCAGTCATATAGATCCTACTATTGCCGATGTTGTATCTGAACGTTTAGGAGTTCCTGTGGTTTTAGCAGGACCGGAAAATCTCTCTGATGAAGAAGCTGAGTTTTTCTCAGGAGTAGATAATGCTGTTATTGTTGGAGGTCCTGCAGCATTATCTGAAAATGTTGAGGAACAGATAAGAACTGAGACGGAGAATACTATCCGTGTCTGGGGTGAGACGGCTACAGATACTTCGTTAGAGGTTTCAAACTATTTCTGGTCGGAAGATAATGAACAGGTTAACATAGTTCAAACCGATCTCTACGACACCATTCAATCGTATAGAGTGTTGTCGGCGCTGGCGAATGATGCTGAAAACCCTGTTATTCTGGAAGATGAGAACATGTCGGAAGAAGCTTTAACAGAACTCGAGGATCAGGGCGTAGAGGAAGCAACAGTGCACACAACGGATGAGAATATTACAGAGTTAGAGAACATTTTCGAGAACAACAGTATAGAAGCAAGTTTCGAAAATGGCAGTGCGGAAGTACTGGCAGCTAGGCTTCACAATGAGACATTTGAAAACACTGAGAAAGACAACCTATTTGCGACAACAGGTTCGAACTTTAACTACGGTATTCCTACCTATTCAAGTCCTAGTACCGTAACCTTCCCAGTAACTCGTGACAGTTTCGAGAAGGATATCCAAATGATTAACGGTTCAGGGTTTGACACCTTCAATATCATAGGAGAACCAGAACTAGGACAGGAAATAACCGGAGAAATAAACCAGTCACGTGAAACAAGTTTCATAGAAGTAACAGACAAAGTAGAGACATCAATAGATCTTGTTAGAAACAATTCAGAGACTTGGAACGACTTAATCAACGAAGACCTAGTGAGCGAACTCGAATTCAAAAATGCAAACGAAACTATGGAAGAAGCAAACGAATCCGGAACAACAAACGAAACAGAGAACGAAACGGAGAATGAGTCAGAGAACATGACTGTAGATACGGAGAACGAAAGTCAGGAGGACACAACAAACAGTGAGAGTGTAGCCAGTTCCATCGGGCTATCATCCTCAGGGAACACTGTAGCAGCAGAAGGAAGTTACTCCGATGGTAACAGTTACAGTACATCAACCAGGATCTTCCAGAATCAGACGCATATCCAGTTCCTGTTCAGTCTTGAACCAACAGAGAACGAAACCAGCGACACGGAGTATAACTTCGAGCAAGAACTACAAGCGGAAGACGGAGAATACCAGACAAGTGTCGGAGTCGCAGTAAACGGAGAAGTAGTCGAGCAAACCAGGGAAAACCTGACAATCGACTAAGCTTTCAAAGCTTAAACCAAGTATCCTGTGATTTCCGAGTTTCACGCCGGAAGAATAATTCTTCCACATCTTCTTCTCTTCTTTTAATTTCCAAAGCCTCAGAGTACAGCTCTTCCAATGTAACTCCCCAGAAATCATCTATCCGGGATTTCCCATAGTTGAAGAGAGCTCTGTCATTTTGAATACCGATCAATTCCTGAAGATAATCTACTGCCTCATCTAATTCAGTCTCATCCTCATAAATCCCTTTAGGAAAATCTTCCGGTTCACCTTCATACTCCAAAAGCATACAATCCTTACAACAATAAAATCATTGTTAAATTACTGTAGCTGCAAAAATCAAATCATGGTAGAATTCGAGACAATAGAGAAAGAACGCCAGGACTACGGAAACTTCCCAGGAGAAAAATTCATCGAAGTATCAAGAAACAAAGCCATCCAGGACGACGGAAGCGAAAACAGCTTTATTCAGATTGCCACAGGTTACTACAACGACGACGAATCAGTGAACTACAACAAACGGTTCACAGTACCCACCGACGAAAAAGCAGTCGACCACATCGTCGAAAAACTACCGGAAATCTTCGAGAAAGAGAAGGAAGCAAGGGAAGAGTAAGTCAGAGACTAGGTAATTCTTCCTCTTTAAATATTATTTTTCCATCTCTGCGTTCAACCCAGTCGTATGTATAGACCCTATTCTTCAGTCTTTCTTCTTCAAAATCTAGTCCTTGCATTAATTCACCGGTGTAGAATATTTTATCTATGAAATCTTTAGCCTTTGAGGTAGAAACTTCGCCACCATTATTCTTGGCGAGAAATCCTAAGACATAAGCCTCATGCTCATAGGTAGGTGCCGATCCCGATCTAATCAAATCATGCGCACAATCAAAGAAGTATTGATACATCTGATCCTCTTTAGGAACGCTACTTGACTCATCGTAGTCAAAATTATCAACATGGATCCCAAATGCCTCAGAAGTCCTTTTCAAATAATCTTTATCCTCCTCCAAATGACTTAAGGCATGAGAAACAACCGCCTGAGACACATCAAAACTTTCAGAAACATCCTCAGGATCTATAGCAACATAATTAAAGAACCCATTATCCCTAAGCCTACGCCTCATAGAACCCAAAACATAACCACCGATCAAGGTAGCATACCTTTCCGCCCTACGAGAATGCTCCTCAGTAACTCCCATCCTCAACCCACATAACAATTAAACCACACAAAAATAAATAACTTCAAAACCAGTTAACACGGAAAATCAAAGACAGAACATGATACCATTCGAAAAACAAGCCTCACTAACACCATCAGAAGAATATGCACAGGAACTATTGGAGGCGAACTGGGAGCAAGTAGTCAGGACCACACCAGGAATGTTGGAAGACTTACAAGAAAGATTCCCTAAAGTCTGTGAAACACTCAGCAGAGAGATCAGAGCAGATGCACAAAAGGACATCTCAAATATCTTCAAGCCAGGCGTACCGGACTTCCTAGCTTTCAACCAGAAAGGAGAATACAAGTTTGTGGAGATAAAAACCGATGGAGACGGACTCAGACACACTCAGTTGAAATGGTTGAAAGATTTTAGAGAAGTAAACGCAGAGATATGGTTCACCCGGAAGAAAGAAGTAGAAGACAAACTTGATACGGAAAATATTGGGGCATATACTTTCCAGGATCGGAAAGGCGAAAACTCAGAGGACGAAATCACGGAAGAGGTAGGCTCAAAATACCTAGTAGAACTGCCGAAAACACTAGCCTCAATCCTGGGTTTGTCTAAGGAGGATTCTGTTGAGTGGCGTCTAAAGAATAAGAACGAACTGATTCTGGATTCAAAATAGATAAACAGTTCCTTTTATGAGTTTTTGAACTTTATTCTTTGTCCGCTCCAGAGGCTGCACCTAAAATTCCTCTGAGAAAGCTCCTCCATGACCTTCTAAGTAGGCGCCTGATGCACCATCAGATGTTACGCTTCCTTATAGTGTTCTTGGAGTTGTTGACCGACAAATTTTTAGCATTTGTTTTTTAGATAAGAATTATGCCATCAGAAGATAAAGAGCTGCATAGAAAAATTTCATCTCAACTCCTATCATGGGGTTATACAGAATCCGAAGTAGATTATGTTTCAGAGGAACTTAATGATATTATTGATTTTGATAAGATGATTGATTTTTTAATTCTCAATGGTTCTGAATCAGAGCCTCAAAAATACGACGAGGATGCCTTAGATTTGCATGTATTATTAGATGATTATATACTAGTTCTAGAGTATAGTGGAGGCAGAATGATTGATTACATATACTATAAGTATGAAAATGTAGGCAGGATTCGAATAAACAAGAACGATCAAAGATTACATGGCGCCATCACTTTAGATATAGCTACTGGATATGAAATAGGGCTTGGATCGTATGAAGATGAAAAATATTCAGAGATAAAGAACTACATCAAGACGCTGAGAGGGATGTTAAATGAGTGATTCAAGAGATCCCGATAGCCAAACATGGGAAAATAAGGCCAAAGTTGAAGAACTCAAAGGTCGAATAGCAAGACTAGAGAAAGATTTTCAAAACTACAAGGAGAACCAAAGAGAATGGCTGCCAAAAGATGAATTTCAGGACTACAAGCAGAATAGAAGTGACTGGAAAAGAGAAGCCCTTGCAGCTACCGCAATAATACTATCAGGAGTTATCGGATTTGCCTTGAACTTAGTCTTCTCAACCCCTTGAGTCAGAAATAACCAGCAACCCTACACAACCGAGGTTGTTAGTCTAAGATATCTTCGCCAGAGTTTCTGATTCTGAAGAAAAGTCGGAATCTTAAGCCCCGACAGGGATTTGAACCCTGGACCTGTTCCTGTCTTGCTTTTCCTGTCTGATAAACCAGACAGAACATGCTTCCCAAGGGGAAGATGTGTTTGTTACAAGGGAACTGCTCTAGCCAAGCTGAGCTATCGAGGCGTTGTATTGTTGAGTGGTTCGGTTAAGAGTTAAATAGTTGGACTTGGTCTGGTTTTTATCTGGTTTAGTAGGTTTTCTGCATTTTGGGGTCGTTGTTCTGGTTTGAAGCTTAGTGCTTGTTTCATGAGTTGGTTGTGTTGCTGAGGTACTTCTGGATTTATTCCTTCGTTTATTTCGGTTTCTGGGTCCAGTTTGTGGATTGTTTCTCCTAGTGGTGCTGTTCTCGGTATTTGGTGTGTTAGTGCCGTCCAGAGTTGTCCTAGTTGGAAGATGTCATATCTCTGGTCTATCTGTCCTCCTTGTTTTATTTCTGGAGGTTTTTCTAGTGTGTAGTCTCCTGGTGCTTGTGGTTCTGTGGTGTATGGCGTAGTGGAGTGGTCGAAGTCGAAGAGGATTGTGTTTTGTTGGTCGTAGAATATGTTTGCTGGGCGGATATCGTGATGTACTACGCCGTGGCTGTGTAGGTCTGATAGGCCTGAAGCCACATCCGAGATTATCTGTTCTGCTTCTTGCCATGTGATCCCTGAAGTATCATGGTCGTAGAGAGTGCTTGTGTCTTCTCTTCTCTCAATGACTGTTGCAAACTGGTCTTCAGCCACTACTTCTTGTCCGTCTGAGAGTATGTCTCCGCTTATAACTTCTGTCGGCGTCAAAACATTTGGACAATCTATGTCCTCTAGGACTCGGTAAGCCTCCCTATTTTGCTCCGAGTTCTGTGGAAGACACTGATTTTCGAACTTAGAAGGATTTAACAGCTTAACTACTTTATCTTCCAAACCGTAGATTTCTGCGTATCTTCCCTTTTGTTCTACATGTTCGTCAAGCATCTCATTTTGAGGAAACAATCTCTGGGATTGATTAAAGCGGTAGTCGCCTAGTTCAAAATAGTCCGTATCAGCGTGTTCAGGATTTCCTGCCAACCAAGTATACTCTAAATCCATTTCCCCAACCAGAGATAATCAGTAAAAATGATAAAAAGCCCGATACGAAGACTAATTAGGTCCAAAGATGAAGAATACACTTGGAGAACTGAGCGAAGCAGACTTAAATGGTGAAAAAGTTGCTGTCGGTTTCAGGCCCTCCGGTTCTCTGCATGTCGGCAATTTGTTGACCATCTGTTATGCTGCTGTTTTGGCGGATGAGCTGGATTTGGAGTTGGATTTGATGGTCTGTGATACCGATTGGAGTGCGCATATTCACGAGCATCATTTACCGGAGGAGAACCGTGTTATGAAACTGTTTTTCCAGCGAGAATGTTCTTGTGGTAATCATGAGAATGTTGCGGAGCATCGTGTTGATGAGATCTCAGAGTTTCTTAGTGTTTTGAAGAGTGAGACTGTTGATTTCGAGGTTAACTACCTCTCGGAGTACAGTAGTAAGGAGTATGATGACGCGTTGAGAAATATTTTGAACAACATGGGCGAGTTCGATGAGATTTTTGGAGGAGGTTTCAGAAGAAGATATCGTAGCCCTGTGGCTGCTGTATGTGAGAAATGCGGTTTTTCTGATGCGAAAGGTTCAAGTTTTTCCTCTGAAACCAGGGAATTGGTGTCTGCATGTAGGAATCCGGACTGTCCAAACGGTTTTATGACGACCTCGCTCTCTGAGAGCCGAAAGGGAGTATACTACTTGGTAGATCCGGTGCGTGATCCGGCGAGAGATGTTGCCATCCATGTCTTTGGCGGCGACTACAGGGACGCAGGTAAAGGCCAGAAAACACCTAAAGTAGAAAAAGTCAGAAAAATCACTGAACTCGCCTGCGGAGAAACACCAGAATACTTCCTGACACCGATGATCGGAGATGAAGATGGTAAGCCACTTTCGAAGTCACATGATACTGGAATAACAGTTGAAGAGATAGATGATTTGAAAGAGTTTTCTGAGAATTTATTGGAGAAGGTAAGAGAAATGATTAGAGAAGAGAATGACTATGTCGTGGAAAGTAAGTTAATTTAGGTTACATCGACATCGGCGTCGTCTACATCGTCTGGACCTCTGTCTTTGATTTTTCTTTCCATTGCGTCTTTGATGCGGTTGACATTGATGCTTCTTGTGCATTCTGGGCATTCGATCCACCATGGACGGCTTCCTAGTTCCTGGCTGTCTTCCCATTCGTTGCCGCAGTATGGGCATTTGAGTTCGTAGTGGAACATTTCGTTGTCGTAGGAGAACATTTTGACTCTTCCGGTTTTCTCTCCTTCATCGTTCTGTACTTTCCGGTTTGTTGAGTATTCTACCCTGTCGAAGTCAATGTCCTTTTCCATCGTTTAACACATCCAAAGTATGTTTCTAAGAAGTTTTAAGTCCTTCCTCAAGTTTCGTATCACAGGTTTCTGTCGTTAGATTTAATATAGTTGAATCTTGATGGTGGAGTATGGAGATATTCGCACGAGATATAGCTACCTTTTCCGGGGAAGGTGAAGATAGCTTGGGTGATAGGCTGTCTTCTAGATTCAAGGAGTTAGATGTTGACTCTGTCAAAGAAGTACGGGAACTCAGGGAAAGAGAATGAAGTTTTTCATCGACTCAAATATTTTTATAGCTGTTCTGACGGAAGAAGAAAATCGCTTTTCTTCCGCGAAAGAATTACTGAATTCCGATCACGACTTGGCTACTTCTATGTTGAACCTTATGAGATTAGATCAGTGCTGTCCAAAAAGAAGGGTCACGAAAGAGACGAAATAGAAGAAATCCAGCAAGAAATAATCAACTCAGTCGACATAATCATCCCAGACTCATCAGACTTCTTGGAAGCCAACAAGATTCAGAAAGACACATTTGCATATCCAATGGACAGCATAATAATGGCTTTAGCCATGAATGCCGATGCAGAATTAATCAGCTTTGACAGCGAACTGATAGACCTCGGTGCTAAGACTCCAGAAGAAATACTAGACAATTAAGCCAGGAATTCCATGTAAATCTTAAGTAATTCTTCCTCACTGACGGGGAAGTCTTCGTCTCCGTAGTTTACTTTTCTGTCGAAGTCAAACTTCTCTGCTACTTCCGGGCTCTTCAGTTCGATGATTTCAGAATTGTACTGCTTCAAGGATCGTACATCCCATTCACGGTTCGAACCTACGATATACAGTGTGTAGCCGTCTAGTGTAGCAAGAAATGCTCGTGCTGCATCTTTCCGGCTTTCTATCTTGGCAAAGGCCTTTCCGTGGATCGGTGTTCCTCCGATCCCATCATATTCTTCGCCGTCAACAGTGTAAGAGTCTACGCCCGATATTTTGGAAAGTTTTTCTGGTTCTTGAATCTCTACTTCCAGTTTCCCGTCTTCTGTCTCTTTGATGTTTTCTGTACGGGGCTTGAGGTATTCTTTCAATGCCTGTTTTTTCTCTACAGGTTTTACCTTGGCTTTCATAGAATAGTCTATCTCCTTGAAATCTTTTTATTTGAGGGATTGTAATGCGTTAAGCATGGGGCTTTTTGACAAGGATGAAGAATCAGGTAGGGACGAAGTAACTATTAATCCTGAGGAAAACAGTTCTCAACGCCGGAATGAAAGTAAGTTGAAGTCCGAGGTAGAGGACAAAGTAGTAGACAGTTCCACCAGTTCAGGTAGCTCTGGCGACAGGGTTTCGAGTGTGGCCTCAGGTTCCCAGGTTTCGAACAGCGGAAGCGGTAAAAATGTGGATGTCGAAGAATTGTACAGGCAGAACGAAAGGATAATTGAACTGCTTGAAAAACTGACTAACGAAGACAGAAAAAATGAGAAGAAGGATGAAAAGAATGATGAAAACTTTGATGGTGACTTGAATGGGGTACTATGATAGCGTGAAAGATTCAGTAAGAGAAAATAACAAAAAGAATACAGGTTCAGCAGGCGGAGGAAACTTCGATACACTAAAAGAAAACGCGGAGAAAACCTCCGAAGAAGAGCAGGAAGGAGATGATACTCCTATCGAAGTATTGGAAGAAGACGGATTAAGCCAGGAAAGCCCTAAAAAGCGACAGCAGGAGGAGGAAAGAAAGACCAGTTCCAGTCCATCCAATTCGGACAGCAACCCGTTAACCAACTCCAACTCAGGTTCAAGCAGTTCTCAGGATATGAGCGGAGTAGAAGAAAAACTGGATAAGATTATTGAGCAGAATCAGAAGATGATTGAAATATTGGAGAGTTTCGGACAGTAAAGTAGGAAGAGCGTGTTTTTTTAGACTATTTCTACTTCTATTTTCTGTCTTCCCTGGCTTGTTGTTTCTATTTCTTCTGACAGTTTTATGTTTAGTTCAAGTGTTTTCTTGTCTTCTTGTTGTTTGAAGTCTAGTTTTAGTTGGTTCTGAAGTGTTGGAGTTATCTGGACTTCTTCTTTTCCTTTGAAGCTTAGTCCGACTTCGCCTTCTCTTATTTTATCTGCGAAGTTTTCTAGGAAGTTGGCTAGTTCATCGTTTGAGAACTGGAAGTCCAGGTCTACTTCTTTGCTCATATTAGTTATCGATAGGTAAAAAGTTTTAATCATTTTGTATTCCGACCGGTTTAGGGCAGGAAAAAATGAGGGGGAAAAAGGGAGATTTGATTAACTTAGTCTTTCATCAGTTTTCTGGAGAGGAAGTGGTCTTTCTCTTCAAACTCTCTTACTGCTTCCATCATGAAGAGGTATGCTACTGCGTTCAATGTCAGTCCTAGTAAAGGTACTGCTTCAAGTCTGCCACTAGCGTAAAATACTGTGAACAGCAGCAGGTTTCCTAGAACGAATAATGTGAATGAGATTGCTACCTCGGCGTTAGTGGAGAGCTTGGGAAGTCCGAAAATATCTTCCTCTCTAACAGTTTCATCGTCTTCTTGTTCTGCCATAAATTAAATCAGTCCTAAAAACTAGTTTAGAACAGTCTCCGTATAAAACTTCCGCAAAACCAGCCTAGTTCAAGTCCTCAATCTCTACATCCTTATCCTCAGGCTTAAACGCCGAAGGCAAGTGAATCTTGTAAATACCTTCTGACTTCTCAATAACCAGAGGCATCTCCTTCAACAGGCGGGAAACATTGATGTTATACACTCCTTCCTCCTGCACACTGATAGAATCCAGATCAAACTCCAAACGAATGTTCTCCCTCTCCTTTTCTCCTTCAGAAACCATCTCTTCAATATCGTCCTTAACCTGAGCCTTCTCCTCCTCTAACTCTTCCTCACTCATCTCAGGCTCGTTCTCATACATGAAAAGACTTGAACCACACTCACAGCCGTCAACAATCTTATCAGAATCGTCCTCATATGTCCGACCGCAGTTCATACAACGATGAGGAATCAGAAATCACCTTAGTCTGAGGTATCAGCCTGATCTTCAAGTTTGGCGAGGAAGCTGACTGTGTCACGTTCCTCCTTGATTTTCTCCATTACACGGCTGTTACCTACAATAGTCATGCCCTGCCGTGTCTTCTCATTCAGTATTTTTTCATAGAAAAGGCTTCGAGCTTTCTCAAATCGTGATTCTCCTGAGTCAAGCCCCAAGAATTCGACGCCGGGAAAGTCTTCATCGACTTTCTCCATAGATGTCTGGATTAGTTCTCTTTTTTCTTCAGGAGTCCAGGATTCATCCAGTACGAGTACTGAGTTGTCCGTTACTTTTTCCAGTACAAGTTCGAGCTTCTGTTGGAATTTCTTGCCGGATAGTTTCTCTCCGGACATGAACTCTATTGTGACTCCTTCCTCTTCGCTCATTATGACAACCTTTCGATTATTTCCTCATAAAGTTTATCTATATTCTCTCCTTCCTTAGCGGAGATTTCAAGCACCGGATGCTGAGGGAAGGCATCACGGACTCTTGAAGGATCAGATCCTTCCTTATCAATCTTATTAGCTAGAATCAAAATCGGGATATCCTTAGCTTCCAAGTTCCCAATTATAGTAACATTTACCTGCGTATAAGGATCTTCTGTGGAATCAAAAATCACTAGACACGCATCAACATCGTCCAAATATTTGATTGCCTCCACTATCCCTTTCGTAGCTTCCTTAGCTCGACCTTTTGCTTTATCTTCTTCCATACCGTGCTCTGTAAAGTCTTTGAAGTCAACATTTGTTGAGATTCCAGGCATATCAAGAAGGTTAAGATCAAGGCTTCTACCGTCGTCCGACTCGATCGTTACTTTCTCTTTCTTCTCTACAGCCCTTGTTTCGTGAGGGACCTCCGATACATTACTCATTTCCTCTCCTGTCAGGTCTTTACTGATTTCGTTGGCCAAGGTACTTTTACCTGCGTTGGGAGGACCATAAATCCCTATACCGATATCATCTTTCTCGGAGTCACCGAACAGGTTGCTGAACAAATCTTTAAGACGCCCTATCATTTTGACACCGCTCAATAACAAGTTCGAAGACGACTTATAAAAACCATTCCCTGTCAAACCCTTCCAACAACAGATTTTCCCGGCCTCCACAGAGAAAAATAAAACATTGACATCTCAAATCGGAGATATGAAGACCGAAAAGGGAGTAATCATAGTGGCCTACAAAGAAAGCCGGAGAAACAACCGGTACGCCATTCTGAAGAGGAAGAAGAACTGGGAAGGCTGGGAGCTACCTAAAGGTCACCTAGAGGAAGATGATTATGAAGACACGGTTAAACTTGAACTAGGCGAAGAAGCAGGAATAAAAGAAGACGAAATAGAAGAAATCACCGATCTAGAAGAAACTGCAGAGTGGACCTTTGAAGAAGACGGAGAAGAGATAAAGAGAGAATACAAAGCATTCATAGTTAGAGTGTCCGAAGAAGCTCAGATCGACATTACTGAGAACCCTCACGACGAACATGAACAAGGATTCTTCCTGAAAAAGAAAGATGTGGAAGGTCTTCTGACTTATCAGAACAATGTTGAGGTTTTGGAGAGAGCAGCTGAGATAGTAAGCCAAGAATGAAAAAAGTCTAAACCCCTCCGTTTCTTATGACACAACCCGACGAGATGCTGGAACTCTACCAGTTCGAAGGATGCCCATTCTGTTCAAAAGTACGGCAAAAATTCACAGACCTAGGGATAGACTTCATAGCGAGAGCAGTAGACCCAGAAGACAGAAGCAGAGTAGAAGAAGTATCGGGCCAAACGAATGTACCTGTACTAGTTGACCCTAACACCGACACCGTGATGCCGGAAAGCGATGATATCGTGGATTACCTGGAAGAGCATTATGGCTGAATGAGTCCAGATTCTAGAACCGCTGCTAACTCGTTATTTATTTTATATAACCCTTCTTCGTTTTCTTCTAAGGCTTCTTCTTTAAGATGAGGCATTCTACCGGGCTCAGAAATTATGTCTTTAGCATCATCAAGATCAAAGAGATCTCTTTCGAAGGAATCATACATCTCTTTTACCGCAGCCAGATGACCTTGAGGGTTTATTAGGCATTCAGCTTCAACTTCATACCCTAAACTTTCAAAGTGCTCCTCTATATTTTCGCATTGTTCCCTTGCTCGTGCAGCATGAGAAACTATAGTGTGTTGATTTAGGCTTTCAACATCCTTTACTTCATAAGCCCTTAGTTTCTCAGGAATTCCTCCTTCAGATACAAGTAAATCAACCTCTCCATCGTAATTACCGTTATATTCCTTGAATATGCCTGGAAATCTTTCTTCAACAGCTACAACCTCTGATCCATCATGAAGACCTGCGATCAATTCGACATATTCTGAAGAATTCTGAGCCGAAGCCATCATAGTTACATAATATAGTAAATTATATATTTTCTACTTCGGATACCTCTCTAACTGCCAGCCATTTGATTTTGGATATAGGATGATTCAGTGAAACTTTCAACAGAGATATGGTCAATATCGTTTTCCAAGCAGTACTCTTCTGCTTCTGTTTTTTCCTGGGCGAAGAACAGGCTGCCTTCTACATACGGTACTTGTTGCTCACTTTGTTCTAATTGGATTATATCCGTTGGTTTATCCCCAGTGTTCGTTAGGACTACGCCTTGGTTTGGTATGTTTTGCTCTGAGATTATGGTTTGTGCTGCCCTGGTCTTCAGGTTCTGATAACCTTCTATACCGAAGTCGAAGGAGAAATCGTGGTAGGGACTGGACCAGTAATCAGCGTCTAACTCCTGGTTTATTTCTTCAGTGATAGAGTCAACCATGCTTTCGAATTCGTCATAGCTGAAGTCTTCATCAGCCTCATAGGATGGCACCATCGCCAGTTCGTCTCCTAGATCGTAGAAACGCCATGGGATGAAAGGATTACCGATAAAGGCATTGGTCACAGCCTCAACCGCAGCTAAATCTTTCTCAAAGCAGATCTTGTCATTTTGAAACGAGAATAATTCTTCAACATCGGTATCCGGATAGTTCTTTATACTTGATATCACATTCTGAACATTCGAATCACTATAGATATGCTCATACACTGTTCCTTCTACAGAGAAACGATCTTGGTCAAGGTTTACTCCTACAGCTTCTAAGGCAGCTGAGCCTACTACATTGGACTTGTTGTCTCCGTACATAAACTGGACTCCTTCCTCAGCTAGAGATTCGAAGAACTTCATGTTAAACCTGTATATATCCTCTCTTCCGACCTCTCCTTCAGGAACGACATAACGCGGATCACGGGCATCAGCAACAGACTCCAGATCCTCAGCCAAGTAATAAACAGCACCCATCTCACCGGCAACATCAACACCTTCAAGACCAAGGAAATCGACCTGCTCCAACAAAAAACCGGTGCCACGACCAGAAATAATGCCCGGATTCAAAATATCCTCAGACTCGATCAAAGAATCAAAACCATCAGAAACACCTCGGTGAAAAACATCACCACCAGAACTCCGCCTACGCACCGGACCATCAAAATCAGTAAACGGCTTCAAAACAACACTCTCACCACCACTTACCTCATCCAACAACTCAGCAGTCCGCTCAACTTTTCCACCAACCGGCTCAAGAAAACCTTCCCAATCACTACCAGAAACCATACAAACAAGACAGAGAAAACACAGGTAAAAACACCCTCTACACCAAAAAATATACAAAAAAGTGCATACATCTGCTGAGGTAGTCTATCGAGAAGACAAACCTCAGAAAGCGTACAGCTCAGAGTCTACAAGGACAAGTATGTTCTTCAGTTAGATAGGCATAGTCCAAAGTATAGACCTATCAGACATGCTTTTTGTCCTGAGAGGGAAGAAACTAACTTTCTATTTTTCTTTTCAGATAAAAAATATTTTTGGAGAAAGGAGCTATCCATCAATTATACACAAGCGTGATACTTATGCTTGGCGTACACTCGGACCCACATAAATGTTCTTGTTCGGGATAATTCTTCAGATATCATTTTTCTACAAATTTCAAGCCTCTTTCTACCAAAGCAACACCTAATCCTAGAGTTAAGGACCGATAAATAAGAGAAAATACTTTTAGCAACCGGTTCTCTGGTTCTAAAAATAAATTAAGTCTCCAAGAACTGTCTTCCATAGCAGTTAACTCAGAATAAGATGTGAATTGATCAACATCCAAACTTGTATCTGGAGAGCTTACATCGTTCCTGGAGAAAAATAATCCTGTAGATTTCAATTTCAGATATTTTATTACATCAGCTACCTTTCCTTCTTCAGCAGTTGCTATACTAATATGACTTTTGAAGTTAGAACACCTAAATTTTATCGACTCATCAGATGAAGACGAAATAGTTAGATTTATTGACCTAGATTTATCCTTGAGATAGCAACCATCGCCCTCAACGCTAATGTTTAGTGTCTGATTCTTTCTACTATCAAATTGAGCCTCTCCCGTCATTGAATTAAGGCCATATTCTGGAAAAACCCATACTTCATTTAGGCCACCTTCAGGCGCATTCACAGCAATTTCAAATTTATTAAATTCGTTCTGGTGGGCTCCTGAGGCCAATGTATATGAGCTGAAACCAAAAATTAGTAGAAGTAATACAATCGTGCCTAATTCAATTTTTTCATTGAATTTATGCTTATTTAAGAGGTAAAAAATTGTTATACCCCCTAAAATAGGTATTAATACTAGCCCAATAGTTTTTATTGTATTTAACCCTTCTAGATTAAAAAATAGCCACTCACAGGACATCGTAAGTGCAAGCACAATAAGGAGCTTGAAAATTAAAGAATACTCTCTGAGCCAGTTAGAAAGCTTCGGCATAATAATATGTAATCAATTAAATCCAAAAAATCTCGCTTGGGGGTGCTTGTAGAGATTGATAAATTGCACGAATATATTGAACAGAATTAGGAGTGGACCGGCCCAGATTTGAACTGGGGATCTCCACGTTTCCTCGGTCTGTACGCGTTTTTCCACAGTGCATTCGTTAGAATGCTCTTTTGCGTGTGGATCTGAGCGTAACCAGTCCATATCAGCGTGGCGCTCTAACCTGGCTAAGCTACCGGTCCGTGTGTATTTCTTTGTTTGGTGGTAAGTTTCTAAAAGGGTGTTGTGGAAACTGTAATTTTCCCTGGTTCTGTACAGGTTATTGGTAGTTAGTTTTATTTTCGGTCTGGTACTAGTTGTGTTTTGTGAGTTGGCAGGATGATGTAGCGAGCCGAGTCAAGTCGGTTGAGGACGAGGTTGAAGGTGTTTTTCCCAGGAGTTATGCTGCCAAGACCAAGGTTTTCTTAGACCATTTCATGCCTTTCGCATTGATAATGCTAGGTAGTTTGTTGACAGTGAACTACCTGGTTCCTGTGACAGCTAAAATGAGTGTTTACATCAACTACGCCAACTGGATACTTGTAGCATACTTCAGCCTGAGACTAGCCATGGCATTCAGACTAGCAGAAAGTGACAGAAAATTCCTGAAACAACACTGGTTCGACGCACTCCTCGTAATACCTGCATTCACATTGTTGAAAGAATTCCGAGGACTAACACTTATAGAAGAAACACTAGCAGAACAAGAAACCGAACAAGCACTAACCAACCTGCCAATCGCAGCACAAATATCACGGATAATACGGATAATCAAAAGAAGCATCAAACTCTAAACAAATAAACCAACTCAGACACAAATACAGGTCTATGAAAACAGCAGTCCTCGGCGGCGGATGCTTCTGGTGCACCGAAGCAGCATACCAACAGCTAGAAGGAGTCAAAAAAGTAATCTCAGGATACGCCGGAGGACACACAGACAAACCCACCTATAGGGAAGTATGCAACGGAAACACCGGACACGCAGAAGCAATCAAAATACAATTCAATGAGGAAGTGCTATCTTATGAGGAGATTTTGGAGTTCTTCTTCCGGATCCACGACCCAACCACAGAAGATAGACAAGGACCAGACACAGGCAGCCAATACCGCTCAATAATACTGTATAGTTCTGAAGAACAGAAAGAAGTTGCGGAGAGTTTCCTAGAAGAAAAACAACCAGAATACGAAGACGAAATAGTCACCGAACTGAAGGAGTTGGATAAGTTCTGGAAAGCCGAAGAAAAACACCAAGACTACTTCGAGAAGAATCCGGAGGATGCTTACTGCACGATGCATGCCCAGCCAAAAATAGAGAAAGCAAAGGTGTTTTAGCAAGGGAAAAATTTTTAGAGATAAGTTCCAATCTTAAACCATGGATGAAGATAGTAGAGATGGTGCTGTTGCAGGTCTAGGTTCTATCTTCGTTTCTGTGCTTTTCGCAACTATGTACTTCACTTCCTCACCTGATAATATTTTGATCTTAGTGATTGCGGTTTTCTTAGGTCTGATAGGTTTAGGCGCTCTGGCAAAGCCAGATACTATAGGACCAGTAGTAGATGAATTTCTTAGGAGAATAAGTGAAGACGGTGAAGAACTCAATTCTGAAGAGTCTCAAAATGTAACTGTAATGGGCGACAATCACGGAAATATCGCGAATAATTCCAAATCAAAAAATGACCAATCAGATTTCTAAAAATCGCCTTACGGTTGACCAAACCTAGCTTGAAAGTTTGGGCCAGACGGGATTTGAACCCGCGACTACCAGATAACTCTTGTTTTTGGGAAGAGTCGCTTTCCGCAGGAAATGCGGCAAAGCATGATTAAACTCTGCCCGAGTTTAAGAGTCTGGTGCTCTGCCAGACTGAGCTACCGGCCCCTTGGTCTGTGTATAGAGTGGTTTCCGGAAATTCTTTTAATACAATTGTAACGGTGAAGTGTAGAAGAGAACGGGAACTATAGAGAAAATTTGGAAGAATAAAGGTTTATTCCCGGAGTTCTGTTTTCCGGATTTCGAGTTCTCTGAATGGGTAGATTTCTTCACTTTTTTCTCTCATTTCTTCTTGGATGTTGTCTGTGAAGATGTTCTCCATGAACTCGTTGTACATCTGTTCTCCAGCTTTCTCGTCTAGAATGTTTTGCAGTTCTTCTCTTACTGCTGAGAGTGTGCTGGATGATGTTTTTCTGAGTGTTGATCCTACTATTTTGACTCTGACTTCTCTATCGTCTTCTGTGGTTACATCGTGGACCATGTCGAATCGGTCGCTTCTCTTGGAAACCATTCTTGAGACGAATTCTGAGGAACAGTCAAGTCCTTGGATTTCTGTGAAGGCTTTGTTACCTTCTACTTCTGTAACCTTCAAGGTTACATCCATGTAGTATTTGCTTGAGTCGTCTAAGAGTTCGTTTAGACTTTCTCTGATTGTCCGGCCTCTTACCTGTGAAGCCTTTTCTGCAGGCGTCTCGGAGACATCGTCAACATCGAAGATATCCGGCGCCTGAATATTATACCAGTTCTTTTGAAGTACAGCCTTAGCCATACACAAAACACCCGGGTCAAAACTTTATAAACGGTGTGTGGAGCAGAGGTAGAATATGGACATAGAGTTCTTCGATGAAGAGAAACACGACTACTTTCTGGACGAGTACCGAAAGTATTCTAGAGAGCCAGAGAGTGATGAGAAGGAATTTTTCAGGTCAGAGTTAGAGAGTATCGCCCAGGATATTTCTGATATTACCGGAGCTTCCACAGATTTCAAACTCTACTTTGCGATGACAGACTGCTCAACTTTTGATGAAGATGCTCCAATCAACCGGTATGTTCATGGTTTTTCTTTTGCTGAATGGATGGAAGGATTTGAAAGAGATGTAGTTATGATTAGAGCTGTCAGGTACAGAGAGAACTGGAAAGATTGCCTGATCAACATGATGGCGCATGAGATGGCTCACCAGGAATTTTACTCAAGAAATCAAAGTGCTCCTTATACTAATCTGGAGAATCTTATTTTCGAAGGCCATGCCATGAATAGAGCTGAACAAGTCTCTGAAAAAATAGGAGTCAACTGGAAACCTCACTACCGATCAAATCAAAACCCAGATGTCAATTCAGAAACAATAATCAATGTTTTAGACGAAGATAGAACATATCAACCTGATAACATATTTCAGAACGGTGAAGAACCTTGCATAAAAGCTGAGGGCTATCAAATAGCTTACCTGATAGTTAAACTCATTATAAACGAAAAGAGCTACGAGATAGACGAAATACCAAAATTAGCTGATAAAAGAAATATTGTAGAAGGAGCTCTAAGCGAAGTTCTTAATTAGTCTTCCTCAGCAACTTTTTCTTCCATATCTTCCACAAATTTCTCACTTTCTGTTAGCATCGGATTATATATGTTGTGGGGTCTTTAGCATACATGGAACAAGACTACCTTCCTCAAAACCTTGAAGATCCTCCTTATGCCGTTAAATTAAATGTTGGAGATCACGAAAGCTTTAGAGAAGTGTTGCCTGTTTTCAATGGCGTTACTAAGGACAGTTACAGGGACAATACCAGCCCATTATTAGTTATGGATTCTTATGGCGTTCCAAATGGAGGTATAGATGATTTTGAAACATTAGTAGATAACAGGACATTTTTCGAACCAGAGAACTTTTACTCCATATACCCAGGTTCAGGAAGAAGGCAGATGGAACTCGAACACCCGGAAAATCATCACTCGATCAGTCCAAGTGAGAAGACAGATTGGACTGGAAGAGACCAATCATTGAGAAAACTTCTGACAGAAGTTGTCGACGAGCACAATCTTGAACAGGACACACTGTTCTATCTGACCGATATGGCTGCATACGACACCTCAACACCTCGAAATACCACAGTACCAGAGACAGAACATGTATTGATTCAGGATTTAAACGGTTACTCGGTTTTCTTAGATTGGGAGGAAAGCACCGAATTAGATCAAATGAAGATTCCGAACTTCAATTTAGAGGACTGGAAACCGGAGAATTTATAAAAATTATGCGCAAAATACATCTGAGGAGGGGGAAGCAAAATGAACCAAGAAGAAAATGAATACGATTCAGAAAATTACTCATTAGAAACCGTTGCAGAAACATACCGTGAAGCAATAGAATTAGTCTTAGGTGACGGAGAACCACTGGAAGAAACCAGTGCAGAAACACTTCAGGAGACGATAATGGGAGAAGGCTTGGATGGAAATTACCAAGTCAAAGAAACCACTGCAGAAACAATGGAAGAAGCAATAGCTCAGACAGGTTTGTAGTTCGTTTTAGACCTCTTCAGCCACTTTTTCTTCCAAACTTTCCATGAACTCGTCCTTTTTGTCTCGTGGTATCTTCGCACCTGCTGCGATATTGTGGCCTCCTCCTTCACCATCAACTTCTTCACAGATTTCTCCGATGATCTCTCCGAGGTTGAAGCCATCTTCTACTACTTCTTTCCGCGCCCTGGAGGAAATCTTGATCTGTTCTTTTTCTGCATGTGCTGCACCCATGACTACCGGACAGTCGAAGGCTCCGTTGCTCATGGTGATGGTTGTGACTGTTCCGATGAAGTCTTCACCTATATTTGAACCTGCGTCGATTATGCCTACTGTGTCTTCGTATACTACATCGTTGTCTTCCTTGTTGTTTTCGAAGTATCTGAGGGCTGAACTGATTTTTCGACCGTATTTGGTTGAAATCTTCTCTGCCAGGTCTAAATCATCTTCCAATAAAATTTTAACTCCTTTCCGTGGTTCTCCTAGTCTTCCACATGCGTTGATTATGGTTGAGAATTCGTCGATTTCATATCCGTTTGGCAGTGTGTAGATGTCGTTGAGGAGCTGTGGTACCTCGTAGCCTCTCTTGATCATCTTGTGGATTAACTGTTTTTCCTCTTCCTCGGATAGATCTGCCAGTGTCTTGAAGTCGCCGTTCTCACGAATTTCAACTCCGGCTGACTTAACTAATTGGATTGCTCCTGATTCATCGTTAGAGACGCCTTCAAGGTGAGGGTCGGAGGTATACATCAGGCTTTTCTGCAGAGGTTTGGTCGTTCTTCCGTATAGGTCAAGTCCTTGCCTTTTCTCGATTATATCGTTTTCTACTGCTTCTTCCGCTAGTTCTTCGTTCAGTCCCAGGAACTCTCCTTCCTGTTTCTGTACGTCTCCTGTGGCACCGATTAAGGCGTACTTGACGAGGTCCTGGTTGTCTTCGTCGACTGCCTTAGCCAAGAGATAAGCCATTCCTGCTGCTGAGATGGCTTCTCCTCCGTCAATGCCGAGGAAGTGTGGGTTGAGGTGGGTGAAGTCTCCCTCTATCTGTGGTTCGTGGTGGTCTACGACGACTACTTCCTTATCCGTCTCTTCGATTATGTGTTCTTGAATAAGTTCTGACTGTCCTGATCCTATGTCTACAAATAGGAGTAGTTCTTCGTCTTCTTCTGCTATTCTCTCTACATCTTCTTCGTATAGTTGCCTCAGTATCTCGTATTCGAAGTTTTTGTCGAGTCTGTCCAGCATTTCGTGGCTGATTGCTGTTGCGTTTATCCCGTCTGCGTCGTACTGTCCGATTAAACGGATTTTTCCATCGAAGTCTTTGATTTGCTGTGCTGCAGGTTCGGCTTCATCTAGGATATCGTCTACCATCTCTAGATTATTCTGAGAGGGAGGAGCATTAAATTGGTTGTGTATTTCGATGGAGAGTTGGTTGGAGAACTTGGTTCGATTATACTCGAACAGTTTAGCACAGTTTTTAAACACAACCCTTTTCATTTAGTTTCCATGAGGAAATACATACTATTCTTAACGGTTATATCTTTGATGAGCGTGGGCGTAACTGCTCAAAACACCCAGGAACTTGATTTAAGTTACGGGGAGGAAGTTGAATTAAACGAGTACACTTTTCGGTACGATGACCAAGACGGTACGAGATATTTTGAAGTTACTGTAGAAAGAGACGGTTCTACTTTTTTAGTTGAGCAACAAACTCAAGATGAACTCTACGACCTGGAAAAACCACATACCTTCGATATTTCAGACGAACTGGATATCGAACTCAAGGAAATGACCTCAGATAAAAACGGAGTAGGTCTCAACCTAAGCCTGAAGGCCTCGGAAAACATTTTCGCAGACGCCGACATGTCGACTTCTGCCCCTGACAGAGTGTTTGTAGGTCAGAGTGAAGAAGTTGATATCCCTTTGACTCTTGAGAACACTGGAATCGTGAACCAGACTTTCAGCCTTGGAGCGGTCCATAACACATCTGCAGAAGTCTCTTATAACTTCCAGGACTTCAACGTGACAAAGCTGAAGGTTGACAATGGAAAGGAAGAATCTATCAGCGCCAAGATTGATGTTCCGGAGACTGCGAAGAAAGGAACTTACCATTTCGAACTCTATGCTGAGGATAAGAGCAGAGTATCTGAGAACATTACTGTAGAGATCAGGGAAAGCAGCGATGCCAGTGAGCGAAGAAGAATCTCATTAGATGCTGAGGAAAGCTTCATAGGTGTCAAACCAGGGGAGGAAAAGCAGATACCTGTAAGAGTTAGAAACCGGGGAACAGTGACAATCGACAACATTGAGGTAGATGTAGAAGCTCCTGAAGGATGGGAAACCGAACTAACACAGTCCAGCAGTCCCAGCCTCGAACAGTACGACTCATTTAGAACCATGGTAACAGTCAAAGCACCTGTAAACGCCCAGCCAGGTGACAACTTTGTAGAGGTCTCGGCTTCATCCGATGAGACGGCTACAGAAGAACCTGAAAGAGTAAGGGTAGAAGTTCAACAGGAAAGCAACCTGAGATACATCGGATTAGGTATAATGGGATTCAGCCTCGTGCTACTCATAGTAGTCTACAGAAGACTGGGTAGGAGGTGAATCCGGATGTCCAAGATTGAATTGCAGGGTGTAGAGAAAAGTTATGGAAGCCATGAGGTCTTGAAGGGCTTTGATCTCTCGGTGAAGGAAGGAGAAATCTTTGGGCTTCTCGGTCCCAATGGTGTTGGGAAGACTACTCTTTTCCAGACAGTTATCGGGCTTTTGAGGGAAGACGACGGCACAGTGAAAATTGAAGGCGAGGAACACACTGGAGGGAAAGAAGTACGAAGTAAAATTGGTTACCTGCCTTCTGATATAAGTTTTTACGGCGGTATGTCGGCTCGTGAAAACCTGGAATACTTTGCACAGTTAGCAGGCACTGAGCCTGATTTTGATGAACTTTTGGAGCTTGTTGGTTTGGAGGAAGATGCGGATAGGAATCCGAAGGATTTTTCGACAGGAATGAAAAAGAGGCTGGGGATTGCTCAGTCCTTGATTAAGGATCCTGAAATCATTATTTACGATGAGCCGACGACCGGTTTAGATCCTGAAGGCAAGAGACGGTTCAGGCAACACGCTGAAAAGATAAACAAGGAGAAAGACAAAACGATAATAATTTCTTCACACATCACTACCGAGATTTCACCTCTCTGTGACCGTTTCGGGATAATGAAGGATGGGGAAATAGTTGCATGCGGTACTAAAGCCGAGTTAAGCAAAGAGACAGACAACGACCTAGGAATACTTATCGAAGCAGAGGACACAGACAAACTAGTCCAAGTAGTTGAGGACAGCAGCCTTGACGTCGAGGTCTTAGTGGATGATACTGAAGTGGAAGTAGTTACTGAGGATGACATACGGTCTGAACTATTCCGAATTTTACTGGAAAATGATGTAGACGTTAAGACTTTTGAGATTGAGGAGGAAACCCTTGAAAACGCTTACATGAAATTGACGGGTGAAGCCTGATGGGCTCTATGTGGGATGTAGCTTCTAAAGAAGTCTCAGACAGCTTCTCCAGCAAAAAATTCCTAGGCATGGTAGTACTTTTCACACTCTTCTCCATGGGAGCCGTCTTCATGGGATTCAAGGATTACCAGATGAAGATGGATCAATTCCAAAGCGGTGGATGGGTTCCTGAGAAGCCTACCCTGCTTGACATATTCAACTTCATGATGGGGTTCAACATGCCTATAGCAGCAGGAGGACTAGCCATAGCCTTCAGCTATGCAGCAATATCCGATGAGAGAAGTGAAGGAACGATAGAACTACTGCTTTCATACCCGGTATACCGTGACGAGATTATAAACGGCAAGTTCATCGCCAGAATCTTCAGCCTGGGATTCGCCCTGCTACTAGCATTCCTAGCATCATCAGGACTGACAATATACCTGACAGACACACTGCCGACAATGAACCAAGTGATAAGACTGAGCTTTGTCTGGATAGGCACCATAGTATACATGGGATTCTTCACAGCCCTAGGAACACTATTCTCAACGCTACTAAGATCAAGATGGAGAGCCTTAGGACTAAGCATATTTATACTGCTGCTGTCGCTTGCAACACCGTTGATGGCACAGATAGCAGCCAGCCAGATTTACCAGTACGACGCAACAGCAGGAACCCAGATGCGCGAAACTAGAACCACTCCAAACGGAATAACAGTAGTAGAAGAATCCGATGACCGGAGAATTAGCCGGGAAGAGGTTCGCAGACAGAGAGACAGATTCAAACAGAAAGTATCACGCCTCTCACCAACCACAGCATACCAAAGCTTTACCTCAACGATGCTGCTACAGACTGCAGGAAATGAGATAGATCCAACAGTATCAGAAAGCATCGACAACGCGATAGGCTACCTCATCTTCCTAATAAGCGAAACAATCCTCATGTTCACAGCCAGTTACACAGTATTCATGAGACAAGACCTGTAAAAAACTCCAATCTCTCCCATTCTTATTTTCCCACTTGTTAAACAGCAAAATAATCCCTAGAAAAACTTAGAATGTTTAAAGAATCAAAGTGTCTATGAATAGAATAAAAGATAAGTAGAAGGTATGTTATTCGTCGGCTGCGTACTCCCAGTCTTCGGGAATATTGCCTTCTTCACGATGGTAGTCAGCAACCTTCCTAACCTTCGCCTTAGCAAGCTCTAACTGTCTCTGAGCCTGTTCATCACTTGGGTTCTCATCAAGATGGCTTTGAATACTTTCTGCCTTCTCAACAAGGTTCTTCAGGTCTTCAGGCATCTCAGGAGCTGCATCCTCTTCTTCAAGGATTTCAGTCAGCTTCTTACCGGTTGCCTGCTTAACACTCGGGACACCGTATTCGTCACGAAGCCTCAAACCGATTTGGGCAGGCTGAAGACCTTCTTCACGGAGCTCAAGGATAATTTCAATTATCTCGTCTTCCTCAAACTCAACCCAGTCAGGATTATCTTTTTCAACAGGTTTAGAACTACCAGAACTACCATGCGCTTCTTTATGCATTCTACTCATTGATAATTTCACCGATTGTATGCCAGCCAAGCCACTCAAGACTGTGCTGGTCTAACAACAGATAGGGAGAAAAATGTTTTAAAACAGACAATCAGCAGATGAGTAAGTAAAGAGAGCAAAAAAATATAAGAGTAACATCATGGTGTTAACATGTTATGACTTTGACTGTTGATGTGCCGGATGGTTTAGAGAAGGAGATTGATTCTGAGGTTGAGAAGGGCAGGTATCAGAATAAGTCCGAGTTGGTTCGTGATGCTATTCGGAGGCTTCTTGAGGAGAGGAGTGAGGTTGAGCGAGCTGAGTTGAATAAGGAGTATGCTGAGGAGATTAAGCGGCGTATGAAACAAGTTGAAGAAGGAGAGATTGGGCTTGACGATATGCGGACTATGGATGAGATTGCTGAAGATGAAGGTTTGAAGGAGTGAAACTCTACTTTCATCCAAAGGCAGATGAAGAACAGGATATAGATTGTTACAGGTTGAAGATCAAGACCGATAAAAACCTGTAGAAGTCAACTAGAGAATGATAATCTCAGCATACCAGAGCCAGTTCGTCGCATACGGCATAGAACACCGCGACAGAGTCTACTCAAAAGTATATCTGGAAGAGGTTAAGGACAGGACGTACTGAAGGTGCTAAACTCCACAGCTTTCATTCCAGATACCTTTTCCTTCTCTTCTACTTTCTGTCCCCAGTTCACGGTATTTTTCCTTTCTCTCAAAACTGGAGTTGTAGACCCGGGCGTATCCTTTCTTCAGTAGTTCCTGACCCAGATCTGAACCATTATATTCTAAATAAGCAAGCAGTCGACCGTAGGCTCCGCGTCTATCTGCCTCCGAATCTGTTGCTACCTGTATTTCCCTGTCAGCTAGTTTTTCCTGGGCGAACTCCGAGGCTTTTTCTCCCATCTCTCTGAGGCATTTCCTGCTTTTGGAAGTGTTTTCCAGGAAGTATTCCTTGGGGATGTTTTGTCCGCTGATTTCCGGTGTGTCGATTCCGAGGACTCTGACAGTGTCCTTTCCGTTGTTTTGTATGTCGACTGTGTCGCCGTCGATTACTTCTACGGTTTTTGCTGTAATATTTGCCTGCTTTGTTTTTCCCGAGTTTATGTCTGTTGCTGTTGTAACAGCTGATATTGTGAATGCTGTGATAAGTAGGGTTGTGATTATTGTTTGTTGGTTCATTCGGAAGCTTTTCTAGTCCATTTTTCTGCAGGAAGAATAAAAAAGACGCAAGGTCAAGAAGTTTGTTATGAAGGACTTGGAGAAGAAGATTTTGGCGCCTTGGCTTGCAACCGGTTTACTTGTTTCAATAGTACTGACCTCGATAGTTGGTGGCAGCCTAGTATTTTTGGAAACATTCAGTATCAGCGTTGCATCAGTTTTATTTGCGGTTTTAACAGTTTTGACGAGTGTCTACATGGTTTTGCGTTACCGGAACTGGGGTTTCGAGATGAGAGACGACTACCTATATCTGGAGCATGGTGTTGTTACGAAGGTGAAGACTAAGGTTCCTTATGTCCGTGTTCAGCATGTTGACACACAGAGAAGCCTTGTTGACAGGATTTTCGGGCTTTCACAGCTTGTTGTCTATACTGCCGGTAGCAGAGGTGCTGATGTCGGTATTCCAGGGCTTCTACCGGCGGATGCTGATGATATTCAGGAGCGTCTGAGAAAAGTTGCTGTTGAGTCGGAGGAAGAGTTCGGTGACGCAGTATGAAACTGTCGAAAATTTCGATACCTTACAGAGCCGTTAAGTCAGCTGGAACCATTCTGGCGATCGGAGCCTTCAGTTCATTGGAAAGCCTGAGTTTCGCCCCGGGCTACGCATTAGCTATGCTTGGAATATTTTTTGCAGGATCTCTAGGGATAAGTTGTTGGTTTTACCTTGTCTGGAGGAACTTCAGCTTTGAGATTACCGAGGATACTTTTGACATCAAATCCGGTGTTATCCGGAAGCAGCGTCGTGAGATCCCTCTTCACAGGATTCAGAATGTTGATATCAGTCGAAGTATTTTCCAACGGATACTAGGTATCGCAAAAATCAACTTGGAGACGGCTGGCGGGAAGACCAGTGAGGCGTCACTGAAGTATGTTGACAGGGAGAGAGCTAAGGACATTCAGAGACAGGTAAGAGAGCTTAAACAGGAGGGGAAAGACATAGAGGAAGTTGATGAGGAAGAGTCTCCGATATTTTCCTTGAGTCAGAAGGAGCTTACTGTCCTGAGCCTTACATCCCTGAACTGGAAGGCTCTGTCCACAGTATTTGTCGGTATGGGGCTTCTAGGAGCTGTTGGTCCGGCAATCGACGACGCAATCAATCTTACATTTCTCTCAGTAGCGGTTATTCTAGGAGGGATTATCGTTTTTGGAGGTCTGGTTGCGAGCGCGGCATCCAATTTGAACAAGTATTATGATTTCAAGCTTTTCCGGCGTGGTAAGAGCCTTGAGTTTGAGCGCGGACTTCTTAACCGTTCTGAAGGCAGCATTCCGTTTGAAAAGATTCAGAACTTGAGGATTGAGGAGAACCCGTTACAGAGGTTTTTCGGTTATGCTACTTTGAAGGTGGAGACGGCAGGTTATTCAGGACAAGATCAACAGCAGCAAGGTCCGGAAGTGGCAGTACCTCTCGCCGAGAAACGCCGGGTTGAAGAGCTTTCAAACGAGATTTTCCAGCACGGCAGCTACGATATTCAAGGCGTCCCGGCTCGAAGCTTCAGAAGATACTTTGGCAGATACCTATCTGCTTCAACCGTCCTGACAGGACTTTACTTCGGAGCAACGCAGCTCACACAGACAGTATTTAACCCATATATACTGGTCCCTCTAACCATTGCTTCAGGCATTGGAGCATGCCTAAAGTATGTTCATAGAGGTTTCTACGAAGGGAAAGAGTTTTTCTATACAAGAAACGGATTCTGGAACAGGATTACCTCTGTAACTCCTTATTACCGGATTCAAAACCTTGATCTAAGTCGCTCAGTTTTCCAGAGAAGACTGAAGCTGTCAAGCCTCATCTTGGATACTGCCGGGATCTATGCCTTCGCCCGCAACCCGAGAGCCATCGATATAAATCAGGAAACAGCCGAGAATCTGTTTGAAAGAGTGTTTGAGTCTTTCAAGTCTTCTTCGAAGAGAGACTAGGTTATTTGTACCTTGCTCTCTCTTCTATCTCCGGCAGCTTGTCCAGTACTTCTTCACTTCCTTCTTCCCCGTATTTCTCCGAGAACAAACTCCAAAGCTCCTCTTTATCGGCGTGACTGGTTTCCAGAATATTTTTCAATAAGTGTAGGTCTACTGCCTTGTCCTCCACCCTCTCAGAATGATATGCAAGACCGAAATCAATCATGTACACCTCTTGATCTTGGGCTATTGCGTTGCTAGTGGTTAGATCGCCGTGGATTATGTCTACTGAGTGGAGTCTTGCTACCTGAACCGCTAATTCTTCGATGAGGCTTGGTTGTTCTTCAATTATCTGTTTCAGTTGTTTTCCTTTTATTTTCTGCATCTTAAATTCTGTTTCTGATTCTTCAACTACTTCCGGTGCTTTTACGCCGTTTTGCCGGGCTTTCTGCAGTACTCGTGCTTCTTGCTTGTTTCTTTCCGTTCTTATTCTTTTGTCGAGTTCTGGGTGTCGGTACTGTTTCTTTTTTCTGTCTTTCTCTACTTCTTTTTCTTTGATTGTTACTGTGGCTTCTGCTCCTTGTATCTGTTTCATTCTTCTCTTAGCTCCTTTCTGAGTTGTAGCATGTTTTTGCGTCTCAGTTCGTGTCTGTATTCAGGACTGTTAAATATCCCTTTTATGTGCTCTGTAAGTCTCTGCGCGGCGAGATGTTTGGGTACTGATACGAATGTTGCTCCTTCTTCCATAAGTTGGTGTGCCTGTTCTGCGTCCGGTGATCGCAGTATTTTATCTGCTTCAGTATCTAACCCTATGATCTTGTCTGATACATGTCGAAGCGGTACTGTTGAGACTATGAGGTCTGCTTCCTTGTAGTTTGCTTCTTCCCATGGCTTTTGATGCATTACATCTCCGAAAACATAGTCTATGTTTCGTTCTTTCAGTCCGTCTATTTTTTCTGGATCGTATTCAATGACAACCGGTTTCTCTTCAAGACCTTCGACAATTTTCTTGCCTTGTACATCATATCCTATGAGGATGATGTGGTTTTCCGGTTCGTCGACGGTTGACTCCATTCCGTCTGGTGTGGCGAAGAGGTTGGAGAATATTTTGTACAGTTTTTGCTGGTTTCTGCTGGTGTAAGCCGATAATGTCATCGTTGCTGCAGTAGCTACTACCACTGATTGAAGGAGACCTATCTGTATGAGTTCAAGCAGGTATGCCTGTATCGCGATGATTACTGCGAACTCGCTTACCTGATCCAGTCCAAGACCTGTTAGGAATGCTACCCTGCTGTTCTCTTCTACCGTACGCAAAGCAGTATAAATCACGAAAGGATTAACAACTAGGGTAAACGCTGTTATTGCCGCAGCCGTGATGAATACTTGGGTGTCTGCGGTTGCCGCTATTGCTCCGATGGATACGAACAGTATTGCTGTGAAGAAGTCTTTGAGAGTTCCAACTGTGTCGATTATCTCCAGGCTGTAAGGGTATTTTGAAAGAGCTAGACCTGCTGCGAACGCTCCGACGACGGTTGGAATTTCCAGTATATAGGAGATTCCTACGAATCCTGCGAGCGTTCCAAGTGAGAAAACCATTATTGTCTCTGTTGAGTCTTTGAAGCTTTTCGCGAAAACTGTAAATCCTTTTTTAAAGCTGTAAGACAGGATCAACAGGACTAAACCGTAGGTTACGGCGTGTAAAGGAGTTACTGAGAAGATCAGAAGTATCAGTATTACAGCTGCCAGATCTTGAAGGAGTTGAACTGTTTCAATTAGTCTGCTGTGCACCAGTTCTTTTCTTAAGTCGTCGCTGATAAGCTCTAATCCAACTAGGGAAGATGATAGGGCTGATGCAGATACAAATACTGCTATTTCAATCCCTCTTAGCTGTAGTAGAAGTGCTGTGGGCAGTGCTAGGGTCGTTGTCATGACTATGGATACGACGGCGGCTAGTCCTCCGTTTCTTGCGACTGATTGAAGTTTGCGTGTGCTGAACTTTACACCATAGATGAAAACCAGGAATGCTATGCCCACTCTTGATAGGTCAAGCACCTGATTTAGTTCCATGAAATTGGTTAAGAATAGCCCTGATAGTATATAGAGCGGTACAGCTGGTTGGTCTAGTTCTCTGGAAATCAGCAGTGCTGTTGCTGCTGCCGTGAAGATAAGTGTAAGTGTAAACAGTATTTCGCTCATCTTGATTGCCACTTGATTTTTTCTTTTTCAGCTTTTATTTCCTGTTTGAATAGCTCCGGTTCTTCCCTGTAAAGGTTGAGGTAGTCGAGCAGTTGCTCTGCCGTCAACTCGTTCCTGCGTATCACATAATGTGCGCCGAGTTCGTACAGCTCCAGGGCTTCTTCCAAGCTTTCAGCCCTTAAGAAGACTGTGGCATCAGTTACATCGTCAAGCACTTGAAGGTTTACCTCGTGCTGACCGGACACCGAGACGACGAGCTCAGCGCTTTGAAGCCTGGAAGAGTTTCTTATCTCACCATGCCGGAAATCACCGTAGATATACTCAAAGCTTGAGCCGCTCAGTTCATCTATATTGTTGGAGTCAGAGTCAATAACAAGTATATCGTCAAAGCTTTCTTCCAGAGTTGTAACTATTCCACGGGATATTGCATCGTAGCCTACGATAACCGCATGATCTTCTAATCGACTGATATCTACATCATTCTTTTCCTCTGACTTGAATCCTTCAAGCAAGTGTTCAAACCTGGAATGAAGAGAGGTATTGAAGTTTATGAGGTACGAGGATACTGTCATGGTTGTTATGGCTGTGAGGCTGGCAAAGCCGACGAACTCTGTGGAAATCATTTGTTTGGATGCGGCTAGCGTTGCTAGGACAATTGAGAACTCGCTGATTTGTGCCATGTTTATGCTGGATAGGAATGAGGTTTCAGGTGAGAACTTGGAGTAATCTGTAAGCAGAAAGCCTGAGAAGAACTTAAGTGGGATAACCAGCAGTGATACTATGATTGCTTCCATCCAGTACATTGCTATGGCGTCTTGTGTAAGCTTGAGTCCTACTCCTATGAAGAAGACTGCCATGAATACATCTGTGAGCGGTCTGATTCTTTCCATAACCTCTTCACTGATCTTTAGCCTTCCCAAGCCGATTCCTGCAAGAAATGAGCCGATCTCAACCGACAGGTTTAGGAACTGAGAGACCTGGATAAAAATGAAGAGCCAGGCAACTGCATAGATCAGGAATCCGTGTTTCTCCTCAGCAAACGAATTAAATAGTCTTGAAAGAAGATACTTAGACGATATTACAGATACGACAGCTGTTAAAAGTATAAATACAATCGTTTCACTTATTTTAAATCCTAGGGCAGTGAAGCTGTTGGCTGAAGTGTTTAAAGCGGCTAGACCTAGGACAACAACTATGTCTTGAAGTAAGAGTATGCTTACATCCAGCCTTCCTGGTAGAGAAGTTATCTGGTCTTTGTCGGAAAGCATTTTTACTACTACTGCCGTTGAGGAGAACATCAGGAATACTCCTGTGAATGCTGCCTGGACAGTTGTAAAGCCAAGCAGGTTTCCTATTATGAAGCCTGATATAAACATGAAGACCATTTGAAGACCTCCTATTAGAAGTGTAGGACCTATAATTTCCTTTACATCCTCAACATCGATTTCCAAGCCGATCAGGAACAGTAGGAATGCAAGACCGAGTTCTGAGAACAGTTTGATGGCTTCGCTGTGTGAAGTTACTCCGAATACCGCTGGTCCTAGAACCAGTCCTGTTAAAATGTATGCGATTACCGTGGGCTGTCTGAGCTTGTGGAAGATTATGGCTAGGGCTGCTGCTGAAACCACTGCTAACGCCGCTGCCTGTACTCCTACAACCATTACTTCAACACTTCTTGGAGGTCCTCTTCAGAGATCGGTCCCCTACGATGAAGTACGGCTTCTCCGTTATTAACTTCTGCGATAGTCGAAGTAGGACCATCACTCAACTTACCTTCATCAACCACGAAATCAACCTTCTCCAGTAATTCATCAGAGATATCATCAACGCTGTAAGAAGTACTTTCGCCCGAGATGTTTGCAGAGGTAGCAGTTATAGGTCCTTCTTCAGCCAGTTTTCGAGCAGTTTCACTGCCTGGAATACGGAAGACAAAACTTTCATTCAAGTTATCTGGCACATGACTCTTTTTCTCTACGACTAAAGTTAGTGGTCCTGGCATAAACTCCTCAATCAATTTTCTTTCATCTTCAGTCAAATTAGCATGTTCTTCAACCTGCTCCAAGTCACAGCAGATAGTTGTCAAAGGCTTAGACTTCGGTCTCTGCTTCGCTTCGTATACTTTCTCCACTGATTCTTGATTTAATGCGTCTGCTGCGATTCCATACGCTGTCTCGGTTGGATAGACTCCGATTTTGCCTTCATCTAATCTTCCTCGGTATTCCTGGAGATTCATACTTAATTTACCCTCTCTTCACAGTCAAGGTTTTCGCAGCTAAAATCTAAAAATGGTTCCTGACCCGGGTAAGATTATGTCGTGCTTGAATTGACTACTCCCATTTCATATGCTGTGCCGTTGATTATGCTGTAGTAAGTGATCATAGCATCCCTACCGCGATACTTACTGTTCAGAAATATTCTTCCTTTCTCTAAACCGATATGCCCATCCCCGTCTGAATCCGTACCATCACTGATTATAGCTACTTTTTCACCTTCCGTCACCGGAAAATCCACGATTCCAGAATCGGATAAACCTAGAAATGATTCCTCCGCCCAGACACTTGTTTTCTTAGTCTTTCCACCGGCTTTCAAAGTATAATTCTCATCTTCAAATTCCTTGGTAAAGAACAATTTGCTGCTTTTAGATGTGAATTTTCCATCAACTACCTCATACACCAGCGTTTCATTCCCTTCATAGTACCTAGCATCTACCTCAGGCTCTTCAACAGGTTCAGGACCATAATCAACTTCTTTTGGTAAGGAAAAAAGCAGAACTACCAGTAATAAAAGAGGTAAGAAGCCTATTAGGATAACTTTTTTAAATTTCATTTGGATTGAAAAATCCTCCATACTCGTCCTCCATAGTTTCTGCAGTGGTACCTCTGGTTAACTCAGTAATCCCTCCAGCAGATTTTTCAAGAAAGTCACGCCTACCTAAAGAATTGCCGTCAACCATAGTATCTCACGCCCTCTACTTTTCTATACAAGTTTAAGACCCTTTCTAAACCTATAACTAGTTTCTTAATAGCTTAAAACTACTAAATCCAATCAACTTCGACTTGATCTGGACGCCAACCCGGCTTAACACCTGAATACGTCAAATCAAGCCCTTTATCACCATTTTTCAATTGAATTAATCCTTGGTGGGCAATCATCGCACCGTTATCCATGCAGTATGCTGGCGGCGGGAAGTATGCTTCTGCATCTCTCTGTTCACACATCTTTTCCACCATTTCACGCAGTCTAGAGTTCATTGCGACTCCTCCTGTAAGAAGTGCTTCTTTCGAACCGCTCTGACTCATCGCTCTTTCCAGTGCCTCTACTACAGCTGCATAGGCATGTTCCTGGAAGCTGTTGCAGAGAACCGGTTCTTCGACATCTCCAATCTTTCTCTGAGTTTCCGTGACTAATCCAGAGAAGGAGAAGTCCATTCCCTTGATAGGATAGCTTAATTCGATTATTTCATCAGTTTTACCTGCCTGATTCTCTATTTCCGGTCCTCCAGGATGTGGATAACCCAAGTCACGAGCCAGTTTGTCTAGTGCGTTTCCCAGTGCGATGTCCTGTGTTTCTCCGATCACTCGGTATCGCCCAGATCTGTATTCTATTATCTGACTGTTTCCTCCGGAGACATAGAGAGTGGTAGGGTCCTCCGCATTAGTGGTTCGAGTGCCGATGGAGATATGTGATAAGCAGTGGTTGACTCCTAGAAGAGGGATGTCGTGTTTCTCAGCCAGGCTTCTTGCCACGACTGCCCCAACATCCAAGCACTGAGGAATACCCGGGCCTTGAGAAAAAGCAATCGCATCAAGTTCATCAAAATCAGCGCTTTTCTGTTTCGCCTCATTCAACTTCTCCAAAGCATGCTGATAATGATGCTCAGCCGCCTTACGAGGGTGAATACCGCCCTCATCCGGCTCAAACATCGACTTCACACTACACAGCACTTCGTCTTCACTGACTACTCCAACTCCAAATGTATGTGCAGTGCTTTCAATTCCAAGAACTTTCATATCAAATAAATTAGAAGAAAGAGTTTTCAGTACTTTCTCTCAATGAATTCCTTAAGCTGAATAAGAGCTTCCTCCCTGTGAGAATTTTCATCCTTGAACTCTGGATCTTCGCCCCAGGTCTTATCATTTCCTTCTGGCAGGAACAACGGATCGTAACCGAACCCTCCTTCACCTCTTGGTTCAACAATTTCTCCTTCAACCTTGCCAGTGAAAACCCGATCTTCACCATCAGGAACATGCAGCGCTATAGCCGCTCTGAACTTGGCATCAGCACCTGGATCAACTAAGTCGAGTAATCTTTCCTTTCCGACCATACTGTCGAAAGGAGAGCTTAAAGGACCTGGAAACCCATTCAAAGAATCCACAAAGAGACCCGAGTCATCAGCGATAAGAAAAGTACTATCCTCAAGATCCGACTTTTCAACAACCTGCTTCACCTTAGAAAGAGCAATTTCCTCGATTGAACCGGACTGAGGCTCCACAGTTTCAACATCTAACTGTTCAACTTCACATTCAGAAAGAATATTTTGTGCATGCTCAACCTTACCAGAGTTACCGGTAGCGAAGTATATTTTCATGTAGAGAAACTGCAAGAGAAAAAAGTAGTTAGTTTAGGAGTGTTTTGTGTAGCCGCATTTGCCGCAGCTCATGCGGTCTTCGTGGTCTGCTAGGAATGATCCACATCTTGGGCACTTCTCTCCCTGTGAGTTCCCTTCTTCATCGTATTTCTCGTGAATCTGAACTTTCTCATGTTTTCCCATTATTGGTTCACCTCTGGTTCTCTAACCAGTCAATTAGTGTTGTACGGTTTTTATCTTGTTTCTCTGCTTCGATTGCGGCTTTCCAGTCGACTTCTTCCATTGCCTGAAGTGTTTCCTTGGCTTCTGTGATTGTTCCTGCTACTGCGTCTGCCAGGTCTTGTGTGACTTCGACTTCTTCCTCGATTGTTTCTTCCTGTAGTTCTTCATCGTACTCGAACTCTTGGAAGATTTTGAGTGTGGCTGTGGAATTGTTTTTACCATAGCCTGTGTAAATCGAGTCTACATTGATTTCTTCTTCGTTCAGGTTGTTTTCTGCTGCTACACGGTTTTTGACATCTTCTTTGGAAGGAGTTTCTTCTCCTTCATGGTTTACTTTGACTTCTGCTTCTCTGCGATCGAGAAGTGGATTCTCCTTAACTGATGTTAGTTGAACTTCCATAGTATTCACTTTTTTTATTTGACTCTGACAGCGTATCTGCCAGGTGTTGAGATACCGATTTTATCTGCGATTTCAGAATCTTCCGGGTCGTAGATTACGACTAGTCCGCTCCAAGAGTCGGATAGGTCGTTGTTTCTGCATACAGGACATTCTGACTCATCCTCTACAATCCTGTTGCAGTCTCTGCATGCTTTCTCAGCCATGAATTACTCTTCCTCTTCTTCGTCTTCTTGTTCTTGTTCGGCTTTTTCTTCTTCGTACATTTCGATCCATTCTTCTTTACCGAGTCCTGGCTGACGCATCGTCAGGTTAATCTTATTAGTATCTTTCTTACCAAGAGAAACTGCGATAATTCTTGTTGTAAGTGTGTCACCGACTTCCAATGCTCTGTCCTGATCTTCTGAGATAAGCATTTGAGCATCTTCGTCCAGGTTGACATATTCATCCATTACCTGTGAAACATGGCATAGACCGTCGAATGGCCCGATACGGATGAATGCTCCGAAATCTGTAATATCAACTACTTCACCAGTAACCACTTCATGCAGTTCTGGATCGTAGACAATTGCTTCGTATTCTACCTGGTAGTGAACCCCTGCGTCTTCAGGCTCGATATCGCCGCCTTCAACACTGTTCACATCCTCGACACCGATAACAACGCCGACATCCTCAACGATGTCACCTTCAACCTCTTCTCTAAGGCCATCTCTGACGCTGTCTGAAACATTTTCACCAAGATGCTGCGGTGGAACACGGACGGAATCCTGAATTGTTAATCTTTTGTACATACAGTTCCTCTACCTCTACAAGACAAAACTGAAATCGAAGACAAGCTTTAAATGGCATTCCCACTCAACAAGAGTTTCACAGTTACCAAAAATAAGATGAGAGTTTCGTGATAAACTGGCAATATGCCAAACTTTGCGGATTCTCTAAGAGAATTTTTCTTGGTGATAGCCAGCTCAGAGACAGAAATAAAAGAAAATAGCCTTCTGAAAAATCGTCTTGAAAAACTTGAGGAAATTTCGTCAGAACAGGAAATCGGATTTGATGCCTCTGAGGCACTTTTGAAATCTACTTTAGATGCAACATGTCTCAGCATTCTAAGCGGCAATATAGAGAAAAAGCCAACAGAATCAGAACTAACAATCGATGAAATCACAAATATTGGAGAAGAAAGCGACAGAAAAGAGGGATTAAACAGCGTAAGCCCCAGCAAGTCTAGGTCCTGGCTTTTCGAAAGCAGAGTTAGAGCGTGGTATGGAAATCATTTGAACCAAACTTTTCCTGACTTGACACAAGAGTGCAATCACGAAAGCGTCTGTGAATTTATAATCAAGGAAGAAGATAAGGAAACTCAACTTGTCGAATGCAAGAGATTCAATTCTATAGTGGATTTAGAAGATGAAGAAATCGAAAGAAAATTCGAGACTCATTACAGCAAGGCATCGGGAAAACAGTTTCCCAGTACTGAAAATCTAGAGGATATCAAAAAATGTGAAAGGCACCTCTTAATCGGAATCACAGACTACTCCTCTGAAAAGAGAAAAATCACCGGTAACGGAACAGAATACGAAGTCGAAGGATGTAAGGAAGAAGACATTGAGCAAGTCAAGAAAGTAATAAAGTCAAACTACGAAGATTTCGATGTAGATCAAATCACTCTAGTTTGGACCACACTCTACAAAGACAAGGGAAAAGTAAAAGGAATAGCAGAGAGAACTGAAACAATAATCTCAAGTCCTGATGTAATAGACTACGAGGGATGGAATCTATTTGGCCATAAGGACTTTACAGGTGATGCATCTTTCGGAAGACTACTGTGTCATCATCAAGCAAAAAGCGATAACTGGATGATTGACGGATTAGATGCAGATAATCAAGTACTTTTCAGCCAGCAACCTGCGGAAAAAACAGGAAAATCTCAAGACTAGAATCCGGGATCTTTCCTGTTCAGTACTTCTAGGTAGCTTTCATTTCGGATATGAATGACTTCAGCATTTACCTCCAGCAACCTTTCCTTCAATTCCCTGTCGTTGGTGGCGATTACATAGTCTCTGCTGATTTGTACTAGTAGGTCGTCTACTTCGCCTTGTCCTTCTGTTTCGAGTACTTCTATGTCTTTTTTCTCTATCAGTTTTTCGACTAGGTTGCCGTATTTTCCTTGTTCTATGCTTTGTGCTTCTTGGAGCGCATCATCAATAGTATAAATCTCAGAATTTGGGAAGATTCTTTCTATTTCTTGGAATATGTCGATTGAGTCGAGTTGGAATGGTGCTGTGAGGAAGTTGGTGTCGAGTATGATTTCGCGGCTCATAATTTTTGACTTGAGTTTAATCGTTAAATTGAGGGGTTGAAGAGTTTGTCAGCAGTTATTTCTGGTTCCTTTATCATGCCGCCTATTTCTTTCTCGAGTTTGTCAGCCCATTCTTGGTTTACTTTGCCGATGAGCATCTTGTCTTTGTCTTCTATGTTTTTCCAGTCGTTTCTTCCTGCTTTGTATATGTGGTGCCTTAGTGCTTCCCGGTTTCTGGCTACGAGGTAGAAGCTTCTGTCTACTGAACCGCCTAGTTCTATTAGTTCTTCGACTATTTCTTGGAAGTCTTCTCGATAGTTTTCGGATTGGCTGATTTTGTATGCTGCGACTAGTCTGAGATGGTAGTCGAAAGCTTTGTTTTTGTATGCTGTTCCTGTTGCTTCTTCTCTGTATAGTGCTCCGCCTTCTTCGGCTCTGTCGTAGAACGGTGTGTGGAGCCCTAGGATTTTTGGAAAGCCGCTTTTCTGTCCTGCTTTGAATCCGTTGTATGCTCTTGCTGCGTGAAACAGTTCATGTTTGGTCAGCATCCTGGCTTCTTCCTCGGAATACATCCTTTGACTATCTTCGCCTTTTGACACTACAACTGTTTCTTTTTCAGGGATGTTGAAACAGCCTGAAACTTCTCTAAGCTCTACTTGGTAGTCCATTCCCAGTCTTTCTACTTCTGCTTCGAACATGTCTCTGAGTTCTTCAGGAGAAATATTTTCCTCCAGTTCTTCTTTTTCCAGTTCCTGAAGTTTCTGTAGCGAGTCTTGAACAGTTTCTTCACCGACCATTGACCAGATCTCTTCCGAATATCTTCTCCAAGAGCCTTCATCTTCTATATTGGCAGCTAATTTGGTGTAGAGTTTGAGTTCCTGGAATATTTCCTGGAAGAAGTTCTGCATTTCCTGTGAAGTAAGCTTCTTTGCACCATATTTCTCCAGATTATCTTCTTCAATTAGTTTTACAGCTTCTATGCATTGTTCAATAAGTTCAAGAAGTTTTTCTTCATCGTAGGATGTTTTGCTGTATTCAAAGTTTGGTTTGAAGTTTTCTTCTTTTTCTCTGGCTTTTTTGAATCGTTTTCTTTCCTGTTTTTTGTTTTGTATGTTGATGTTGGAGATCCATGAAGCCTGTTCCAGCAGTTTTTCTGCGGCTGTTGAGAGTTCCTGTATGATCTTATCTTGATCAAATTTTAGGACTTCTTGCTTTTGGTCGATTTCCTCAGGCTGCATAAGTTAACCAGTCTTTTCAGAAGAATTAAAGAGTATTGAAGTAAGAGTTATGATTTCATGAGCGAGCAAAATATTGCTTTCCTGTGGGATGCAGAAGTTGAATGGAATAGAGAAAAACCATTTGAAGGAGAAAGAAGCAAGGACTTCGAAAAATACACTGAGATAGCCCATGATGAAGGCTTGAAAGTCTACTTCGCTAAATACAAGTGGTATAGCAACGGAAAACTGGATAAAGCCTGGTGCTGGAACGGGGAGAACTGGGAGAAGGTTCGAGATGTGGGTCTCGATGGGGTTTATGATAAATACAAATTTGACAACGAAACTAAAGATTTGAAGCAGGAGATTTTTGAAGAGCTACCTGTTGCCAATAACCCTGAGTTAGAGGAGATCTGTAAAGATAAGTTGAAGACTTATGAGCTTTTCTCGGATTATGTTCCTGAGACTCGGACCGCAACTAGGGAGAATTCTGAGGAAATGCTTGAAGACGGGAAAATCGTGTTTAAGCCTCGTTACGGTTTTGCCGGGAAAGGAGTAGAAGTTTTAGAGGATACCAGCGAGTTTAATGAACCAGAGGATCCGAAGTTGCATATTATTCAGCGTTTTGTTCCTACTGATGGCGCGCCGATGTTCGGTGTGGAGGGTCCTCATGATTTGAGGACGATTGTTATTGATGGTGAGATTCAGAACGGTAACTATATCCGAGTTCCTGAGGATGGCTTAATCAGCAATATTTCTCGTGGTGGAAATCAGAAGTATGTGGACAGAGATGAACTGCCTGAAAGCGTAGTAGAGATAATTGAAGAGATTAAGGAGGAGTTTGAAGAGTTCCAGCCCGGTATTTTCTCGGTTGACTTCATGTTTGACGATGAGGAGACTCCTGTTATTGTGGAGTTGAATTCTAAACCAGGGACTTACTACCATCACCCTGTTAAGAAGAAGGAGAAGGAGTTGCCGAAAATCCGCAATATTTTGAAGATGCTTCGAAAGAGGATTGAACAAGATGAATAAGACCGTCGCATTCCTGTGGTGGGAAGGAGAAGTACAATGGGAAAACGCAGACCAACCCTTCTCCAAAGACTGGAAAAGCCAGGACTACGCAGAGTACATGGAGATGCTGGCAGAGAAAGATATCAGAGTAGTCTGCGGAGACTACACATGGTACAGAGATGAGAGCATGCAAAAGGCCTGGCATTGGAACGGCGAAGAATGGAGAAAAGTAGAAAAAGTTGAGTTAGACGGCGTTTATGATCTCTTCCGACATGATAAAGGGAAGTACGAGTTGAAGAAAGAGATGAAAGAGGATGTCGGTATTTTGAATGATCCTGAGGTTGCTGAGCTGTGTCAAGACAAGTTGAAGACATTCGAAAGGTTTGAGGAGTACATACCTGAAACCAGGAAGGCTAGTGAGAAAAATGTAGAGGAGATGATCGAAAAGTATGGTAAGGTTATCGTTAAGCCTCGTTACGGGTCTTCTGGAGAGGGTATTAGTGTTGTGGAGGATGTTTCTGAGTTTGAGGTGCCTGAGGACTGGGATGAAATGATAGTTCAGAAAATTATGGAGAATTTAGGTACAGACGAGCTGGGTGTGGAGGGTCCTCATGACTTGCGTGTGATAGTTGTGAACGATGAGGTTATTGGCAGTTACCTTAGAATCCCTGAAGAGGGAGAGTTGCTCAGTAATGTGGCTCAGGGCGGATCGAAAAAGTATGTTGATTTGGATGATGTTCCTAAGGAAGCTTTGAGTATAGTTGAGGAAGTAGCCAGTGAATTAGACGATTATAGACCGGTAATCTATACTGTGGATGTCATGTTTTCTGACGGAGAACCTATGATCGTGGAGCTCAACTCTCAGCCTGGTATTTATTATCACGGTCCTGGCAGGAAAGAGAGTCGAGAGAAGCCTTGGATGAAAAAAGTAGTTGAAGCCATAGGAGAATTAGCTGAGAGTAGTTAATGTGCTTGTTTTTCCATTGCTCTTTCGTGCATTCTTTCTACCATTCTGAGGATTACATCCTCTCCTATAAGCTGGTTCATTTCTTCGCTTATTCCGAATGAGCCGTTTACCTCAAGTACATATGGTTCTTCTTCTCCGATTATATCTGCTCCGCAGATGTCGAATCCCATGGATGCTGAGGCTGCGAAAGCTACTTGCTTCATTTCATCTGTTATGTTGGCTTTGACTCTGTCGCCTCCTCCGGATATGTTTGAACGCCATTCGTCCCCACTGCTGCTTCTGGAGTATCCTGTTATGTAGTCGCCGATCTTGGTGACTCTGGTATCTTTTCCTCCGTGTTCTTTGAATTCCTGGAGGCATATCTCCTGTTCAAAGGACTTCATTGTATCCATTACAGGTTTTAACTCGTTTTCTGATGTTGCTCTCATCACTCCTTCTCCTCCTGCACCTCTGACTGTTTTCATGATTACAGGATAGCCTAGTTCTCTGGCAGATTCTACTGCTACTTCTGGGGAAAGCGTGTATATACTGTCAGGAACATTTACTCCGTTTTCAGCTAGTATCTTCATACTGTAGAACTTGTTTGATTCGTATGCGTATGTGTCGTTCTCTGCCTGGGTGACGACTCCTGATTCGTTTAGTACCTCTACTAGGTGTTCTGAGAACATCATGTCGTTGTCGGCTGTTCTTATGTATACTGCGTCGAACTCTGTGAGATCTGTGTCTTTGTAAAGTACTTTTTCCTCTTCTTCTCCATGCACGAATTTTATTCCTTCTATGGGTGCTGCGAGGACAGAGTCGAATATTTCTTCTGCTCTCTCCATCAGTAACTGGTGTTTTGTGGAGATTTCTCCATAGATAATTCCTAATTTCATTTTTGTTCACCTTTGAGAACCTGGGAGACATTCTGATGTACATCCTGCCCTGCCTTTCTCTCATACATCTGGAGATCCGGTTGAGGGTTCATGTCGACCACTTCTTGTCCTCTAAGCTTTACCTCTATGATATCAGCACCTAAGGCATTTGCTGCACCTTGAACTATCTCTTTCTTGTCGTTCGAAATGTTAGAGTATTTCAGTTTATCTTTTGAGAACTTCCAGTCTTCTGTATTATCTTTAAGCGATATTACCTTATCTCCTAGAACCAGACAGTAGTATTTGTCGCCTGAACTGTATTCTTGGAAGAGGATAAATTCTTCTCCATATTCTACTCCCTCTGTAAATCCTTGTATGGATTCTACTGTGTCAAGTTTCTTTGATTCTACTTCTTCTAGTTCTTCGAATCTTCTTGCTGTTACTGGGCCTTTGATGTGTCTTTCTATTCCTCTTGCAGCTTTTTCTGAGGCTATCGAAACTGTCTTCGGGCATTCAATGTTTTTCTGTGTTAGTACATGGTATAGGTAGTTTTTCTTTGCTGCTGTGAAGAATGATGTTGAGGATATGTTGACTGGTATTCCTTTTTCTTCTATCATTTCTAGAAGTACTCTGCCGAATACAGCGTTTTTACTTGGTATCTCGGCGTAGACTGCGTCGTATTTGTCTACTGTTTCTCCGTCTACTTTGACATCCGGCACTTGATCTATTACTTGAGGGGCTAACTGGTCAAGTGACTTTGTCTGGACTTGTTCGAAGAAGTTTTCGAAATCTTCTTCTGTTTCCGAGTCACTGATTCTTAGAAGATCCACTTGTATCCTCCCTGTTTACGCCCCATTCTCTTGAAAATTCGTCTTTCTCTCTGCTCCACTTCTCAATGTAACCCCTAACTGATACCGGCATCACATCTGTCAGCACTCTGCCTTGCCTCATGATTTTTCTAAGCCTGTTTTCCAGTGTCTTAGACAGATCTTCGTACTCTTCTTTTTCACTGTAGATAAGATCGTTCTTCAGTCTCCAGTGCGCATTGGTGCCTTCTCGTGCTAACACGATGTAGCCATCCTCACCGCTCATTAATTCTTTCATCCTGTTGCCTGCGACATAGTAGACTCCGTTCTCAGATCCTCTCCGAGTATCAATGTTCAATACCTCTCCCGATTCAACAGCTACAGACAAAGTATAGTCATCTTCAGCATCCATGAACAGCCCTGATTTATCCAGTTTTGAGATAATTAAGGCTCCATCATTGAACCAGGATTTGAACTCAGTTCCTAGATCTGAAACTTTATCAGCTTCTATAAAGGCGGTCTTAATCTCTCCTTCAGACGCATCCTCAACCAGTTTCTGAACATCCTCGGGTTCTTCACCTTCTAGCTTATCTATTATATCATCCCTGCTGTAGTAGTTTTCAAATATTTCAAGAGCTAGTTGGGCAGTGGCTGCTGTGTTTTCATCTTCAGAAGACTTAAAGTAAGAGTTTATCTCTTGAAGAGTCTCCAAGTCATTCTTGGACTTCTTAAACTTGATCCCAGAATCCAAGACCTTTCTGTTAGGCGTAAGAGACGTATAACCATCTTTGGTTTCAAGAGTCGTGCCAAACAAAGATACTTCCCTTATCTCACCAGTCTCATCATCAAGCTTTACTTCTTCACCCGGTCTGATAACCCGAGAATTCTTAAGATACAAACCTGCGCCGAGATTCTGGAACAAGTCTTTCAAGGAGTAGAAAACCAGTCCTGCCGCCAACAAAGCAAATGCCCATACAAACGCGTTAAGCAACTGATTTACCAATGCTATATTCAACTGCAGCTGGTAAAGCAGTATCTGCACCAGCACAAGATACAGAAAACCCTTGATCCCTGTAGAAAGAACATTAAATGATGCTGAAGAAATACCTGCCTCTCTGACATACTTCTTTAACCCCAATGTTTGGAAAAAGTCCTTGAAAACATTCTCAGCTATGTTTATCGTTATCACGCCAAGGAAACCTATTAAAATAGCTGACAATACATTCGGAGCATTCTGAACAAGAGTTTGTTGCAGTTGGGAGCTTATGCCCACATTCAGGTATGCCAATGCAACTACAACTACTATAGCATCTAGAGTATTAGAAACAAGTTTAATTCTATCCTCATGCTGACGCAGCTCTTTTACAGTAGCTTTTTCTGTAGTATACTTTCTAACTGCTTTCAAACCCAGTTTAATGCTGAGATGTCCTAATGCTAAGATTAGGAGTGCGCCCAGTATACGCAACATAGGTCCTGAAGCAAAGTTGGACAGAGTTTCGGATAGAATTGCCATCAATATTAACCAGTAACTGATTCCTTGTTTAAAAACTCTGCGTTTTTTATTCTGTCGAGTTTATCCGTCCGTGACCGATTAGCCGCCATCGACTGCCCACCTGTCGCGAAATCGCTACTCGGTCATTCTCCTCTACGGATACCGGCATTTTAAGGTCGAGGCGTACATGCTTACCTGCCTGAGTTACAACCCCTGCAGTCTTCGTTGTACCGATGTTAAGCATCAGTGGCTCGTGCTCTTTGATATTCTCAATCTCTTCATCGTTCTCAGCACCAACCAAACGCTCCATCAACTCGACCTCAACCTCAACAGTATCTGTAACATCCGGAAGCTCTCCTTTAAGCCCTAAGACATTTCCTGCAAGACCATCAGACTTAACCATTGACGGATCAAGATCTGTTTCAATTCCTAACAGTCCTCCAGGCCTTCCTGTTTCCACAGGAGAGTTACCCTGGATGATACTCTGGATTTCAGTAGTGACTGTTTCGAATTTTTCCCCGTCTTTCCGGATTCCCGGCTTGAGTTCAACTTCGTCACCAGGCTCTAGTTCTCCCTTGACCAAGCTTCCTCCAATCACTCCTCCATTCAGTTCTTCTGGGAATGTTCCTGGCTTGTTAGTATCGAAAGAACGAGCTACAAGCATCTTAGGATCTGACTCAAGATCTCTTTCAGGGGTAGGTATCTCAGTATCAACTGCCTCTAGAAGCGCATCAATGTTGACTTCGTGCTGGGCGCTGATCGGAATAATCGGTGCGTCTTCAGCTACCGTGCCCTCAACGAACTCTTTGATCTGTTCATAGTTTTCCTTGGCTTCCTCTTCGGAAACCAGGTCAATCTTGTTCTGCGCTATTACGATATTGTCGATTCCAGCGATGTCCAGTGCGGCCAGGTGCTCACGGGTCTGAGGCTGTGGCACTTCTTCGTCAGCAGCTACTAGAAGGACTGCACCATCCATAATGGCTGCTCCGGAGAGTACATTTGCCATCAGTGTTTCGTGGCCTGGGGCATCGACAAGAGAAACAGTTCTCTCTTCTTCCCCGTTTCCTTCGACATTTAGTTCGCCGTCATCGTTGTAGTATGTGATGTCAGCGTAACCGATTCGGATTGTGATTCCTCTCTCCAATTCCTCACTGTGCTGATCCGTCCATTCTCCGGAAAGTGCTTGTGTCAGTGTGGTCTTTCCGTGGTCTACATGCCCTACTAGGCCGATGTTTACTTCTGGAATCTGATCTGTCACTCGAAAATCACCCAGTGATTTTCTGTGAGTCCAGAAATTCTTTGAATTTCGTTCATAATTTATTCTTCTTCGTCTTCGCTTAGAAGTTCTTCGACTGATTTGCTTCCTTCTTCGACGACTGTTGTATTTAATTGTTGGATTTCGTCTGAAATTCTTTTTCCTCTAACACTTTTTCTTCTTCGGACCCCATCTTCATCTTCGTTGATTCCTTGTCCTTCTCCTATCATTACTCTTTTTCTTTCGCTTCCTTCAATGCTTTCTCTCATTGGGATTCCGGATTTGTCGCTTCCGCCAGTGATCTTCAGTGTGTATCCTGATAGACCGATTATTCCGCCTTCGAATTCGTCTCCTACTTCTTTTCCGACTAACTGGCTTGTTTCTTCTGATTCCGTCTGAAATGTTTCGCCGTCTTGTGTTCCGATTGTAATTTGCATAATTTAATCTACCTCAGTTTCCCGAGCATGAAACAAATCGGAGACAACCTTTTTGAATCAAATGAGGATGTGTTGCAGGTATGAATTTTTATTCGAGAACTGAGAACCGGTTAAGTGTATGAGGCTTAGAGTGGTTTCTCAGATAATCGGAAGGTTCATGCTGGTTTTTGCCCCGATACTTGCCTCACCCGTGCTGATAGGACTCTACTACTCAGAGCCTAGTCACATACTAGCTCCTTTTATCTACGCATCGATCGCCTGTTTAATCGCTGGTTTTATCTTGAAACACGGAGGAAAGAGCAGCGACCCTTCTGTAAAGGAAGCTCTTATAGCCACAGTACTAGGATGGAGCATAGCCACCTTTCTAGGAGGCGTACCGCTTCTATCAGAGATGAGTTTCATCAACGCAGTATTTGAATCAGCAGCAGGACTGACAACCACAGGGATATCAATGTTTCTAACACCCGAGGAACTACCTAACTCAATACTTTTCTGGAGATCATTGATGCAGTGGGTTGGCGGACTTGGAATTCTAACCTTCTTCATAGCAGTTATAAGAGAAAGCGGAGGCATCTCCCGCAGACTCTTCTCCGCTGAGACACATAAGACAGATCCAGGCAGCATAAGACCTTCACTTAGAAAGTCTATAATCGAACTCTGGCGCGTATACGGATTCATCACCTCAGTAATCATAGGAACATTCGTCGCCCTAGGGATGACGCCTTTCAACGCTATCACTCACGGTTTCTCCACTTTATCTACAGGAGGCTTCTCAACGACCAGCCAAAGCCTTGGAGGTTTCTCGCCGGAGATCCAGGCTGCCACAATCCCATTCATGTTTATAGGTGGAGTTAACTTTGTCTTACTTTACAGGTTCCTGCGTGGAGAGGCTAGTGCATTGAAGAACTCCGAATTAAAGATGTATATGCAGATCTTTATCGCCATGACAGGAGTCTTCTTCCTCGGATATATGGGAAGTAGCAGCGCTCTTCTCGACTCAGCCTTCCAGTCCGCAGCCATTATTTCTTCCACAGGATTTGGGACTGCCTCACTCCTCACGCTTTCAACAGCAATTCAAGTTGTGATAATTGCTGCAATGTTTGCTGGAGGATCTGTTGGCTCAACTGCGGGAGGAATCAAAGTTTTCAGATTGAAAGCATTGATAGAACTTGTTAAAACCCGTATCCGAGCTTACAGCCTTCCGGAAACTGCTGTTAACGAGGTTAAGATTGATGAAGAAATAATGGATAGGTCGACCATCAGAACCATCTCAGTGCTGTTCTTTGTCTGGGTTGTGGTCGTTTTCGCTGGCACTGTCTCTGTTCTAGCTCTTGATGGCGTTACCTTCGAGGCAGCCCTGTCTGGGGCGGTTTCCTCAGCAGGAAACATGGGACCGGTGTTTATGGAGGGCGGACAGATGGTAGAGCTGAGCTGGATGAGCAAAAGTATCTGGATCCTGTTGATGTTGGCGGGTCGTCTGGAGATGCTTCCGCTTCTGGCAATATTTAATAGGAGCTTTCTCCCAGATTCAAAGTAATGTACATTGTAATCACCGGAATCAACACACTTTCCAGAAGACTGGTTGACAGACTGGAAGGCAGACACGATGTGGTAGTAATAGAAGAGGACGAAGACAAATGTGAGAGACTGTACTCTTCAAGCGGGGCAACAGTCATTAACAAAGCACCGTCAACACTTTCAGCACTGGAAGACGCTGGAATAACACAAGCCGATGTACTGATCTCAACACAGAAAGACGACAACGAAAACATGGTAGTATGCTCACTCGGGAAAAAATACGGTGTGCCAAAAGTAGTCTCACGGATGGAAGACGACGAATACTTCGAAGCATTCCAGATAATCGACGCACAAGCCATCGGACACACAGACCTACTTCTCTCAGAATTCCTATCAGCAGTAGAACACCCCTACCTCGTGAAACTGGCTAACCTTTCAGGCGACAGAGAAGTATTGAAAGCATCAATCAAAGACGACTCCTCTCTCCGTGGAAAAACAATCAAACAGATGAAACACCGAAAGAAATTCCCAAACGAATTCCTCGTCACTTCAATAATAAAAGAAGAAGACACCATGAATGCCGAACCAGAAACTGAGATAGAGGAAGAAGACTCAATAATACTTATAGGACCTCAAGACGAGAAAGAAAAACTGGACAAGTTCTTCCAGAATCAATGATTTAAGATTTTATAAGCCGTTTAGAATGTGAGCTTGCATAGGGAAAAAATAGGCAGGTTCCTTGAGGAGTCTGAATACCTTAAGGAGAACGCGAAGAATAGCGGCTGCATAGAAAAAGAGGAATTTAACGAAAATTCTAGGCGGGTGTATGAGGCACTGGAAGATATTCATGACTCCTATCAAGAACTTGGTATTGACGAGCTCGATGAAGAAAGAACTAAATTCGCTTACTGGGCGTATGAGAAAGCCTTTGAGTTGTTAAGTGAGGCAGAATCAGAGGCGAATGAAGAGGAAGAATTCAAAATGCCCTGGAACCAATAATCAATTGAAGTAAAAATGACAGCCATAGTCTGGATCAGAAGAAGCCTCAGAGAACACGACAACACAGCCCTAGTAGAAGCCTCTAAAGAACACGAAAAAGTAATACCCTTCTACTGCGTAGACGAAAACTACTTTGAAAACTCGACTCTAGGCCACCCAAGAGTTAAGTTCTGGCACGACAGCCTGAAAGAACTCAGAGATAATCTAGGCGATGAAAAGGGAAAAGAGCTCATAGTTCGAAAAGGCAAACCCGTCGAAGAACTACAGAAACTAATAAAAGAAACTGATGCGGACGCAGTCTACCATAACAGAGACTATACCCCGTACAGCAGGGAAAGAGACCAGAAAGTTCAAGAAGAACTGGAGATACCTGTTGAGACATTCAAGGACATCGTCATGTTCGAGAAAGAGGAAATACTGACTAACTCAGGAACCCCCTACAAAGTCTACACATACTACAGCAAAAAATGGTTCAAAAACGAAAAGAAGAGACCGCAGGAAGTTAAAGAATACAAGACACCAGAACTAGAATCTGATGAAATCCCCTCGCTGAAAGAATTAGGATACGAAAAACCTGAAGACATGGAAGTCTGGGAAGGCGGAAGAGAAAACGGCCTGGAACGAATAGAAGACTTCAAAGATAAGATCTGGAACTACGACGAAAATAGAGACTATGCATGGAAAGATGCGACCAGCAAACTTTCCCCTCACCTAAAGTTCGGAACAGTCTCAATCAGAGAGGTATTCTGGGAAGCAGAGAGAATCAAAGCCAGAAACCCAAACGACGATACCTCCGGAATCAAGACCTGGCAAGAGGAGCTGGCCTGGCGAGACTTCTACATACAGGTACTCTGGAACTGGCCAGAAACCACAGAAAAACCATTCCTAGAACAGTACGAGGAAATAGAGTGGCGTTCAAAAGAGGAAGCTGAGGAAGATTGGGAAGCATGGATAAACGGAGAAACCGGAGTACCGTTTGTCGACGCAGGCATGAGACAGTTGAAAAAGACCGGGTGGATGCACAACCGACTAAGGATGGTAGTAACATCATTTGCATGTAAAGACCTCTGGCTGGACTGGAAAGACGTACACGAATACTTCAACAAGATGTTTATCGATGCGGAGATCGCCTCAATGGTCGGAGGAATCCAGTGGGCCTACAGTATAGGAACAGATGCACAGCCGTACTTCAGAGTCTTCAACCCATTCACTCAGGGAGAAGACTACGACCCGGACGGAAAATACATCAGAAAATGGGTTCCAGAACTCGAAGATGTTCCCGACGAACATATCCACAAGCCGCATGAGATGAATCAAATCGAACAGGAAAACTGCGGAGTAAAAATAGGAGAAGACTACCCTGAACCTATTATCGACCATGATGAGGAGAGGAAGAAGGCTGTTGAGAGGTTTGAAGATAAAAAAGATTAGGATTTTACCCCATTTCTGTGAGTCGAGAATTTCTTTGGGGTGCGTCCATGTCTCCACACCAGGTTGAGGGACATAATGAAAATAACTGGACAGAATGGGAGAAGAATAATGCTGAGAAGTTAGCAAAAGAGGCAGAATCCAGTTTTGGATCGTTAAAAATTTGGGATAAAATAAGTGAGAAAGCTACTTCTCCCCAAAATTACATGTCAGGCGAAGCTATCAACCATAAGAACCGGTACAAGGAAGATATACAGCTTGCACAAGATATGGGTCTTAATGCTTTCCGTTTTGGAATTGAATGGTCTAGAGTAGAACCAAAAGAAGGAGAATTTTCAGAGGAAGCAATAAGCTACTATCGGGATTATATCTCCGAAGTCAGAGAAAATGGAATGGAGCCAATAGTCACTCTATGGCATTTCACGAATCCTAAATGGTTTTCTGAAAAAGGAGGATGGACCAACCCAGAAAACAAAGATTATTTTCTCAGATATGTTGAAAAAGTAATAGACGAATTTGGAGACAAAGTTACATACTGGATAACCTTAAACGAACCCTTAGGATTTATCTTTAATGCGTATATAATGGGTAATTGGGCTCCAGGGAGAAAAGCACCCTACTCCGCATTTAAATGCCTTAGAAATTTCCTATCAGTGCATAAAAAGACCTACGCTGAGATAAAAAGAAATCACCCTGATTCAATGGTTGCAACAGCTAACAATATGACGAATTTCAACGCAGTAAATGACTTAATACCAAATAAGGTGATTGCGAAGGCATTAAGACGCATAGAAAGAGGTTACCTAATTGAGAAAACAATAGAGGAGCAGGACTTCATCGGAGTAAATCATTATTTTAAACATGATATTGACTTGTTAGGTCGAACATCAGAAGAAATAAAATCAGATCTTGGCTGGAGTCAGTCACCACAAAGCCTTGTCAGAGTAGTTGAGGAAATGTCAAAATGGGACAAACCTATACTCATAACAGAACACGGTATAGCAGACAGTAATGATGAGAAAAGAAAATCATATCTTCAGGAGTCTCTCTCAGAACTGGAAAATGCTGAAAACACAGAGATTCTAGGGTACCTCCACTGGAGCCTGCTAGATAATTTTGAATGGGATAAAGGATTTTGGCCTAGATTCGGCTTAATAGAAATAGATTATGAAAACAATCTGGAAAGAAATATTAGAGATAGTGGCAAGCTCTACTCTCAAATTATAAAAAAACTCAATTAGATTAGATTTTCTTTTTTACCCTATACCATGTCTTATTTCTCCCTAATAGAAACTCAACAAAGGATTTTATCGTTATCAAGCTGAATATAGGGAAGATAAAGGGAGAAACAGGCCAAGATTTGATTCTTCCAATCCGGTTCTCAGATAGAGAATTATTCACGAGACCAGATATAGCAATCAGATAAATTATTAATACAGGGAGGATGTAGATTGAACTTACTCCCATAAAGACCAGCAACAAGAACTTAGATACAAGGAGAAGCATAAAAAAACTTCCAAAGATACTAAATACTCCCAGCAATACAGATAAAAAACTTCTACTACTCCAATTTCTCCTTAAAATACCTATATTTTTGCTGAGGACTTGGAAATACCCCAACATCCATCTTTTTCTCTGACACCACCAATCATCAAAACAGACAGGAGAAGCTTCCCTTGAACCCAATTTAAGAAAAGTTGACACATTCAAATCATTCCTATAAGTTCTGAAAGCATAATCTATATCCTCAGTAAGTAATTCCTCATCAAACTTCCCTAATTTATTCAATTTTTCTCTCTTGAAAATTGTTGATTTCGTTAGTACAAGCCTGAACCCAGTAATATATCTAGTTAGCTGGCGAGGTAGCTTAAAGAACAAATCCTGATAGTATGTCAAACCTCCAAAAAAATCCTGAGATTCAGGCATATTTCTCCCTTGCACCACATCACTAGAATTATTGAGTTCTACTACTGCAGAAGAAATAAACTCTTCATCAACCACCTGATCAGCGTCAAAGAAACCAACATAATCAGACTCAGTATTCTCAACAGCATAATTCAACGCACCCGCCTTACTTCCCGGATAACCATTAACCATGTACTCGAATCCATCAAACCTTTCCTGCAACCCTTCAGCTATATTCAAACCTTCCTCATCATCTTCCTCCAAAACACCAACAACCTTCAAATCTTCATAATCCGATCCTAGTAAGGACTCAACACTTCTATGCAGAACATCAGCATCCTGATAACTCGGAACAACACACACAACAGAACCCCCTGCATCACCATAGTCAACATCACTCCAAGAAAAAAGCCTATACCCAAAAATCAAGGCTGAGAAAAAGAAAAAAGCAGCAAAACCCAGACTGGAAGAAACAGCATCCAAAAAAGCAAACTCAACAACCACAAAAAACAAATCCAGAGTAAAACTTTGCACCTGAACACCCTGAAAAACACCAAACAACAACAGCACAACAACTACAAAAGCAAAAACACCACGCTCCAACCACTTAGACAACAAACCCACAACAAAACAAACAGAAACAAAAAAGTAAAAAACCTCAGCAAAACCCCTCCCGAAACCCAAAAAACTAGTCCAAAAACAGCCTCAACAACCAAAAACAAAACATAACACCCAAAAAAACACTTCTCCCACCACAAACATCAAATTTACTTAAAACCCGATAGCCAATACAATAAACAGTGATTACTATCAGATCACCTCTGAAAAAAACACTTCTACTACTCACACTAACAACCCTAACAATCAGCCTAGGAACAGCACTTCAGTGGGACCAACCCGATGAAAACGCCCACATAAACGATGAATTTGAACTAACAGTAACTGGCAATGATGGGCTAGATGACGTAGAGTTGTATTATGATGAAGGCGACGGCTGGGAGTCAGCAGACTCTATGAGTGAGTCTTCCACGAAAGGAACATATACTAAGACCGGCGTTGATTCTGATATAGGAAGCTATGAAGGTTTAGAGCTTAAGGCTAATACCTCAGGAGAAGATTCCACAGACGATAGAACAGTTACTTTAGATGTTGGAGAGCCCCAAGTTGAGTACAATGGAGACGGCGAGTTTGTCCAAAAGGATCCTACAGTCACTTTCGAGGTTTCTGATGAGTACAGTGAAGTAACTGGAGCTGAGATCAGCGTTGATTCTAACGACGGGGATGTCTCTGTCGATGGAGATGATGAAAAAGACCCTAACTGCGACGTAGACGATACTTGTGATGTTGAATTTGATATTGATACTGAAGACTTAGAAGAAGGAGATGAGATTGAAGTAACTGTAACTGCTGATGATGAAGCAGGTAATATAGAGAAGCAGGATGAGACTTTCACTCTTGATTCTGAATGGGATGGTGATTCTAGTGCTAGTGTTGAGTGGGTTGAGTCTGAGAGTAGTGTTTTGACTGGTTTTGAGGATGAGGATCAGGATTTGGATATTTCTTTCCAGCCGGATACTGTTTCCGACACTACTGTTATTTGCGAGGTTGATGGTGATGAGGTAGACAATGCAAATATCGATGCTTCTGATGAGGATGAGACTGCTAGTTGTGAGTTTGATAGTGATGATTATGCTGGCAGTAGTTTTGAGTTGACTGTTGAGGCTGAGGATGAGGCTGGTAACAGTGAGACGTTGGTTGATGAGAAGCGTATGGTTTGGGATACTGATGCTCCTAGTGTGGATCGTTTGGAGCAGCCTCAAGGTGTTTCTACTTTTAACAGTGGTTTTGATTTGAGTGTTTTGGTTAATGATGATGCTTCGGGTATTGAGTCCTTGGAGTATTACTTTGATGCTGGTACCGAGTTAGGTGAGGGCAGCCAGGTTGATCTGGAGGATTCCGAGTCTACTGTTATTGATCATGATTTCAAGGTGGAGCCCGGTGACTTGAGCAGAGGGAGTCATACGGTTTATGTCCGTGCTGAAGACGGTACCGGATTAACCGATGTCTCAAGCTTTGATTTCGAGTATTATCCTAACAGGAATCCGGAGATTAACCTGGGTGCTCCTGACCGTTTTGAAGTGACTTCAGGGGAGTCGAAGACCTTTGATTTAAGTATTGAAAACGGCGCTCCTTTCTTCTTGAACAGCGTTGAAGTTACTTCCAGCAGTGCTGCCTGGGACGGGACTAGAACAGTTACAGGGCTTGAGGAAGGTGACAGCGTTAAGAGAAGTATTACTGTCGATGCTTCCAGCCTTGACGTCGGTGTTTACGATTTGAAGATTCAGACTGCTAACTATGATGCCTCAAAAACTGTTGAAGTTGTTGTAAGGGCGACCGAGGATCAGAAGCAGAGTATCGAGTCAAGTCTTCAGGACTGGAAGAGCAAGAGAGATGTTTTGAACGAGAATATTTCCAAAATTGGAAATCTTGAAGCCAGCGATGAGGATATCAGTCAGTTTACTGAGACGGTTTCAAAGGCTGAGAAGGCTGCTGAGAAAGGTAATTACTACGAGGTAAAGTCTCATCTCTCAAGTATTGATTCAAGCTTTGAGCAGGCGTCTCAAACTTTCTCCGAGAAAAAGGATACGTTCCAGAAGAAGCAGAGGAATCAGATGTACTTGATCGGATTCTTCTTACTGGTTTTGATAGGTGGCGGTGGAGTCGCAGCCTATCTTTACAGCGGTGAGGAAGATGTTTCCGAGCTGATTCCGGAGGATTGGGACGTAGAGCTACCTGAAGAGATGCCTGAGATCGGTGTAAGAGAGAAGGTTGAGGAGCTTGTAGGCGAGGCTGAGGAAGAAGTTGAGGAAGAGACAGGTTACAGCTTCAAGTAAGGAGCTAGATTATTCTCTCGGCTTCTCCAAATTCTTCTTTCATTATTCCTTTGTCTCTTACTGTGGTGATTATGTTTCTTAGTTCTTCTACATAGCTTTCATCTTTCGCTACTTTGTCTGCGATATCGTTGAGCAGTATACCGGTTTGCGGGTCTTCTTTCAGGTCCTCTACTATCCTCTGATTGGCTCTCTTCTGGTTCAGGTATTGGGAGACCGCCGGCTGAGTAACTTCCAGTTGATCCGCTATCTCGTACTGGTTTAGGCCGTATTCGTCCTGGAGTCTTGAAGCTACTACGCTTCTGACCGCAGGAAGTAATTCTTCAGTTACTACTTCAGATTCGAATTTCACAGTAAATGATAACGCCGTGATATTGTTAAATCAAACCATGGTGAAAGAAGAATAAGTTGAGAGAAAAACAGAGGAGAAAGAAAATGTTAGTGGTCTGCCTGGTTGACTTCCCGTGATAGTTTTTCTATATCTGCGCTGAGTGCTTCTAGTTTGCGGCTGACTCGTTCTTTTTCTTTGATGATGTTTTCCACTTTTTCGTATTTCCTTGCTGCTGTGTCGAGATGGTGTTTTTCGACATATGCTGCGTCGGTTTCCATCATGTTGTCGATGATTTCCTGTGCGATCTCTCCTAGAAGAAGGTTGAGACCGTAGTATACGTTTGATCGGACGTACTGTCCTTCTCCGGCTTTGTCTCTGATCATTCTTTTGATTCTAGCATGTGTGAACGGAAGGTCTTCTACTTCAGTATCGTTTGGGACTTCTACCATGTTATCACAGGCAAAAATTCGGGTTAGAAGCTTTTAATGCTTTGCAGAACCCGGGAAATGTTGAGTTAGTTTACCGATAGATATAAACCCGCTGGTAAGTGAAAATTGGTTATGGTTGATTGGCAGGCCGTGAATCTGGGATTGGATATCATCGTGAAAATAGTTTTTCTAGCAGTTTTCGTGGCTTCTCTGTACATGCTTAAGAGGATGGATGACCTGGTTCAGAAGGCTGAAGAGTCTGCCGAGTCTATCGAGGATACCGCTGAGAATATTGGTAGGATGATTGAGTTTGCCCGTAAGCTTCCTTTCACAGGTAAAAAAGGTGATGAGAGTTGAACGAGTTTGTTGAGGCGGCTAAAGATTCTTCCAGTTCTGAGGATTCTGAGGATCGTTATAACAAGGTGAAGAAGGAAGAGGCCGGGACCGAGGATACTGATCCTGCGAAGCAGCGTTATAACGAGATTAAGGAGAAGGCTAAGAGAGAGTATAAGAAGCAGGAGGAAAGGCGTAAGGAGCGGCAGGAAAAGAAGGAGCAAGAAGAGGAGGAAACTGAGGAAGATCCTGGTTTCGTAACCTATTAAAACCGGTTTTTACTTAATCTTTGTACATGGAGCTTGACAAAATACCTGATATTGCTAAATATTTGTCCGCAGTTTTTCTTTTTGCCTGGATTGGTCGGAGCACAGTCTGGAACTTTCTGCCCGTGTTCTTCGAGAATAATGTTGAGTCTGTTTTTCTTGTAGGTATTTTGACCTCCATAGGTTCGGCAATACCTATACTTTTGGATATCCCGGTCGGCAACCTGGTTCAGAGAGCAGGTGAGAAAATAGTTATCTTAATCGGTTTGTTAACAGCCATTTTTCCCCCAATCTTCTACTACACTGCTTTTACACCTTTGCTTTTTGCTGGAAAACTGGTCGAAGGAGCTGCAAAGTCCTTGATCTGGAATGGAAGCTGGAGCTTGACTTTGAAGAGTTCAAGCGAGGAGAACAGCTCTGAATCAATTTCCGTATTTCTTTTAGGGATTAACATGGCGATAGTTATCGGTCCTGTGATTGGCGGGTTCCTGATACAGGGATACGGATTCGGGATTCCAATGGCTTTGTGGGTTCTCTCATCCTCATTAGCGGTTTTAGTTTACTACTTCTATATCGGGGCGGAGACTGAGAAAGGTTTGAAAAGCTCTACCGAGGATTTGCTGCACCGCAACACATACCTCAACGACTTCCATCACTTGAAGGAGAACTGGGTTAATTTGAGGCAGGAACTTTCACTCATATTTCTTTACTCCATTATCTTCTCGTTTTACTGGCTTGCTGTTCCGCTTTTACTAGATCAGATGAACGCTGATTTCACTACAATGGGTTTAATCTTTGGATTTGCAGCCCTGTCTAAAATATTCCAGTTTATCTTCGGCGACATAGCAGACAAGATCGGAAAACACCGTACAGTACGACTGTTGACAGTTTTACTGATACCTACTCTCTTCGCCATGTCACTGGTAGAAAGCCTGGTTTTGACCGGTGCATTGTTCTTCTTAGCCCGGGTATTCACATCAGGAATGTCTCCCGCCATCCACGGAATCTTCGATGAGGAAGTACCTAACGAGATAGAAGGAGAGATGACAGGTTTCAACGAACTAGCCAAACACATCGGGCAGACCATCGGACCGTTCTTCGCAGGAACAGTAGCATCAATCTGGAGCCTGAACGGTTCTTTCATCGCTGCATCCGGTGTAGCAGGGCTGATACTGCTTGCTTCCCTAATTGATTTTTGAGATCTCTGGAAACTCGAAGTTTCCGGCCTCTCTGGAGACTGCTGTCGCCTTCAAACCATCTACGCCGTATTCTCTTAGAACCGGGCATAGGAATTCGCTGCGAGGCATATTGTTGACTTCAGAACCATTAGAGATCTTTGAGTAAGCTGGCAAGACAATGAGGCTCAAATCCTCTTCGAGTTCTCCGTACAGAACACAGGATACTTTCTCCTTCACTCCTACGTCATCAGTTAATGCTAGTGCAGGGTGTTCATGACCCATGACGACCGTATCATACTCCTCATCAAAATTTCCGAGCTTCATGTGTCCGTGTGTAAACAGGATATCGTTTTCGACAAAGTAGTCTTTTAGTTCCAAGCCGTGTTTTTCAGCTGTGTTATCGAGTATCGTATCATGATTTCCTTTGATCAGGATGACTTCTTCGAAAGTTTCTTGCAGGAATTCTAGGAATTCATCGAGTTCCTGTTTTTCTGTGTAACTGGTTGAGTACTGGTTTTTCAGGTCGCCGTTGACAAGTATCCGTGACGCCTGTGTCTCGTCCTGAAGTTCCTGGATCTCTTCCTTGATGTCATCGAGTTGGAATTTAGGCACATAACTTCCTTTCGAGGTCATACTTCCTTCCAAGCCTAGGTGTAGGTCAGCTATAACCAGTAAGTCCATCTCTTCATGGAAAATCGCTGGCTTGCCTTCTACCGTTTTGAATCCCTGGAACTTCATCTCAAAACATTGTTCTGCCTAAAATGTTTTCTACCTGTTCAACCTTTGCCATACATTGAAGAATGATTCGAAGAATTCGTCCTCTGTGTTGACCTGTACAAAATCTGCTTTGTTCTCAGCTGCTTTCTCCTGTATCTCACCGATGTGATTCTGAAGCTTGCTCTGATACTTTGACTTTACTTTCCCTGTCAAGTATGTCCTAAGAGTTGAGCTTGACTCAGGATCTTCTAGAATTTTGTCGCCCTTCATGTCCGGATCCATTTCCTCCCCGGAAAGTGTTTGAACTAGGACAACCTCTGAGCCAGCCAAACTCTGCAATGCATCCTCAATTTTCTCGATGTCGACCAGGAAATCGGAAAGAATCACTACGATAGACTTGTTTTTGATTCTTGAGCTGTACTGTGTCAAGCATTCTCCTACCTGGCTTTCCGGAGTTTTACGCAGAGAGTTCATTGTATCTACCAGCTGACCGAGATTGGCGTTCCTGCGGGCGGCAGTCAAGTCAGTAAGTGTCTCTGAGAACACAGAGTACCTGAACCGGTCATTAGTTTTGTTAGCCATGTAAGCCAGACCTAACCCGATTTTAGCGGCGTACTCATACTTGTTTACACTGCCGTAGTCCATGGAACTGCTTCTATCCACCACTATATGAAGAGTAACATTTTTCTCCTCCTGAAACCTCTTGACAAAAAGTTCCTTGGTCCTGGCATACGCTTTCCAATCTATTTTCCGAATATCATCGCCAGGAACATATTTTTTGTGGTCTTTGAAGATCATTCCCTGACCGGAAAAATCTGATTTCTGCTCCCCTTGATTCACTTCGACAGAATTCTTATCCAGAGCACGCTGAAACCTGTCCAGCTCATCCAGGAAGTCTATCTCTATCACTCAGATTTCACCTTTTGAAGGCTGATAGGGAAAACTTGTCTTCGTCATTGTTGTTCGATTATTTGATCTATAATTTTGTCCTCATTCATCCCCTGCTTCTCTGCCTGGAAACTTAATCCAATCCTGTGGCGTAGGACTGGTTTAGCTACTTCCTTAATATCTTTCTCTGAGACATGATTTCTTCCTTCGATCAATGCACGAGCCTTCGATGCCAGTACGATGTTCATCGAGGCTCTTGGAGAAGCACCATAATCCAGTTCCTCCTTTTCACGAGTGGCAGAGGCGATGTTTACGGCTTTTTCCCTGAGATCATTCGCTATAGGAACTTTTCTAGTGAACTCTTGCAAACGGATCAGAGAAGAGCGACTGATAACATTCTCAAGCTCTGGCTCAAAGTCCAGCTCAGAGGTAAACCGGTCTACGATTTTGTTCTCTTCCTCGAGGCTTGGATAATCTAGTTCAACCTTCATCATGAAACGGTCTCTCTGTGCTTCCGGCAATGGATATGTTCCTTCCTGTTCAATCGGGTTCTGCGTAGCCATAAGGAAGAACGGGTCATCCAGGCTGTAAGAATTGTTGCCTACAGTTACCTGCTTCTCCTGCATCGCCTCAAGTAATGCGGACTGCGTTTTAGGAGTAGCACGGTTAATCTCATCCGCTAAAATCATGTTAGCGAAAATAGGTCCTTTTTGGAATACGAAGTCAGTTGTATCTGCCGATTCATCGACTATATGCGTACCTGTGATATCGGACGGCATCAGATCCGGCGTATTCTGTATACGGGAGAACTCCAGACCTAAAACTTTTGATATAGTGCTTATCATCTTTGTCTTACCCATTCCCGGGTTTGACTCGAGAAGTATGTTCCCATCGCAAAGTATGGATATCAGGACCTGCTCTATAACATCTTCCTGACCGACCATTACCTTTCCTACTTCTTCCTTGACCTGCGCAAGGCGTTCATTCGCTTTATCGTACTTGCCGGATTCATCCATACTGCTTACTTTCATAGAAAATTACTAGACCACGATAGAATTTAAATTCTATACTACAACGCTGCAACTAAACTTTAACCCGAGTCCCTGATAGCCAGGCTATACCTTCTCGCCAACTCAACATCCTCCGGCATACTAGGATCAGAAGACCGGAAAACAAAATCCTCAGAAGCCCCGGAACCACCAGAACCGTCAGAACCTCCACTAGCATCGCCAGTAACATTTATCTCAAGATCAGTAGCAGAGCCCTGAATATCCTTAGCCTCACCATAAATCTCAGACCCATTCTTCAACTGCTCAGGCTCAGGATTAAGTATATCCTCAGGCTGCAACTGAGAGAAAACCTCCCTACTCTCCTGCACAGGCTGAAAATCAGTTAAACCAGACAAAGCAGTCAAAAAACTCAAAACACCTATCAAAACAATCTTCTTAATAATCTCGGCCCCCGGAATAATACTCTCAGAAGTAACACTCCTCGCCCTCTGCATCAAATCATCAAACATCGCCTGAGAAACAACATTCTGACTATCCAAATTATCCCGCGCAGTCCTCAAAATCTCACGGAGCTGAGGATTCTCCTCCTCATAAATCTCCAACCTATACTTCCGAGAACGATAAACCCAATCAGCCAAGAGAAAGATGAAAGCTGAGGCTGCTAAGATCCGGTAATGTAGAAAATCACTGACAAGAGTAATATTCAAAATAAACAGGACAAGGTTTACAGCTAGAAAGGCTGTTAACGAGTCCAGGAAAGCCTGGATAAGATTGACCTTGATAAATTCTCTTCGAAGCCGCTTAAGCAGTTTCTCAACCCTCATTGCTTGTTCCTACCTCATGACCCCATCGATTACAGTTATGCTCTGCTCCAGAACCTCCAGAGCTCTCCGCACATACAACACTCATAGAAGAGTTAATATCATTTAGAGTATCCTCTAAATCCCTGCTTTCCCGAGCATTCTCAACCTCACTCTCCAACTCAGAAATCCTATCATTTTTCTCATCAACAGTATCACTCAAGTTCTGTTTCTCAGCCCTCAACTCACCTAAATCTCCCTCATACTCACGAAGCTTAACAGACATGTTGGAAACACGGGCATCCAACCGAGTTACTTCAGTATCCAAACTGTTTCTCTCTTCCTTGAGTTCGCTGATCCTGTTCTGTTTATCGCTGATTTGATCCTGAGATAAAACTGCAACACCCGCCAAAAGCGAAAGAGCAGCTACGGTAGAGATCAGGAGCAGCGGGTTCAGCCGTCGTTTCAAAAGTGGTTGAGCCATTACTAAACAAAAAATTGTATTGCCAGGGTTTTAACCGTTTATGCAGAAGAGTCCCAATTTTAAGTAAAACCTAAACCAATCACTACTTGATGAGCCACGGTGGCAAACCCGGAAAAACCTGCAAGTTCGGACATGTCTTCAAGGCTTGGGAAGAAGGTAGCAACGATGATCTGCAGAAGAAGATAGAGAACGGCGAAGTTCAGCACTTGGACGATTTTGGCGAAGGCGAATCCCTGATGAGTATGCTGAACCGGTGGAAATACTTGAAGTTCCGTTCAAGCGATCAGGGAACAGCTTACACAGGAATGTGGGTAGCCGTCGATGAACTAGACTCAAGCCTAGATTACGAAATAAACAAGATTTCCGAATCAATCCATATCTCCCCTCAGAGCCAGATGCACGCCCAGTTCATGGAGAGAAAACAACAGGCGGAAAACAATATTAAGCAGACGATGCAGAGCTACCAACAACTGGAGAAACAGAAGCACATGCTTCAACACGATATCAGAAAACTGAGGTCTCGAGTAGAAGCCATCAATTCACATGACGAAGTACTTTTGAAAGGAGACTTCATCGAACTGGTCGATGGAGCAGGACAAAGTCCGCGGCAGGGCGGTGATCAGATGAGTTTGAAAGCTTACAGAGACCAGAACATCTATCCCTCCATAGTAGCAGACTTCAACGAGATGGAAGGCGTTGAGGACCTAGAAACTGCAGAGCAGCGAGCCAAAAGATACGATGACAAGGACGAAGACGATCTAGAGGATGGTCCCCTGGCGGACATACCTACAAACGAGAAAGCCGTGCTGAAGAAGAAATGGAAGATGTACGAAAAATGGAAAGACCTCTACGGCTCCGAAGTCGAAAGAAAATTGAACGATCTGAAAGGACAGATGAAGAACATTCAGCGATCCATCGAAGAAACAGAGGAATGGTTGGAGCCCTATGTACGGGACGCCGCGATGATAAACAGGATGGGCGACGACCAAGCCCAATTAACCTCAAATCTGAATATCCGCGGCAATTCCACAATGTTCCGAACCATAGACTGGATCGTCCACAAAGGAATGCGGCTGCACGAAGGAGAAATGATGATAGCAGACGAACTAGACGAAGAACCAACGCACTACCGCGTAATGATGATTAAAACCATCCACGCCAACATCGCAGGATTCTCACAGCCACAAACACCTGCAGAAGGACCATCAGCCGGAATAGTAATGTGGTACCCCTTCTTCACATGCAAACACGTCTTCGACAACTTCGTACAACCTAAGATCGATAAGCATGAAAAACTGGTTGAAGACATGATGGACGACTACACCGGCAAATTCGAAACTAAAGAAGGCGATAAACTGAAGGAAGCCAGAAACGACGAAGAAATGTCAGTCCGAGAACTGAGAGAAAAAGTAGGAGAAAAACTCGACGACGATGAAAAAGCACCAATACAGCTCTCATCAGACATCAGAAGAGTGGAAGACGGACTAGAAACAGCCACAGAAGCAATAAACGACAAATACCTCAAAAAAATCGATGAGATACTAGATATAGAACTCCATCCAGACAATCAAGACAGCGACAACGATGATGACATGTACGAAGGCTTCTCCAAAACCCTAAGAGAATTCACAGGCCAAACCGACGAATTCAAAATACCTTCCGGCTGTAAACCTCTCGACGACTTCACCACAGAACTACGGTACAACTACTACTGGGGATTGAAACTAGACTTCGGAATGTACACAATGAAATAGGCGATAAAATGGCAAACTTCATACTAGAACGGATGAAAGAGAAATTCGGCGGAGACGACGAAGAAGACAAAGAGAAAGGCTTCCCCGACATGAACTACCTGATCGGCAACTCTTCTGCGATGGATGTGGGAGAAGTACCGACACCCATGGACCAGAGAATCGGCTACGCAGCACAAGTAGGCGGCAGCGTCATGGAACTCCAAATCACCAACCCCGCCACATTCACACTAGAAAGAGACTCCATGATCTCCACAATCCACCAACTAGGACTCGACATAACAACACACCCAGACATGAACGCAGGATTCTGCACAGCAGAAAAAAGCGCCCGAGGAGAAGAATACGGATACGACACAACCGAACAATACTTCACAAACTACCTCCAAGAACTAGCACAATTCAAAAAACACGTCGAAAAAATGGGCAAAGACGACGAACCACTCTTCAACATCGGTCGAATGAACCCACACATCTCCACCTCACCTATGCCAGCACTCGAAGAAAGAATGGCCAACGACGTAGGACTAGACCCATTCGGATACGAAATAAACAAATACGACGAAGACAGCATCAAAAAAAGAAACTACAGAGGAGAAAACATCTACAAAAACCCTGAATTCCTCAGAAAATTATACCACACGCTTTTTTTAGAAATATCTAACTATCCTTTCCAACAATATCAAAGCTTCTCTACATATTCAGATACATTCGATATCAAGTGGAGAAAATCTCAACATGAGGCAGCAAAGCAACTTTTCCATGATGAAGCAGACGATATCTCTGACAAGTTGGGAACTATATTAACAGGAAGAAGACAGGATCAAGGAGTTGGAAGGAAGTGGCTAGAAATACTTGACCAAGAGATAGAGCTAGAAGTTGCATTTCCTATACTCGCTCCAGATATAGAAAGAGACGATCAAGGAAATCCAACAACTTATAATGGAGTTATTCAGGAAGAAATTACCAGTTTGAAGCAACTACTCACTCAAAGATATGCGAGAGCGGAAGAAAGTCCCCCACCATTACAGAGAATGGACAATGTACTTTATCAAATAGAAAGTCTATCGATAGATGATTTAGCGCCTTTTAATCAAATTCCAGAGGAATATAGAGAAAGGTTCAGACAAGATGTAGCCTCTAAGGTAGATATCAAGCAAGTCCGAGACTCAACATTAAATGCTATAGGAACCGCCTTCGATAAGCTATGGGATGGAAAGAGTCCGGATCCCGAAGATCAATACATGTCTCAAGATGCAAAATGGAGCGGTCTACAGAGCCATTTAGAAATCCAACAAATCAGATTATTAGAGAATGCTTACAAAATTGGAAAAAATGAATACAATATTGAAGAAGAGGCTGCTACGGTCTTTGCGGGAAAAGACTTAAGCAAATTCGATGCAAGCGACCGGGAAGACATGGATGAGGAAGATATGCACGAGGATCTCCTCGAGCGTATTTTACAGGGCCAACAGTTTCAGCGTGAGATGTGGAAGGAGTCGATTATTTTTTATTTGATTATTCCGGCTTGGATGTCTTCTTCAGATGAGGTTGAGAATGATGATCATGAGGGTTGGGATGCTCCTCGATTTATTTGGGAGAGTATTGTGGAGGAAAGATGGGGTGATAGGGATGATGTCAATTTAGATTTAGAAAATCCTCGTAACGGTGTTTATGAGGATAAAGACGATGATGATAAGGAGGATGTGTACCATTACTTGGATTTATTAGAGGATAATCCTGAGTTCCAGCGTGATGTGGCTGCGGCTGTTGGTGCTTGTTATTGTTGGGCTCATTTTACTCAGAGGAAGGCTAAGTTTGATTTGAAGGGTCGTGACTTTGGTTTGAGTGATGATGAGGTTGAGGAAGTTCAGAATGAGGGTTGGACTTGGGTTGAGTGGATGAATCGTTTTGGTATTGGTGTGAATTTGGAGACTATGGCTGGTAGTCCTCAGATGCGGTTTAAGGTGTGGCGTCCGAAGGATATTGCTGTTGCTGCTCATGCGATTAATTTGACTACTAGAAGGATGTTTGAGGAGAATGGTGAGTTGGGCGGTTTGGAGGAGTTGAATGATGAGATTGATGGGCGTCCTGCTAAGTTTACGATTGATATGGAGCATGTTGCTTCTCTGGGTGCTCCGCCTTTGGATGAGATGGAGAGATTTTTCGAGATGGAGGAGTACCTGGCTGATTCTGACTGGGCGCTGGATATTGACTCTGAGAAACCTGTAGCAAATATTCTGCGGCAGATGCACTTGATGGATCCAGGTGTTGAAGGTCAGAGAGGTACGCACCACGGAGCTTTTGAAAGAGGCAATGAACTACTGTATAAATGGCTTTACAGGTTTGTGGACAACGGTTTTACCCGGAATGAGAACGAGCCGTCCACGATACTGTTTGAGCTAGCGGAGCATAAAGCAGAGTCCAGCTACATGATGCGGCTTACAATGAACCTAATTGAAATAGGTGTAACACCTGAAGAACTGGACCCAAGCAATGTAACACCAGGAGAAGAACCAGAAGACGAGAGAGAAGCTATGATCGCCCGATTCTTCGGAATGGAGCAAGCCAACTACAGCCGCGAATGGGCAAAAATCGAGGAACACGCCTTCGACCCACTGAAAGGACTGTTAGAAGCCGAAGAATTCGATTACACTTTCTCAAGTAAGGCAGCTGTTGACCAAGGACAGAACAGACCTCAAGAATGGCAAGGCGAAGAATATCAGTAGTCAGAACTTGGATTTTATGTATTTGAGAGCTTTCTTGCCTATTTTTTCAATCCTGTCTTCGCCGTTGTATCTTGGAGTAAATAGTCCATTTCTTGTCATCCTGGCTGCTTCTCCTAGCCGCATCTCCGGTTCGTCTCCATAGCCTAGAACGAGATAATTATTGTCATCTAGTTTTTGTGCTATTTGTTCAACTCCATCTACATGGTATTCATTTGTAGCGTAAACTCTCTTAGCATTTGGATCATCCTCCAACATCTTGTGCATCTCCTGAGCGGTTGTTTCTGGATCTACGAAGTTAACTATATCTTTATGCAGTACTTCAGATTCTTCTATCAAGTCTTCATGATATTCATGTGCGTAAATTTGAGGGTTGTGACCTGCAGAGTACATCAGGAAAGCTGTCTGTTCCGCCAGCTCTAATCTCTCACTGTTCTCGGCTTCACTCTTCCCTGCATGGAACATTAACTGATCAGCATCTTCAAAATCATCGAAAAAGTAACTGGCTGTATCTAGAGCATCTTGCCGCGACATTTCTTCAGAATAAGGCTGAATACTTCTACCCAACTCCTCCTTCACCCAACCACGAAAATTATTGTTTACCACAAAGTAACAAATATTTAGTAAAGTATAAAAGGATGCGGTCTTAACATGGAATTGTGATAGCATGAGTTCTAAGGATAAAATGAAAGAAATGCGTGAAAAGTCCCAGGAAAGAAGGATGGATTCTGCACAAGAGTTCTCAGACAAACTACTAGATAAACTCGGCGACAAAGTGAAAGTAGTAGCCGTCTGGGGGAGCGTTGCCAAAGGAGAGCACGGACACGACTCAGATATCGATACACTTGTTGTTTTAGATGATACTAAATTACAGAAAGATGTTCCTGAAGATGCTAAAAAGAAGATTAGGAAAAAGGTTACAGACCTTGCTAAGGAAACAGATGATAGAATTACTATCCAGTACTTCCCGTTCCTTACCGAGTTCTGGGACTCACTTAGGAAAGGAGAACCTCTAGCTATCGAAGCCGTGCGTAACGGCAGCCCGGTATACGACACAGGGATCTTTATGCCAGCTAAAAGACTGCTGGAAAGAGGAAAGATCAGTGGAACACAGGAATCAGTCAAGAAAAGATTGAAACTTGGTGCAGCAGGATACAAGAAAGCAGAGAAAACGATGAAGTCTTCACTTCCTCACAAACTCGAACAGGCAATGGCTAACGCCGGTCAGGCACCAATCATGCTTTCAGGAGCAAATCCTCCTCCAAAGGAGAAAGTTCCAGAGAAGCTTGAGGAAATGTTTGTAGAGCAGGATATGCTTGAGCAGGAGTATGTTGACATGGCTCAGGAAATCTACGACTTCGGTGACAAAGGTGAGAAAAATCCTGAGGAAGTGACTGGTGAAGAACTAGATGAGATGATGGAGAAGACAGACGACTATGTCCGAAGAATGCACAAGCTGGTCTCTCAGATGGGTGCAAAGAAGAAGGTCAGAGGACTGGTCGACGACTACAAGAAGTTCCTCAAGGCCAATGTCGCAGCACTCAGAGCACAAGATGTCGAACCACCGGAAGACAAGGACGACCTCCCACAGGTAGTAGAGCAGAACCTTGATGTCGACGAAGAACACCTGGAAATGTTCGACAGATGGGAGAAAGTAGTTGAAAAAGTCAAGGAGAAAGAGATGGACGACCTAGAAGACAAAGAAATCTACGAGCTCAAGAACGAAACCAGAGAATTCGTCAAGAAAGTAGGCAAAGAGTACCAAGAAATGAAGGAAGAGAAGACGGAGGAAGCAGAGAAGATGGCACCAGACATGGACACCACCTCAGTCGCCAAAGCAGCAGACACAGAGGAAATGGTTCCAAACCTTCAGGAAAAAGCTGAGAAAGAAGTAGAAAGTGAAGAAGACTCTGAGGAGGAAGAAAAGTAACTAGTCATCTGGGAAAAGATACTCATGGATATGTGAGTGTTTTAATTCCCACACTTTTTCTTTAATCTCTTCTTTATCGATGAATTCAGGTTTTCCTTCCCAAGACCCATCTTTATCTCCTCTAACTACTTCTGCTTCAAAGAATATTTCCGGTCCTCCGCTTCCGTTCTGTTCAACATCCAGTAATTGTGTAATCTCTACTTCGAAACCGGTTTCCTCCTTAACTTCTCTTCTGGCTGCTTCTTTCAAATCCTCATCTTCGTCCATGAAGCCTCCTGGAAGACGGTAACTTCCATCCAATTCTAAAGCAAGAACATCATCGTTTTCACCATGAGCCAGTACTGCAACAGTTGGTGGAGGCCAAAAAATCTTCGAAAACAGTTTCCCTAGATATTTCTCAGGGTAAGATTTGATGAAGGAACCGAAATTCATACACATATTGCTGAGGAAGGCTGAATTAAAAAAATGGATAGTGAGAAAAGTTTTGTTTAAATTTTGCAGGCGTCAGGGTTTCCTGTTCTTATTATGAGGGCTACAAGCAGTAAAACCCCTCCAAGCCTCAGACTGTTCCCCGCAAACGGCATTGATGCTAGTACTCCGCCAAAACCGAGGAGCGAGAGTACCCCAACACCACAAGAAGCACATCCTCCTGCAAGAAATCCTGGAAGGGCGCCCAGAGAGCTTAGGTTGATTCTATTCATTCTGAGCTGAACGACCGTATTGGTCATCGTCACTCCTACAAGCATTGAAAACCCTGCTGTAAGTAGAAGACCTGTATAACCCGCATTCATTATCATACCAGTTAAGCGAGTTGTAAATGCTATACTCCAGTACTGCATACCTGAAGACAGCATCTGGAGCGAGTAACCAGGATTAGCAGAGAAAATAGTGAGGAGAAAGGTTGAGAGCGATACCGCTGCAGTACCTAGAGCCCTCTTCCTATTTGAAACAGAGCCCTTGAGACCCTGTGAAAGACCTCTCTTCCATGCCTGCGGATTCACTTTTACTTGGATTGCCATCTTATCCTGCCATCCATTGATCTCTTCTTTCAAAGAGTTCGTCATGGAAATCCCAATAACTATCCTGCTCATGCTCATATACACAGTTCGCTGCCTGGTGAGCCATAGGTCCGTTCGGATGTAATTGTGGGACAGGATAGTCCTTCGAGATGAACTCTACTTCGCCAGTGTCAATGTACTGGCTTTCAAGATTACTTGCGATGTTCATCTTGTCGATAGGAGTTCTGCCTGAGGCATCTATTCCCTGCCATTCAGCGCAGAACGGACAACCAAACTCGTTGTATTCTACGACTTTGATCGATGCGTTCTCATCGCCTTTGCTCGGCTCGCCTTCAAGCTCAATTCCATCTAAAGTTGTCAAATTTCCGGGACTATCGCTTCTGACTGTTTTGAATGCTTGTTCAAATCTTGAAAGCGGCTGTGCACCCGTAATCTTGACGAAACCTTTCTCCTGGTTCCCTACGAAGAATGTTGGAGTTCCAAAGCCGCCCAATTTTTGAGCTGCAGTATTTCTATCTTCCAAGGCTTCCTCGTTATCTGATTCCTGGTAACACTGCATCACCTTATCCGTATCGAGCTCTAGATCGTTGGAGATTTGACGGAATGTTTCCTCTGGAGTCTGACCGGTTGAAGCTTCTGCCTCATCACCAGGGTTAGGATCTAAGTTCTCAGTCCCAGTCTTATCTTGGTTAGGTGCCGCCATTGTTCCTGCAGCGAACCCTCCTAGACCGCCAACTACAAGACCTGCTGCGAGAGAGAAAATCGCAGCCTGCTTTGCAGTAAATTCAAGTGTTAAACCTTCTTCAGTCATTCTGGACCCTCTCTAATTTTTGAGTATGCTGATTTACTATCTGAACTCATATTTTCTGACAAGAATTCTGGTTTCATATTGATACAAGGTTTACAAAGGATATTAAAGGGTCAAGTGGACTTAGTGATACATGGTTTCGAGGTCGATACGGCATGTCTAAAAAACAGGGCAGTATCCCTGTCTGGTGTAAAAGTGAGGAGTGGTGTGCGTTGAAATCTACTTCAAAGATTCTCGGTCACAAGTGGGTTCCTGTCATCACATACCACATTCATGATAACGAAGAAATTCGCTTCTCAGAGATAAAGAAAGAAGTGGGTGGCATAACCAACAAGACCCTAAGCAACAACCTGGACAGAATGGAGGAACAAGGCATAATCAACAGAAATGTAGAGGACGACAAGCCTGTGAAGATCACATATGACCTAACAGAGTTCGGAGAAAAACTGATCCCTCTCGTTGAAGAAATGATCTCCTGGGGACAAGACAACCTAAGAGAAGGAAATAAAGATGAAGCATGGGTGAAATAAAGACCAGCTATAAACCCCCGCATTTCAAAATTTTCTACTGTGATAAAATGAAGTCCAAAGTACACGCAGAATCAAAGAACCAGACAAAGGTAGAAGTAAATGTCAGAGGATACAGTTTTGAGATAGACGAACCAGAGGCAGAAGGTGGAACCGGTTCCGCTCCAAATCCTGTAGAGTATGAACTCGGAGCACTTACAGGCTGTCTCAACGTTGTAGCGCATCTGGTCGCAAAAGAGAAAGGGGTTGAACTTGAATCACTTGAGATAGATGCCTCCGGAGAACTCAATCCAGCAAAATTCCAGGGAAAGGAAACAGATGAAAGAGCAGGCTTCCAGGAAATCGAACTCAACATAAAGGCAGAAGCTGACACCGACGACGAAACACTGAGAGAAATCTTCGAAGAAGCAGAGAAAAGATGCCCTGTCAGAGACAACATCAACCACGAAACACCGGTAGAACTCAACATAAACACCTGAAACCCCGACAGATATTTACGTAAAGAACCCATAACCAGTAATATGGAAGAAAACGTGGGAGACACTGACAGCATCGTCCGCATCACACTAGGAGCAGTAGCAGGGCTACTATCGCTTGGAATACTGGCTGATGTACTGCCTTCCAGTCTGACACTACCCGAGATTGCATCACCAATCCTGGGAGTTGTAGCGATCGCACTGCTGGCAACAGGATTCACAAGCAAATGTGGACTCTACTCCGTATTAGGCATGGACACTAGAGAATAAAATTTTCTCACTTTTTCTTTTCTAAAATTTCTGAGTAGCGTGTCCCAAGCGATTAAGTGCTAATTGTATCTTTTAGCAAGCTGAGGATTTGGGATTTTCAAAAAAGAGGGAAAAAGAAAATAGAATTTATTAACTCTGAACTTCACTCATAACCTTCTCTGCTATCTCCTGATTGTTTTCTCCCTGCATCAACAGGTGTGAGTTGCCTTCTATGCCCATGTCTGGTAGTGAGATCATCTCTGCTTCTCCACCGTTCTCGTTGATGAGGTCGATGGTTGTTTCACATGCCTGTTTTCTACCTGTCTGTCCTCTTTCTTGGACGTAGTCGCCGTAGACTGCGACGAACTCCGTGCCGCTGAACACCTGGCTTTCTGTTTCAGGACATCCAACAGGTTCAACAGCGACTAAGGTCTCAATAAGCTCAGGCCTCTGCCTTGCTACCTCGAAACCTGTGGCTCCTTCCGCCGAGTGAACGATTACTGTTGCAGGACCGGTTCTTTCAAGTAGATCGATCAGTGCTTCTGTGGAGGCCTCCGAGCCGAAGCTCATGCCTCCCTGAGCTGAACCTTGACTGCTTCTTCCTGACTGTTGACTCTGTCCTGAGAGGTTTCCATCGAACTGCCCACCTTGACCTTCAGTTCTACTAGACTGACCTGAAGCTCCTCCCTGTCCTGAACGGGTCGATGTGTACTGCGGGAAGTTATCCTCAAGTTCCTGAATCTGGCTGACAGGATACTTGCTGTCGTCGTAAGCTTCTCCCTGTTGTGGTCCGAAGCCCCACTTGCTCCACGCACGACCAAGACTCCACTGAGATGTACTTACTGAATCATCCACTGTCTCATTCGAGTCGACGATGTTCGGCGGATTGTAAACATAAGAAGTGTACCCTTTCTCATCGAATATCTGAGCCCAGCCATCTCTATCATCCGGAGTATCCGTGTAAATATACTCGTCAAGGCCTAGACCCGGAACCATCACGACAGGATCGCCGCCTTCCGAATCACTGAACTTATACACTTCCGCACGCTCCTGAGGGCCTTCACCACCGACAAAAAACACCTCTTCAACGCTACTCTCCGTCGAACCATCACCTGAGGCCTGTAAAGCCATCAAAGCCGCGACCGACACAATAGACAGGAAAAAGACCGTTAACACGATTTTAGTAGACTCGTCCTTCAACTTATTGAAATAGTTCTCTTTCATACCCAGAAACAGTTCACAGGGATTTAAACCCTCCTCTCCCAACTAACACCCAAATTCAATCAGAGCTTAAAGTTTTCTTTAAATGTTTAAATAACTCTTTAAACGGATCTATCAAAGATTCGAATGCAATACTTATTCCGGTGATATTAAAGTTCTGAATAAGGGAAAAAGTACTTTTCTTATTTTTACCATCTAACTTTAAGATGTATTCATCTCCTTCCGGTTCAGGTTTAATTAAGCCTCTTTCTAAGTCATATTGATCTAAATTTCTAAGTTTGGTTTCATCGACATCCGTTATGAATGTGGTTCTTCGCGACACATCATCATTTTTGATTTCTGCGTCAATATAGCCAGCTCTGTCAAGTTCTTTGAGTTCTTCTATATGTTCGTATGGGTCAAAGTGTTCATGATTTACTATTTTCCTCAGTAATTTTTCTTTCTCTTCATACATGTGAATAGATTTTCCCATCTTAATTCAAAAGTACACCGTCTTTTTAGATGGTGTACGGTTTACTGATAGGTTTCGTAGAGAATAACACCAGAGGCCACTGTCACAAACATGTCTGGTAGGTAGGCGAATACTCCGAGTCCGAGGCCTCCTTTGATGCCGAAGAGTGTCTGTACCAGCGGGCTGGATGCTGTGGCATACATCAGGAGTGCAAGGCTGAAGATTGTGAGGCTTCTGCCCATGTCTGTTCCCATCTGTTTGTAGAGTTTGTAGTAGTTGATGGAGAGTGCTGACAGGAGGACGATGTTTGCTGATGTGAAGAAGACTTTGGCGAGTATGATGTTTTCGAATATTCTTCTGTGGCCGAAGAAAGTCATCAGGTTGTTGGCAAGTATTGCTGTGGCTGCTCCAAATATTAGGCTTCCGACGATTATTGTTTTTAGCTCGTTTTCTGGCTTCATTTCTCTACACCTGATTGTTCTGCGATTCTTTCTATTTCATCCATGTATTTCTGCGTTTTATCTGTCAAAAAATAGTTTTTACCGTAGCCTTCTCTCATCGTCTCTATAACCTCGCTGTCCTGAAGCTTCTCCAAATGATGCTCTACCGTCTTGTAATCAAGATCAAGCACTTCTGAAAGCTGGTTGGCATTACTCGGGCTATCCCGGAGAAACATTATAATCCTCAACCTGTTATCTCCTCCTCTACTCCCTGCGATAAGCCACCAAAGTGCTTTCTTGAAATTATCCATTTTCCAACCGCTATCATCAAAACTACAATAATCCCATTTAACTTCTCAGATTTTGGAAAACCCAAAAAGGAATTGCCGAAGATCTCTTATAACACAACAACCCAAATAACACCCAAATTCAGCATCCACCCTGATCCACTAATAATTTCAATTAAGAAAGGGAAAAACAGCAGATAAAAATCAGTGATTTAATTTATCTCCAGATCTTCTCCCTGACTTTCTTCAGACCATTCTACTTCCATCTCGATCGACAGATCGCCATCTTTTTCTTCCTCGACTTCGATCTCGAACTCTACCTGGTCGGACGGTGTTAACTCTATGCTGTCCTGTCCAGCCTTGAGCTCAACCTTGCCGTCTCCAATTTTATCAGCCAGATCATGAAGTTTCTGGGCTGCATCCTCTCTGCTCATCATACTTTCCGTGCGTAGAAGTTTTCGTGACATAGTAGATAATGGAGCCTGAAATGTATTATCTCTTTCGTTTGAAGATATCAACTTTCTGAATAAGAAAGAAGAAAAAGATTCTATTAAGAGAGATTTCATCCTGAAAGAAATCTGTCATAGAATTTCTCCGGCGGGCAGAACCCTGTGAAAGAACTTTGCAGAAGATTCAGACCTGCGAACAGGGTTACCAGGTAGAAGTACTCGTGGATAAACCATCCTGCCAGGAAAGCTGCTGTTATCACGGATCCCGCAAACCTGCGCACAAACTGTTTTTTCTTCACTCGAAATCACCTCCGGAGATTTCTGCGAAGTGAAAGCAAAGTGCATTCACTGTTAATCACCTCCTTCCACTGATTTCTGAGATCTTCCGGATCTGTAACGGTAAACTATAGCAGCCAGTACAAGAAAAGCAGCTGCGACACCGATGTAGATAAGTGGAGACTGTGTTCTCCCCGTCAGCTCTATTCCAGTCTGTTCTGTAAAGGTGTAGACTGATTGATCACCTTCCTCGCTGTCTCCGTTTGCCCGGAACTGAACTTTAAGCTGATGCCTCTTCAGCGATGCGCTCCTATCAGCAGAGATCTTCATGACTGCCTCTGAAGTTTCACCTGATTCGATCTCACCGATATAATTAGATCGGTCCTCTAAGCCGAATGGTTGGCTTCTCTCAGCTATCACTCTTGCCGTAACTGACTCAGCATCCTGCTCACCGGTGTTCCTGACATTGACTCTGAGCTGAGATGTATCTCCTGCCTTCATCTCCATACTGGAGTTGACAATCTCCAGGTCCGGCCTCCCCTCGACTCTGAGTGGAATATTAAGTCCTTCGCTGTAGCTGTTGCCTGATTCGTCTTCATAGGTCGCTGATAGATCAACTGTATGCAGACCTGGCTCAAGATCTTCGTCAAGGTTGAAGGATATTGTTTTCTCCGCTGAGTCGCCCTCCATTAACTTGTTGATGTAGAATTTTTCGTCACTGGAGTAAGAGGGCTGTATTCCTTCAGGAGTTGAAGGCCTGAGATCAATCTCCTCTACAGGCTTGTTGCCGGTGTTCGTGAATCTTACCTGCGCCTCAACGTAGTTATCTCCCCGCCTCGGTACTGAAGGCTGTGTCGAGACGACGTTACTGGATAGATCCACTCCTTCATTATCTACAGGCATCGAAAAATCCCGGATAACCGTAAAGTTGTAATCCCCGTCTTCTGTCTGAATCTCTATTGGTTCGCCGTTTTCCAGATACTGTATATGTAATTCGAAGTCATACATTCCTGTTGGAGCACCTGAATCGACTTTAACCTGGTAGCGCTGATTCCAGACACCGTTTGGATAAAGGAAACCTATAGATTCATCTCTGTCATCCTCTATAGTGATGTATTCACGAGTTAAACGATTATCTGGTTTTAGAACTACTTTGAGGTGTTTATCCTCGTCCCAGTTCTTGTCAGGATAATCTGTCTCATGCATGTTGGCTGAGATGTTAACTCTGTCTCCGGCTGTTATGAATCCTGGGTCGAAGCTTACTGCGTCAAGTTTTGGAGCTGATGAAGCTGCCCCGATTGAAACTGTAATAATTGAAAGTGTTAATGCAATTTTGAGAGCTGTTGAGTGTGTGTTGTTTCGTTTCATAGTATCAATTTTTACGAGACTGTTTGTTTGCCGTCTATCATGATTATCAGGGTTGGAAGTAGGAAAACAGCTCCTATGTAGGCTGAGATGATTCCTGTGAAGAGGAAGATTCCGAGTGCGTGCATACCTGTAAGGTTTGCTGCTAGTAATGCAAGGAATCCTACTCCTGTGGTTGTGGATCCTCCTAGCAGTCCTCTTGAAAGTTCCACCATTGTCTTGCTTAATCCTTCTGCCCCTCTCTCCGTATTGAAGTATTTCTTGGTGACGTGGATGCCGAAGTCGATACCGAGCCCCATTATCATCGCTGCTGAAACCATTGAGATTATAGTCAGGTTGGCGCCGAGATAACCTCCAAGTCCGAGCATCCAGATCAAACCAAACATGACGGGTACAATCGGGAACATCATCCTCTTAACGTCGCGGAAAACGCCGAATAAAACAAGTAGGACGGCTGCGAACGAGACCCCTGTTATCATCATGAAATCAGATATAATGACCTGGAAAGTTGCCAAGTCAATCATATTATAACCGGTTAAATAGTAGTCCTCAGTGGTCTCCGACTGTACCGCTGTATGGATGTCGTCGTAGAGTTTCTGTATCTCACCAGAATTCGCCTGAGTATCAGTCCTAACAGCCACAATTCCGGTTCTGTAGTTTTCTGAGATCATGCTCCGGTAATCAAACCTGTCTAATCTATCCTTGTCCTCAGGTATTTGACCATACTTCTGGACGAGCATTGAGGCAGGTGACTCGGTTGAATGAACATTTTCACTCCGTTGAATCCGGTTCTCAATCCTGTTCATCTCCTCCAGCAGCTCGGTATTCCTGATGTCCTGATCTGATTCGAATACGATGTATGTGGTGTCACCTGAGAACTTTGCACGCAGAGTATCCAGAGATTCAACGGTCGGATCATCTTCAGGCAGAATCGCCTCTGTACTTGGCTTGACCTCCAAGTTCAATGCTCCAGGAATAACAAGTAAAGTGAGAACTCCCATCAATACTAGAACTTTCTTGGGCTGTTCTATCTGGTATTCTACCAGTCTTGAAGCCATTTCCTCTATTATCACCGGAAAAGTTCACCTCTTGAGAGGTTTTCCTGCGTCTCAGAAAACTTGTTTTCGGCCACTAGAAGTCGTGCCTCCAGTCGATTGATTCATGGATTTTCTTCATGATTTTCTCCTCAAGCACGAAAACACTTGGAAGGAGGAAGAAACTGAACAAGAGAGCATAACCGATTCCTATCGACATTATTAAACCGAAACGATGCATCTCAGGCATCGCACCTGACAAAAATGCCATGAAAGCACTGATTGTGGTTATAGATGTTGCGACGATTGCTACTCCGGTTTCACCGACTGCTTCAGAGAGTGCTTCGCCGATAGTGTTGTCTCTCCTGTGGAACCTGTAAGTATTGAGTATATGAACCGAGTAGTCGATTCCTATCCCTATTACGAGCGCTGCAACTGATCCAGCAAGCGTTGAAAGCGGAATTCCCAAGTAGCCCATTGTTCCGTAGAGCCAGATGACTGAAAGTGCGACAACTATTATAGGCATTAATGCGGAAGAGAAACTACCCTGAAAAAGACCTAGAGTGATCAAGAATACTAAGCCAAGTGAAATCATCGTAGTAACATTTTTATCGCGTTCAACCATGCTGGATAATCTCTGCTGTACTGCTGGAACACCTGAAATCTCAGTTTCGACACCTTCAGGCATCTTATACTCAGCCTCATTTTCGATATCCTTGAATATTCTGTCCATCTCATTTCCAGAATCTCCCACATAGGTATAAGCTGTTATTACGGCGTTCTGATCTCTCTCATCTACTAATCCTTCCCTCTGTAACGGTGACATCACCTGAGTAACTCCGTGGATATCTCTGATATCATTGGAAAGATCTTCGATATAGACCGCTGTACTGTTTTCGTGGATACTCTGAACTCCATCCTCTTTGTTTCCTGTCGATATCTTTACTGCGATAGAGTCTTTACCAATGCCTTCCGCTCTCAAGTTATTGACTCCCTCAACCGGTGTTGAACTGGCTGGCATCATGTTTTCCAGTGCAACAATTGTCTCAACTCTCGCCATTCCAGGAATCATAGCCATTGAAAGGAAAATGAAAAACAAGACTACCTCTAGGGCGTGGTTCTCCTGGAACTCTGTGAGTTTTTCCAACCATTTTTTCTGTTGCATTTAGTTCAACTTTATTACACAAACTTTTTATGAGGGTTGTAGAGAAGAATTTTACATCTTGCTATGAAACAAGATAGTATGGAGTGCCCTACTGAAATCAAGGAACTGCTAAAAGTCCTATACAACCTTTCTACTTCCGAGACAGAGGTTATGTATTATCTTTGCGAAAAGGAGGCTCGTGCATCCGAGATTGCAGAAGATCTGAATAAAGACAGATCTACTGTACAGAGATACCTTTCTAAGCTGCGAGCTACCGGACTAGTTGAGCGAGAAAGCATTGTTGAGGAAGGGAGAAAGGGCAGGCACTATGTATACTCTGTTTCAGACAAGGAGGAAATGAAGGAGAAGGTAAGAAAGAGGATGAAAGAATGGGAAGAAGAAAAACTCAGCGTTCTTGACAAAATATAGAAAAGATGTATAAAAGTTCAACTCTCTCGCACAAACTATGTCGGAAGAAATTGAAGTCTTCACAACACCAACCTGCCCATACTGCACAAAAATTAAAAAATGGCTCGACGAGAACAACCACAGCTACAAGGAACATAATGTAGGCGAGGACAAGGAACAAGCCAAAAGAATGATACAGAGAACTGGTCAGAGAGGAGTGCCTCAAACATTTATAGGAGATGAAACCGTTTTAGGGTTCCAACCAGATAAAATAGAAAAAGCAATACAAAAAGAGATAGAAAGCTAAAAGAGAGAGAAAATTACTGTTCCTGCATCTCCTTAATCTTCTTCATACGGAAAGTCTCTTCACGAGCCCGTTCCTCGAGCACCTGTGAAACAGTATCTAGCCCTTCCTGCATCTCTGGAATAATCTTGTGTTCCAGTGCGTTAACTCTTCTCTTCGTCTTCTCAATCTCATTCAAAAGTTTGAGGATTTTGGTCTGAGTTTCTGCAGCATCGACAATCTTCTCCAGCAGTTCTTCGTATTTGTCAGCTGTTGAGTCAACTCTTGAAGAGGTTGAGCTGATTCCATACTCTCTGTCGAATACTCCTCTCTGAATACTTCCTGATTCAATCTCAGGGACGACTACTCCCATTATGTTCTGTGCTTCTGTCTCTAGCTCAGGATCATTCTGTTCTGCCATTGCGTTAGCCTTGATGGAGTCTTCTCCATCGTAGATCTTAGCCAGCATCATCTTCAAACGGGCTTGAGAGTAGAGATCAGCCAGTTCCTGGTTTACTTCTTTGGCATCGTCGATTACCTCCATGAACTCGTGGATAAGACCGTCTCTCTTCTTCTCAAGAATTTCGTGGCCGTTCTCAGCCAGTTCAATCCTTTCCTTCAGCCTTAGTTCTTCGCTACGGGTTGGTTTTACATCTTGTGACATTGAAAATCACCTGAGGAGGTTATTCCTCCTCTTCGCTTTCTGTGTTTAGGTACTTCTCTCTAAGCTCTGGGTCAACTCTGGTTAGTTCTCCTTCTGGGATTACTTCAAGCAGACTCCACGCCTTGTCCAGGCTTTCTTCGATTGAACGGTTTTCATTCCATCCCTGGTCGATGAACTCGCTTTCGAAGTTTCTCGCGAACTCCAGAACCTTCTCATCCCTGTCTGAAAGGGCGTCTTCTCCGACGATGGATACTAGGTCTCTCAGGTCATTTCCTTCTGCGTACATCGCATACAGCTGGTCGGAAAGATCTCCGTGGTCTTCACGCGTGAATCCTTCACCTATTCCGTTGTCTTCCAGTCTTGAAAGGCTTGGAAGTACATCTACAGGCGGTTTGTAGCCCTGGTTGTCCAGGTCTCTGTCAACTACGATCTGTCCCTCAGTGATGTATCCTGTAAGGTCAGGGATTGGGTGAGTGATGTCGTCTCCAACCATCGTCAGGATCGGGATCTGTGTTACTGATCCTTCCTTTCCTTCGATGATTCCTGCTCTCTCGTAGAGGTTTGCCAGGTCTGTATACATGTATCCTGGATATCCTCTTCTTCCTGGTACTTCTTCTCTAGCTGCTGAGACTTCTCTCAGTGCGTTGCAGTAGTTTGTCATGTCTGTCATGACTACGAGTACTTCCATTCCTTCTTCGTATGCCAGGTATTCTGCTGTTGTCAATGCCATTCGCGGTGTGATAATTCTTTCCGGTGCAGGGTCACTAGCCTTGTTCAGGAATACTACTGATCGTTCTAGTGCTCCTGTCTCTTCTAGTTCTTCGATGAATTCCTGGCTCTCTTCCTCTGTGATTCCCATTCCCGCGAATACTACTGCGAAGTCTGTGTCTTCTCCTTTGACATCTGCCTGACGGGCGATCTGCATAGCAAGATCGTTGTGTGGCAGTCCAGAGCCTGAGAAGATAGGAAGCTTCTGTCCTCTAACCAGTGTGTTCATGACATCTATGCTGGAAACTCCCGTCTGGATAAAGTCTTCCGGAAGCTCTCTTGAGTATGGGTTGATTGCTTCCCCAATAATGTCTCTTTCTTCTTCCGGAATGATTTCCGGTCCATCGTCCATTGGTTCCCCTGTTCCGTCAAGTACTCTGCCTAGGAGATCCTTGGTTACAGGCATCTTGACATTTTCGTCCATGAACCGGACTCTGCCATCTCTACCGACTCCCTGTGTATCTTCGTAAAGCTGTACGACTACTACATCTTTGGAAGTTTCTAGGACTTCTCCTGTCTTGACTTCTCCGTCTGGTGTCTCTACTTCTACGATGTCTCCGTATGCTACATTCTCGGTTTTCTCCACAAATACAAGTGGATCCTTAATCTCGCTGATCGTCTGGTATTCTTGTTGTGTCATTAGTTGAAAACACCTCTATGTTTTCGGCTATCCTGAAAATCTCTGATTTTCATTCTTGATCACCTCTACTCCTCAACTACCTCTTCAAATTCGTCTTGCATCTGCTTTTGAAGCTCTTGTTTGAGCTCGAGGTATTCCTCTGATGTCTGCATCTCTGAGATACGGTTCTTGCTGCTTAGCGTCACTATATCCTGCACGACTGCTCCGTCTTCAAGTGCCTCGTAAGCACTGTCACCCCATTCCAGAATCAAGTCTAGGATATGATATGTCTTCTCTGGACTTGAGTACTGGTCTACAGGGTGGAAAGCGTTCTGCTGCAGGAAGAACTCCTTGACCATCGTAGCGATTTCCAGTGTAAGTCTTTCCCTATCTGGAAGCGCATCCTTTCCTACAAGCTGCACTGTTTCCTGAAGATCTCCGTCTTTCTGAAGCAAGTCTCTTGCTCTCTGGATCTTCTGCGGCCAATCATCTTCTACTTCCTCCTGGAAGTATTCGGCTAGTTTGTCGCTGTATCCCGAGTAAGAATCGTCCCAGTTGATGGATGGGAAGTGCCTCTTCTCTGCTAGATCTGAGTCAAGCGCCCAGAAGTTCTTGACAACTCTCAAAGTGTTCTGTGTTACCGGTTCTGAGAAGTCTCCTCCAGGAGGTGAAACAGCTCCAACAATTGATACTGATCCTGGGTCTTGGTTGGATAGTGGTTCTACTCTTCCTGCTCTCTCGTAGAATTCTGCGAGTCTTGATGCTAGGTATGCCGGGTATCCTCTTTCACCAGGCATCTCTTCGAGTCTTGCCGATACTTCACGCATTGCCTCTGCCCATCTAGAAGTACTGTCTGCCATCAGTGCAACATCCAGCCCCATGTCTCTGAAGTACTCTGCGATCGTTACTCCTGTGTAAATTGATGCTTCTCTTGCTGCTACAGGCATGTTTGATGTGTTCGCGATAAGTACTGTTCGATTGATTATTTTGTCGCCTGTCTGTGGGTCCTCTAGTTCTGGGAATTCTTCGAGGACTTCTGTCATCTCGTTTCCTCTTTCCCCACATCCGATGTAGACGATAATGTCTGCGTCTGAGAACTTAGCAAGGCTCTGCTGTGTTACCGTTTTCCCTGATCCGAATGGTCCTGGGATTGCTGCTGTTCCTCCTTTGGCGATTGGGAACATTCCATCAAGTACCCTCTGTCCTGTGATAAGCGGTACTTCTGGCCGTTTTTCTTCTGCTGCTGGTCTTGCTTCTCTGATTGGCCATTCTTGTCTCATCTGAATTTCTTCGCCGTTTTCTAGTGTGACTACTGTTTCTGTTACTGTGTGGTTTCCTGAGTTTACTTCTGCGACTTCTCCTTCTTCGACATTTGGAGGTACGAGGACTTTGTGTGTTCCGTAGTCGACTTCGACTTTTCCGATTACATCTCCTTGGCTTACTTCGTCTCCTTCTTCTACTGTTGGTTTGAAGTCGTGTTCTTCGTCTAGGTCGATTCCTGGTGCTTCTTCTCCTCTTGCGATGAAGCTACCAGACTGCTCTTCCAGTTGTGGTAGCGGTCTTTGTAGCCCATCGTAGATGCTGCCTAGGAGTCCTGGCCCTAGTTCTACGGATAGCGGTTGTTCTGTGTTTTTGACTGGTTCACCCGGTTTGACTCCGGTCGTGTCTTCGTAGACTTGGATGTAGCTTTTTTCGCCTTCGATTTGGATTACTTCTCCCATCAGTTCTTCTTTTCCGACGCTTACTACGTCGTACATCTGTGGGTTCATGTCGGTTGCGATTACAACCGGTCCTGTTACTTTGTAGATCTCTCCTTGAGATTCGTTGTTTGTCATGTTTAATTTGTCACCTATAGTATCAATTTTAGACTATGTGATGTCTGCTCCAATCGCTTTCTTGATTTTTTCCTGCATTCTTTCGCTTTCAGCAGTTTCACTGAGCGTTACGACTACTGGTTCGACTGAGCTCTCTACCTGACCTCTTACACGCTTTGGAAGCTCTTCCATGTCCCCTTGTTCTGTGACGAGGATTCCAAGGTCATCTCTCTTGACGAGTTCCTGGATTTTATCCGCGTAGTTTTCCGGGTTGTATGTTTTGCTTATTCCTGCGAGTTCGAATCCGAGTGTGAATTCTTGGCTGCCGATTACTGCTATTTTCTTTTTCTTTTCTTGGTTCATTTCTCTTCACCTTTTTTATCTGGCTAGGACTAGTTGTCTCTGAATGGTTTCCTGGTTTTGGATTCCTGTTTCTTTTGCTCTGAGAAGCATTCTTAGGTTCTTGACTTCTGTAATCTTTGCGACGATGTATCCTAGGATGCTTGATAGTCCGAGTGGCTGTGTGTGAAGCATTTTGATTGCGTTGTCTAGTCTGTGGACTTCGAGTGCGTGTTCTACTTTCTCTATTTCTGGGTTGACCTGTAGGTTCATTTCTCTGATAAGGTGGTTCATTCCTTCTTCAAAGTCTTTTTTGATTACTTTTTCGACGATTCTGCCGTTTTCTGTTTTCAGCAGTCTGTCCCGGATTTCCTCGTTTTCTACGCCGTATTTTTTCATTCTCAGGACCATCTTCAGGTTTTCGTATTCTACTTCTTCCTGTATGAAGTCCTTTAGTTGCTGGTTCTTTGCCTTGTTGGCTAGGTTCATTATGTCGTCGTAGTATGCCTGGTCTAGTCCAGACTCGATCTGTGAGAGATTGTCTGCGGCTTGAATTCTCCGTTGATAATCTATCTCTGAGTCTTCAAAGCTGATTGATGCTTTGATTTCTTCAAAGGTTTTGTCCTTCATTTCTTGGATTTCTTCAGAGCTGAGGCCGGATATCGGTGTAAGGTAGTCTTGAAAGTCTTCCCCTGTCTTCTTGGCTCTGAGTATTCTTTTGATTGTAAGAATGTCGTACTTTCTGAGGTAGGTCTTGATTACTTCCTGAAGATTTCCATCAGCCATCTCCACCAGTTCACTCATTTCCCTAGTCATGTTTTTGGCTAGAGCTAGCTCCGCTAGTTGAACACCTGAGTATGTTGATCCAAGCTGGTCAATATCCTCTTTGTACTCTCCCTCACCTAGCTTACGGGTTATCTCGTTCGGACCCATCTTCACAAGGTTCTGGTAGTCGCTCTGGTCGAACAGCTTCGCTCTCTTTGCCGATACACGAGCATACATGTACGGGTAGTCTTTGTTCAGCCTCATGATTCGTCCTCGAACAGTTTTTCAGCGACTTTTTGACGATATTTATCCTCGTAAGAATCTACAATTTTGGAAACTGAGAAGTTTTTTCTTCTCTCACCGTTTTCCGATACAATTACAAAACCGTCAAGACTTTCTATTTCTTCTAAGTCATACTTTCTGCCATCAATGGCATTGGCAAAGTCTTCTGAGGCTTCTATCTTTGAAACCTCGAATTCAGCATCTTCAATTGACTTCTCAACAAACTCTGACCTCTCATCCTCGTCCAGGTCTCTAAGCTCTTCTTCAAATGTTTCAAACACTTCCTGTAGTTTGTCCTGCTTTGCCTCGAGTTTTTTCTCTCTTGCTTCCATTCTAGCGCTTGAGACAGTTTTCTGTCGTTCAGCTTCTTTTTCTTCCTCTACCTGTTTTTCAGCTTCTTTTTTGATTTCTTCTGCCTTGTTTTCTGCTTCTTTTAAGATCTTATCTGCTTCTTCCTCTGCCTCTTCTTCCAGCTGTGAAGCCTGGTTTCTTGCTTCCTGCAAAATGTCGTTTTTTACGTCTTGAAGTCCCATAGTATTCTTTTTCTCCTGTACTTGTTTTTTTGTTTAAGATTGTATGTGGAGAGGCCGTTGCCGGCCTCCTTGGAAATTGTTTTTTAAATGAATCCTGCTACAACCAGTGAGACTACTAGTCCGAAGATTACGATTGTCTCCGGGATGGCTGTAAGGATCAGGACTGAACCGAATAGGTCGTCGTCTTCTGCGAGAGCTCCGATTCCTGCTGATCCGATTTTAGCCTGTGCGTATGCAGTAGCGATTGCTGATACTGCGATTGCGATTGCTGCACTGATTGCTGGGAAACTTCCTATTGCCATTGTTGTGATTTCACCTCAAAATATTGTTTTGAAAATCCATCGAAGGGATTTTCTGCTAACTGGAACCTTACGGTTCCTGTGCTCCGAATGGAGCGTATTTTTTTCCGCCTCCTTCATAGAATTTTCCAAACATCTCCACGTAGTGTAGACGGATGCCTTGAAGGAAGCCTTCCATGATTTTAATGAACGTGTTGAAGATGTGTCCACCGACTAGGATTAGTGTTCCAAGTACTATTCCTACTAGTCCGCCTGCACCATAAGCTGTACTGGCGATGCTGTTTACTACAGCGGCTAATGCGACTGCTGCGACCGATACTCCGAAGATTCTGAGGTAGGATAGGATGTTGGCTAGTAGTGATGGGATTTCGACCATTCCCTCTACGCCTTCTCCTAGGAAGATAAGCAGGAATCCTAAGATCATTACTGGGAGACCTGCTGTCGGGCTGACTAGGAATGCGAGTGCTGCTCCTGCCTGTAGTACATACCAGCTGCCTTTTTCTAGGAATGCTTCTTTCAATCCGTGTTTAATGTATTCGTTGTAAAATCCGATGCCGTATCCTAGGTTGACGTGGACTAGTCCGATTAATGCTGAGATTGTGAATACCTGTCCTAGGTGTTCTGCTCTGTGCCATAGGATCGGTATTTGTTCGAAAAGCTGGATGCCTGTAGCAGCGGCTAGTTCACTGTGGTGACCGAATATGACATAGCCGAATGCATCACCGAACGCCAGACCGAATATGATTGTGGCGACTGATGCATACATTAGGGAGTGGAAAATCTCTTTTCCCTTCGGGAACATCTTGGCTCCTGCGTAGAAAACAGCTAGTGTAGTTAGACCGTATCCTGCGTCACCTATCATAAATCCGAAGAACAATGGAAATGTCAACAATAGAACTACGGACGGATCAAGTTCATTGTACCTTGGTACCGAGACTAGGTCTGTCAGTGATTCAAATGGTTGTACTGCACGATTGTTTTCGTGTTTGACCGGCGGTTCTTCGTCTTCTTCTAGTTCCTCTCGCTGTACATGTATTTTTCCTTCTGATGCTTCTGCCAGTCTTTCCTCAAGTATCTCGAACTTTTCTTCTGGGATCCATCCCCATGCCATGAATGTTCTGTCTGTTGTAGCAAAATTAATCGGTGCTTCCGCCTTCTCAATCTTCTGTGTGAGGAAGTCCTCGATATAGTTTAGTTTGCCACTCCATTTTTCCGCTAGTTCCCGTTTCTGACTCTCAACAGATTCAATCTGAGTCTCAAGCTGATCTCTTTTCTGTTCAAGGTTGTTATAGATGTTTTCACATGTTCCGTGAAGTTCTGTGTCTGGAACTGTGAACTGTTTTTTGCTGTTGTTCTGTATTGCTTGCTCTGTCTGTTCAGCGTATTTTTCGGAGTAGATTACTGCTGTGGCTGAGTCTCCTTCAAATATTTCGAACCTATCGTTTCTTATTTCTTTTAGGAATGAGTCTTTGTCGAGTCTTCCTGTGAATACATTTAGTGTTTCTGATTCTTTCAGGTCTTCTGCTGTAAGTCCTGATCCACGCAATTTTTTGAAGAATTTTTTCTGTTCCTTGATTCCTTCAATCTGCCGTTTTAACTGTTCTTCTTGGGCTTCGTGGCCGTCAAGTTCGTCTGTTATTTCAGGCAGGTTTTCCTGAATTGCCTGGATTGTCGTAGTTTCTTTTTCGGGTTCTGTCTCCGGTAGCTTAGATAGAACGCTTCTTATGTCGACGAGAAGTTCTGAGAGTTTTTCTGCTTCTTCATTTGGTTCTCCCGTATCAAACTCTCCTTCGTACTGATCGATGTCCATCAGTTCCAGGTCGTGGAGTTCATCGATGACTCTGTCCAGGTATTTCTTGGATCCTGTTACTGATATCTTGGTCATTTCTGCAGGTCTGATTTCTGGTTCACCTTAGGAATTCTTCTGTAAATGTTCCTAGCAAAAAGTTTTCTGCTTCCGACATGTTCTGTGATGCGGATTCTCTGACTTCGTGAGATTCTTCCTCAGCGTCAGAGATGATTTTTTCTTTTTCATCTTCTAGGTTGTCTCTGAATTTTTTCATCCGTGACTTTTTGAGTTGTTCAGCGTTTTCCTTGGCCTCTTCTACTACTTCTTCGGCTTTGTCTTCTGCATCACTGATTCTCTGCTTTTTCTCTTCTTCGGCCTGTTCAATTATCTTGTCAGCCTTTTCCTCTGCCTGCTTAACTTCTTCTACAACTTGAGCCACTAGTATTACACCGCATCAAACACACACCCCTAAAAAGTTTATAAAAACGATTGAACCGATCTCTCCGGACTTGTTTAAAAAGGTTTTGTCGACCACCTGTTTTACTGTATGGAAAAAGGAGAGGAAAGAGGGGTAAAATTCTACTCCAGCAAGGAAGCAGAGATGGACACAGAAGTCTTCTTCAACAAAGAAATGCGTACAAACAGAGATCTCTCCGCAATCGCAGCAAAAGTATACTCAAGAAAGATAGATGAAGAAATGCGGATCTGCGACGCACTCGCCGCCTCCGGAATAAGAGGAATGAGATACACCGACTCAGGAAAGGTCTGGATGAACGATGCCAACCCCTCAGCAATAGAAGCAATGAAGAAAGGGCTTGAAGAAAACGATTTAGACGCCGAAGTTTCAGAACAGGACACCAATGTCTTCCTAAGCCAGAGCAAGAACTTCTACCACTTCGTCGACATCGATCCTTATGGCAGCTTCGTAAACTTCCTGGACTCCGCAGCACGAGCAACACACCACAACGGATTCGCAGGTTTCAGCGCTACAGACAACGCAGCACCAGCAGGAAGCTACCCAACAGTATGTCAGCGGCGCTATGGCAGCAAACCTTTGAAGAACAGCTTCATGCACGAAACCGGACTGCGAATCTATCTGAAAGAAGTATTTGAAAACTATGCTAGATACGACAAAGCATTTGACCCGAAGATCTGCTGGCATGAAAGACACTACACACGAATCATGGGGCGAGTAACAGAATCCAAACAACGCTGCAACAACAGCCTGGAAAACATCGGCTATATAAGCCACTGCAGCAACTGTGGATGGAGAAAACTAGAGAGAATAGATGAATGTCCTAGATGCGAAACCGAAACACAGAAAGCAGGACCATTGTGGATCGGAAAAATAGCAGACCGCAGATTTACCCAGGAAATGCTGAAAGAAATACCAGAAGAATGGGAAGACTCTGTAGAACTCCTGGAAAAAGTTCATGGAGAAGCAGAAATAGTAACCCCTTACTACGACATACACGAACTATGTTCTAAACATAAGTTACAGGTTCCAAAGCTGGAAGAAGTTATAGAGAGCTTGGAACAAACCGGTTATCCTGTATCCCCCACACATTTCTGCCCAACCGGAATCAGAACAGACGCACCGCTAGATGATGTTTTAGATATTATTAAAATTCAATCCGAATAGGCATATTATGGTTAAAAGAATCAGTAAAAAGTCAATAGGGCTCGTAGAATGTGGAGAATGTCACGAAAGATTTGATGAAACTAAGCCAGTATGTCCTAACTGTGGTAATGACTATTAATGGCAGACATACTCGTCTCCGTGGCATCAACTCTTCTTAGCAGCCCCTTAACGGCATTTTCAATGCTGTTAGTGTATATCGGATTTGAAATATATACTCTCTTACGAAATCCTCCGCACTTCCAAGATTGTCCCCCTAAAAAGAATGAAAGACAGAAGACACAAAGGAAAAGCAGAGAAATCAGAACCAATGCACTTACTACCCTAGGATTAGCTTTTCCAGGCTTCTCAATCCTCATAACCAAAGAAGAATCTATTAAATCAGGCATATTTGTCTTTTTCATTTGGGCTGTCATACTACTTTTCCTATCAATCCAAGCAAGCACTTATGCACAAATTAGAAAAACTGCGCTTATCCTACAGGATAAAATGTTAGAATGGAGCATGATAAGCATTTATCTAGGTCTAATCCTTATACTCACTAAATTCTCAGCTGCAGCAACATTAATAGGCCTTATCGGCTTCTTAGCTATTTTATCTCTTAGAGACAAAATTGAGAAAGAATTTCTAAGAATAACAAGAAATAAAGATAAATGAAAAACTGAAGGGCTAGTTACTTTTCTCTTCTAGCTCGTCTTCAAGTCCGAGTTTTTCTGCTAGTTCTTTGTAACGGTTTCTGATTGTTACTTCTGTTACTCCGACTACATCTGCTACTTCTCTCTGAGTTCTCTTCTCGCCTTCAAGCACTGCTGCTATATAAAGTGCTGCTGCTGCAATTCCTGTAGGCCCTTTACCGGAGAGGAGGTCTCTTTCGCTTGCTTCTTTGATTACTTTTCTTGCTCTTGCCTGGACTTCTCCCGATAGCTGGAGTTTTCCTGCGAATCTTGGTACATAGTCCTGTGGTTTTGCTGGTAGGATTCTGAGGCCGAGTTCTCTTGCGACGTATCTGTATGCGCGTCCGATCTCTCTCTTCTCGATTCCTGATGCGTCGCTGATTTCGTCGAGTGTTCTCGGTGTACCCTGTTTACGGGCTACTATGTATATGATGGCCGAAATAATGCTCTCCATTGATCGTCCTCTGACGAGTCCCTGGTCAACTGCCTTTTCATATAGTCTTGCTGTCTCCTCGTGTACGCTTTCTGGCAGGTTGAGGTTTGAGATCATTGAGTTGAGCTCTGAAAGTGCGAACCCTAGGTTACGGTCTTTAGACTTCGTCAACCTTTTGTGCCATTTTCTTAGTCTGTAGTACTGGGCACGTTTGTTTCCTGAGACTTTGTAGAGTTCTCCTGAGCCTTTTCCTATTTCTGTTGAGACTCCCATGTCGTGTTTGGTATATGTTAGTGGTTGTCCTGCTCTTGCTTTCTTCTCTTTTTCTTCCGCGTTGAATGCTCTCCATTCTGCGGATTCATCGATTCTATCTTCGTCGATAACCATTCCACAGTCTACACAGATGAGTTCTCCTTTTGCGGAGTCTTCTTCGAAGCGTTGAGAGTCACATTCTGGACATGTTAGTACTGTGTCTCCTTCCTCTGCTTCTTCCTGGACTACTTCGTATCCTTCGTCTCCTTCTTCCGGAGCTGCTTCCTCATCGTCTGGAAACTCTCCTTCTGGAGTTTCATCTTGCTCTTCTTCGTCTTCTTCCCATTCTTCCGGTACTTCGTAGTCGTCAATCTGTCTTCGTGGAATATTTTGTGGAGCTTCTGACATATTTTTTAGAACACCTAGTAAGATATAAAACCCGCCGCAAGTTTTAAATACCTTTTCACGATAAAGACTACTCTGCGGTGACAAAACAACTGTTTCGGTTTTTGTCGAATTGGAGCGAAGAAAATTTAATGTATTGGCAGACACCTAGTTATTATGGATGAAGGTTTGAGAGCAAAGAGGGAAACTCTTCTCGTTGTAAGCATACTAATACTAGGAAGCATGTTGATCGTATTTCCATTCCTTGATGCGATATTAATTGGTGCCGCTGTCTCCTATATACTTTCCCAGGTGCATGACAAACTTAATCCTCATATTCAGAACGAATTTCTTTCCTCTACAATAATAATTTTCTCAGTGTTCGCTTTTGTAGCCATAGGCTTGTACTTCTTCATCAACAACTTCTTCGAGATACTAGCACAGCTAAACCTATTCACAGGATCTCTAGAAGATAAAATCATAAGTGCTCTAGAACCCCTTGATCTTCCTGAAACCTTCATTGAAAACATCAGACAGTATATCAATAATTTTTCACAGTCCATAAGTAGCATACTGATCGATTTATTTGCTTCACTGCCTGCAATAATTATTGACCTAGGTATTTTCCTGGTAACCTCTACTTACCTGTACAAGGATAGAAGAAGGATATCAAGAGAGTTGGATAGGTTGCTGAAGAGCCTTCCACCTACCGAGAAAAGAATTATCCAAAACCTGGTTAACTCGACAGAAAATATTTTTAAAGGAGTCTTCCTAACCCAGGCAATCGTAGCAGTTATACTCGGAGCTATAATGGGGCTAGGTCTATGGCTTATATCAGCACTGACTACGCCAATACCTTTGATACCTTTATGGGCAATCCTGGTGGGAGTAGCATCATTACTCCCTCTTGTAGCTAACTTCATGATTTATGTTCCTCTCGGAGGATACTTCATGACAAGTGCCGGAGAACCTATCAAAGGAATGCTGGTCATTACCTTTGGACTAATCTTCCTTCAGATTATGCCAGAAATATTTTTGCGTCCCTACATTGGTTCGAAGAGGCTTGATGAGCATCCTCTGATTGTTTTCCTGGGATTCTTGGCAGGACCGCTTGTTCTAGGATTTAAAGGGCTAATCCTTGGACCTGTTGTCCTGATCCTAACTAAAGAATTTGCTCTCAGCTTTTCGGATATGATTTCCGATGTAGAGAGCGATGTCCACAGCGAGGACACGGAGGAGTAGAAATCTCGGCACCACAGTTACCGCATACACTCTTCCATTTCCTCTTCTCATCTACTTTCTCAGTATTGAACGAATCAAACTCAGCCCCTAAATGCAGAGCCAGGTTTTGAAGAGCTTTATCATCCGTGATTAAGGGAACTTGATTATCTATAGCTAATGCCAAGGCTTCCTCATCCTGTTCACTGGTCGGAGAGTTAATCTCATCAGATTTATCCCTTACAGAATCTAGAGAAGAATCAGAGGGATCCATTACAGTTAGATCTAGTTTCTGCATCTTCATCTGAGCCATGTTTGACTTAACCTCGTGCTCTACACTAGGAGGGATCAAGGCAGAGTTGAAAGAGAACTGTCCTCTGCTATGGATAAGTACATTGGCATCTACGACTGCTTTCTTGAGGTTGGATGCGTTCATATTTTAAAGTGTTAACCGATGTTTTAATTTTGTGATCAAAATGAGCTTACCAAACGCACCTGTAGAACGGATTCTAAGAAACGCTGGAGCAGAAAGAGTATCAAAAGACGCAGTAGAAGAACTAAGAAACGCACTTGAAGACCTCGGAGAAGAAATCAGCCGAGACGCAATCCAGATGGCAGACCACGCAGAAAGAAACACAGTCAAAAAAGAAGACATCGACATGGCCACACAATAAGGCCATCATGTCTTCTTAAATCCATACTAACAGAGTTGATTTCTAAATGCCAACACAGATGGAAGCAAGCGACGCATCAGAAGGAACATACCTAATGATCGACGGAGAACCATGCGAAGTTAGAAGTATTTCAATGTCTTCTCCAGGTAAGCACGGAAGTGCTAAAGCCAAGATCAAAGCAAGAGGCGTATTCGACGACAAAGACCGACACATCACAAAGCCCGGCGACACAATGATGATGAGCCCCGATGTCGACAAAAAAATCGGACAAGTCGTCTCACGCGACGGAAACATCGCACAAGTCATGGACATGGACACATACGAAACAGACGAAATGGAACTCCCAGACGACCTCACAGCAGGAGAAGGAGACGAAATAGAATACTGGGTCATCGACGACAGAAAACTCGTCAAAGGTCTCAACAAATAATCTCTTCCTACATTTTCCTATCCCTTGTTTTTATACGGTTCTCAACCTTAACTCAAACATATATGAACTGGAAAAGACTTCGTGAAAAAATACTTGAGGAAGTATATCCTGAAAGTAAAGAACTTGAAGAAGCAGAAGAACTGTACCAGAATATTTCCAATTTTATTCTAGAGGAATTCGGTTTGGAGACTCATTTTGCTGGCTCTTCTGGTCGAGGTACCTGTATGACTGGCGACAAGGATATCGATGTGTTCGTTCTCTTCCCAAAAAATACTGATAGGCGGGAGTTAGAAGAGAAAGGCTTGACAGTAGGTAAGAAAGTTTTCAAGGAATTTAATGGAGAATTCGAAGTTGACTACGCCGAGCATCCATACACAAAAGGTGAGATTAACGAGCATGAAGTCGAGATTGTTCCCTGTTTCGATGTTGAACCAGAGAATATCCGTTCTGCAGTAGATAGAAGCCCCCATCATTCCAGATGGGTCAGGGAAAATATTGACGACGAACTGAGGAAGGATGCTGTAATCCTGAAGAAGTTTCTGAAATCTAACGGATTATATGGATCTTCTCTGAAAGTTGAGGGCTTCTCCGGTTATCTATGTGAAAACTTGATAATTGAATACGGCGGTTTTCGGGAGGTAGTTGAGTCAGCTCAGAACTGGGAGCGAGAAAAGATGTTCGATCCTGAGGGACATCATGAAGAGTTACCTGAGGAGTTGGAAAACAAGTTCTCTGAGGACTCTCTGATTTTGATTGATCCTGTGGATCCAGAGAGGAATGTTGCCTCGGTTCTCAGTGAGGAGAACTATGCCCGGTTTGTACATCTCTGCTGGGAGTTCAGTGAGGATCCTGGTCTAGATTTCTTTGAAGAAGATGAGTACGAGTATACAGAGTTCGAACTGAAGAAGGAGGTTGAGGGTCGTGGCGACTTTATCGTTGTAGATTTTGAACGCCCTAAAGAAGTTGACGACCTTGTCTACCCACAGATGAGAAAATTGATGAGTCTGCTGACCCAGAAACTGGAGAAAAACGACTTCAGAATCTATGAACAAGGGTTTCATTCATGGAACGGAAAACTAAGACTCTTCTTTGAGCTAGATGAAGAACTACCTAAAGTTGAGGAGTTGAAAGGCCCTCAGGTTTTCCACAATGCTAAGCATCTACGGCAGTTCACTCAGAAGTACGATAATACTTTTGTTCAGGATGATCGTTTGGTTGCGAAGACTGAGCGCGAGTATACTAGTGCTCGAGAGTTTTTGAAGGATTTCTTCAATCAGGACTCCCAGGAGTTGAAGGAGTCCGGTGTCCCGGATCATTTGGCTGATTGTATGGATGAGTTGAGTTTTGTGGATCCTCTTTCCGGAGAGGAGGAATGGTTAAATTACTTGGCTGAGAAGTTGCGTGTATGAGCGAATACAGTGTTAACATTGTTGTAGGTCTTTCAGGCGTAGGAAAAGGAACAGTACTAGAAGAAGCAATGATGCTCGCAGATGAAGACTACAAAGTCGTAAACTATGGAGACAGAATGTTTGAAACCGCCAAAGAGCAAGGACTTGCAGATCACAGAGACGAAATGAAGAACATCGATACTGATACTTACAAAGAGATTCAAGCTGATGCTGCTGAATCAATTGCAGAGGACGCAGAAGACCAGAATATTATTGTAGAGACACATGCAGCGATCAAATCACCTTATGGTTACATCCCCGGACTACCGAAGTGGGTTGCTGAAGGACTGGATCCTTCCAAGATCATAATGCTGGACGCAAGTTCTGAAGCAATTTACCAGAGAAGCCAGGAAGCAGACAGAGACAGAGACACGGAAAAAGCCGGTATCGAAGGCATCACAGAGTATAGAGAAACAGCAAAACAGATGGCATCAGCAGTATCAATCCTGACAGGCGCCTACTTCCAGATAATCGAGAACAAAGACGGTCAAGCAGAGAAAGCTGCAGAAGAGCTTGTTGAGACCCTTCAAGGCTGAATAAACATCTTAAATCTTTTTCTTATCTTTAGCAATTTTAACCGTTCACCACAGTTCTTTGTCTCTTATTGATGACAACAATTCTGCTTTGAGTTGTCTAAACGGCGCTGAGCGTTGCGTTATGTTAATAAAGGTTTATACCAGTTTTTGAATTATGGCGAGCCTCTGGGACCTCGGAAAGAGCAAGAAGGAGAAGCTCGCTGATGAATGGGAAGAGGAAGGAGTTCTTGAAGACAAAGTAGAAAAACATAGAGAGAAATTCGAGAAGCGATTCCAAAAAAACATGAATGATGATGTTCCTACCCACCCATACAAGCTTTACAGAGAGATAGTAGAAAATAACGAACTAAGCGAAGAGGAAAAGATTGCTTTGGAGCACATGAAAGACGAGTTCTCCGAGCAATGGCAAACCCTCAAAGCAACACACTCCAACTAAAGACCAATTCATCAGCAAGCACAGCTCCTTGGGGAGGGGGCTCTCAAAACACTTCACACTTTTTTACCCTTTCTCTCTTTATTTTACCATCCAAATCTAGTACACATGAACATGAGACTGCATATTACCTACTGCTCTAAAGACAAGAAAACAGGGAAAGGAGAAATACCTGCAATAGAAAGATACGACTCCAGCAGGATAAGAGAAGTAAAGGAACTCGCAGATAGAAAAGAGAAAGACTTCGCAATCCTATCTGGCAAATATGGTCTCATACCATCTGAAAAACCTATACCAGAGTACGACAAGCTTCTTAGGAAAGAAGATATTGAAAGACTGCTGCCAGAAGTCAAAAAATTCCTGAAAATGAAGAAACCGGAAAAAGTAATCTACCACACTAAGAAAGTTGAAGGAAAGAGAAAACCCTACTTCGAATTAATCAAAGAATCCTGTAAAGTCGAGGAAACAGATTTTGAAAAGAGAATAATCAGTCAAGATACTTGACCATGTAAGGACCTTCCTTCTCATAACCAAACTTCCTGTAGTACTCTCTGGTTCCTACGGCTGAGATAACAACTACCTTATCCCTTCCAAGTTCTCTGGCTTTCTCTTCTGCACTTTCCATCAACCTCGTTCCGTAGCCTTTGTGCTGGACATCTCCTTCTGAACCTATATCGGTTGCTGACCCCATTACCTTTAGTTGTCTGACTATTAATGTATCATCGTTGATTTCTTCCCTGAATGATTCAGACGGTGCTCGGAGACGAGTAAATCCTAGGATAATATCTGCTTCAGTATCTTCAAAGCTCTGGAAGTACTCATGTCCTCCAGATGCTTCATAGTCTCTTTCAATCAATTCAATATTCTCTTCATGCGGTTCTAGATCATGAGTCCTCTTGACATGCCCTACTTCCCTACATCTAATGCAGCTGCACCTCTCTCCTTCTTCATGAAGTTCCTGTAGAGCCATCTGCCGCATATTAGTCAACTGTGGACCAGCATCGACCTCTGTACTTGGAATATCACGCATCACTCTTTTGACTCGTACATGCGGAGGAATAATATCTTTCTGCGCCTTCTTCAACCTTTCCTTTGCTTCTTCGTCATCTATCGGGTCAAAGTCTCCTTCCTCATACTGACGGTAGAGCTCTGTTCCCTGAATCACTTCACAAGGATAGATTTTCACTTCGTCAGGCTGAAGATCAGAGTCAGAGAAAGTCTTCCTGAACTTCTCAATATCTTCCTCATAGCCTTCTCCAGGAAGCCCCAGCATCAAGTGGTATGCTACCTTGAAACCAGCGTTTTTCAGGCGCTTTGTAGCCTCGATGACTTTATCCATGCCGTGTCCACGGTTAGTGATTTCATGAGTCTCATCGAAGACTGTCTGGACTCCCATCTCCGTCCGGGTTCCTCCCAGCTCCAGTATCCTGTCAATATGCTCTGTCTCACAAATATCCGGACGAGTCTCAAATGTTACGCCGACATTTCTGATCTCAGCTGTTTCATTAATCTTCTTAGCTTCATCTAAAGTATCTACTTTTTCATTATTCTCCCTGTAAGTATTGAAGCCATTGAATGCTTCCTTCAGAAACTCTTTCTGGTATTCTGGATCCTGGAATGGGAAGGTTCCTCCCATGATTATTAGCTTGGATTTGTCGATGCTATGACCATTTTTCTCGTACTGTCCAAGCCTGTCGTGGACCTGGTCGTAGGGGTCGTACTCGTTTCTGATCGCTCTCCTAGTCGCTGGTTCTTTACCTGTATAGCTCTGTGGCGCATCCTTTCCTTTAGGACAGTAAATGCAGCCTCCGCCACAGGGTGCCGGTCTTGCCATGATAGCTATGTTGGCGATGCCGGAGATTGTTCGCATCGGTTTGGTTTTCAAAGTCTTCTTGGCTTGTTTTTCGTCTTCTTCAGCAAATTTAAGTATATCACTGTTTTTTGGCATTCCGTTAAAGCCTAGTTCGCTACAGAAGTTCTTCTTCAACTTTTCTACTTCCTGCTTGTCTTCTATGTTTTCTTCCTCTATCTTTTCTATGACTTTTCGGGACAGGGTTTTCAGGTCAGACATGTGTGTTGAAGTGTAAGGTGAGAGTTAAAAACGGAGCCCGAACCAAGTAATATTTATGAAGAAACTAGTTTTAGCATCGGTATTGCTGCTTTTATCAGCGGGAGCCTCAGGATTTAGCTTTGGACAAAACAGTGGAAAAGCTGCTTTGATAGATCTTTCAGGTACGATATCTTCTTCTAGCGGCGGAGCATTCTCTACCTCAGGGATAACACCAAGTAATGTCAGAGAATTAAATGATCAAGCGGTTAATCAAGGTGCTGACGCAGTAATCTACGAGATCAACTCTGGAGGCGGTGCAATAGTTGCCTCAAAAGAAGTTTACCGTGATATTGAGGATGTGGAAGTTCCAACAGTTTGTCGGATGAGGGATGTCGCAGCTTCAGGAGGATACATGATCAGCCTAGGCTGCGATAAAGTTGTCGCGGACTCTGCGTCACTTACCGGGAGCATCGGAGTCAGGAGCTCTTACCTAGAATACTCAGGGCTTCTGGACAAACTAGGAGTCGAGTATGTGAACATTTCTAAAGGAGGTCTAAAAGGAGTAGCCAGCCCGTACAAAAATATTTCCGACGAAGAACGGAGGGTCTTGCAGAGCCAGGTTGACACATTGCACGAGAACTTCGTTAAACAGGTAGAATCTGAGAGAAACCTGTCACAAAACTCAACTGAAGAAGTTTCAACCTCACAGCCATTCCTAGGTGAGAAAGCAGAGGAACTGGAACTTGTCGATGAGTTAGGAGGTCGTGATACAGCAGTAACCGCTGCTGAAAACCTTACAGGAAAAAACATGACCACTTTTGAAGTTAAGAGTGAAACGAGCTTCTCCCTACTATCATTGTTCAGTTCGGAGCTGAGTCTTGGAGACCTGTTTAAAAGCAGTTCTCCATTGAAAGCTTCAATATTTTAGAATAGAAGTAAAATTGAAAAAGGGAAGACAGTTTAGCAAAGTTTTTATTCTGCTGGACTGTCTCCAGGAGTTTTTCCTGGTTTCTCCGGACCTTCTTCCGGATTTGAGCTGTGATGCCAGAGTACATTGAACATTGGATCAAGTACTGATTCTGCCATGTGATCGCTTTGACTCCAGAATGCTGTATCCTGTGTAGAGTGAACATCATCATGAGTCATTGACATTGTGAGTGCGTCGTTGTCGATGATCGTAAACTCTCCTTCCGGAGCGTCAAGTCCTTCAAGTTTTTCCTCCATACCGCCAAGGTGTCTTACCTCAGCGAAGTCTTTCATCTTTTCGTAGGAAGACTGGTTCTGGTCCGTGACTGGAGCCAGTACCTGTACATTAATTCCTTGGTCTTTAGCTTCCTGTAGAAGATCGGAATGATTCTCCATCAAGTCGTTCAATCCTTTTTCCGAAGTCATGACTTTGATACTTTCCTCAGCATCCTTCATCATGGTTCCCATGTGCTGATTGATCTGGTGTTCCCCTTTCAGCGACCCACTCATTTCTGCAGGGTCAACAAGCTCTACTCCTTGGTCGTAGAGACTTTCTAGTTCGTCTACTGCTTCAGAATCTTTGAAGTTTTCAAGATCGTCAAGTTTGTCTTCAAGCTCTTGTTTATGTTGTTGTTTGATGTTCTCAATTGCCTGTTCTGGCGGGATTGAGACATATTCCATAGGGCTTGAGGATTTTATGACAACCAGGCCTTTTTCGGCCAGGGATTCTAGTACATCGTATGCTCGTGAACGCGGGACATTGGTCATCTCGGAGAGTTCTCCAGCTGTGGAGACACTTCTGCCTAAAAGTGCAGAATAAATCTTCCTCTCGTACATGTTCAGTCCGATGTCCTCGAGCTTGTCTAAAGTCTCTTTGCTTGCTACCATTTTGTGGGAAACACCTTGTAAAGCCTTTACTAACCGGTAGTTATAAACTTTATTTCCGGCTCCAAGAAAGGCCTCACGATTTTATCATTCAACAGTAAACAATAGAACTCGAATATTTATAAAACCTTGTCAACCCGGCGTTTCAACCGGGTAAAAAACCCTTCAGCCCTTTTCTGGAAAATCCGCGTTTCCTCATCTAATCCCCTCCACTCCATGCCATCAAAGAAACTGCCGATCTGATGACCATATTCATCATAATAGACAACCTCATTCATGCCGAACGGAGGCTCATTCTCAACAGGATTATCCGTAAAGGCAAAGCTGACGACCGAAACAGGGATTTTCCCATCCGGCACCTTGAAGTTCTGAGCGACACTGTGCTCATCGAAACCGCTCTTCCAGATCGAACTCAATCCCTCTTCCTCGGCCACTAACCGCATATTTTGGACTGCCGTCGCACCTTCAGAGAAGCAGAATTCACGGACATTACTGCCCAACTTCCGATTCATCCTCTCCTCATCAGCCAGAACAATGACACTGATAGGGGCCTCCGCAACCCTGTGATCACCAAGCATCTGCCCCAGATTCTCCAAACTATGGTCATCCTCAACAGCAATAAACTCCAAAGACTGCACATTCCCCGGAGAAGGAGTATTCCGTCCAGCCTCCAAAATCTTTCCAACCACGTCCCGAGGAATCACCTCATCTCTTGGATGCCGGAAAGAGGAAAGCGATCTGATATTTTCGAAACTTGACATAAACAAACTTTACTCAGCGGTAGCGTTTAAACTTTCAGGCTACGAAGTTTTTCCTGTGAAGTACTCGGAGCTAGCTGAAAAATACCAGGAACTGGAATCCACTCAGAAGACACTCGAGAAAACAGATATTCTAGCAGAACTATTCAAGGAAGGAGGCGAAGATCTAGAATACCTGGTACTCCTGGCAAGAGGACGAATCTACCCAGAATGGAACGAAGTGGAGATAGGACTCTCCAGCAGCATGATGCAGGACATCATAGCAGAAGCAACAGGATACACAGAGAAAGAAGTCGAAGAACTCTGGAGAGACGAAGGAGACCTCGGACTAGCAGCAGAAGAACTAGCCAAAAACAAAAAACAGCAGAAACTCATGAGCACAACACTGACAGTGGAGAAAGTGATTCAAAGACTGCGGAAAGTCGCAGAGATGAGTAAAGAAGGGTCCAGCCAATCCGTAAGCCAAGACAAGAAGAAAAAAGAAATTGCAGATTTAATCAGCTCATCAGAACCGCTTGAAGCACGATACATAACAAGAACCGTACTAAGCCACCTAAGAATAGGGATTGGAGAAGGAACAATCAGAGATGCACTGGCAGAGGCATTCTTCGAGGGAGAAAACAAGGATAAGATTCAGAGAGCATACGACTTCACCAATGATTTCACAGAAGTGGCCCAGGCATGTACAAAAGGAATAGAAGAGGTGGAAGAACTGAAGTTAGAGCTTTTCAGACCTGTCAACTCGATGCTAGCCAAGAAAGTAGATACAATAGAAGAAGGATTCGATTCAGTAGGTAAACCAGCCGTTATCGATTATAAATATGATGGGATGAGGGCTCAGATCCATATCAAGGATAGAGAAGTCAAAATATTTACTCGAAGACTTGAAGATGTCACTGAACAGTTCCCAGATGTAGTAGAAAAAGTTGAGGAACATATAGATGCTGAAAACTGTATTCTAGACACGGAGATAGTCGGTTTTAATCCCGAAGATGGATCTATGATAGAGTTCCAGAAGCTGTCCAAGAGGATTAAGAGAAAGTATGATATTCAGAAGCAGGTGAACGAGATCCCTGTAGAGGTCAGACCTTTCGACCTGATATACCTTAACGAGCCGATCCTTGAGGAAGAGTACAGCGAGAGGCTTGAGAAACTGGACAGAATAGTCGATGAAGAGGAGCGAGAACTCAGACTAGTCGACAGAGAAGTCACCGATGAAGAGGAGAAGGTTCAGGAAATGCAGCAAAAATCTCTGTCCGAAGGACATGAAGGCATTATGATGAAGAAGCTGGATGCAGAATACAAGCCCGGAAACCGGGTCGGATACATGGTCAAGCTGAAGCCAGTAATGGAGACACTGGACCTGGCGATCGTGGCAGCCAAATGGAGTGAAGGTGAGAGAGCCGGATGGCTAGGCAGACTATTCCTCGGATGCTACAACAAGGAAACAGGAGAATACGAACAGGTCGGAAAAATGGCCACAGGACTGACAGAAGAACAGCTAGAAGAGATAACAGAGAGGCTGAAGCCGTTAATAGAAAAGGAAGATGGTCGAAAAGTCTGGGTCCAACCAGACATAATAGTAGAAGTAGAATACGAAGAAATACAGCAAAGCCCAACCTACAACTCAGGATACGCACTGCGCTTCCCAAGACTAAAGAGTTTCAGAGACGATAAAGAAGAAGCAGACTCCAAGGAGAAAATTGAAAGTTTGTATGAGGATCAGAAGTAAAAGAAAGGAGAGAAATTTAGGTTAGTCTAGTCTTCTTTCTAGGTAGTTGACTAGTGTTTTCCTGTTCTGGTTGTTTTTCTCTGCTTCTAGGACTTCTTTTGCTGTGATATCTTCTCTGTTTTGGACAGCTTCTTTGACTTCTTGTACTGTGCTGCTTGTTACTAGTTCTTCTGCTCTTGATCCATTGCTTGTGCTGGATGAGACTGCTTGTTTGATTTCTTTTGCTGCTTCTCTTGTCTCTCTTTCCACGTCTTTCTGTGTTTCTTGCGTAGTCTCTTGTTCCTGAAGTGTTTGCTGACCGTTGAACTGAGTGGATTTCTGTTGTTTCTCCTGTTTTTCCTGTCGCTGTACCTTCCATTCATCGCTTTCAAGCCAGACGATGAACGCTCCGACAAGTATCAGCAGCGGACCAATACCTCCTAACACAAGATTCAGAAGCTGGTTTGAGAATTCTATTGATGTAAAGATTCCTAGCACCATCATTAGTGCTCCTACGAAAATTTTCAGTACCGGACTCATTGTATCACAACTACACAATAACAAAAAACTCTTATATTAATTGAGAACGAGTAGGATTGATTCAATCAGACCAGTTAACGAAACGGCTACCTCTGTTTACCATTTATAATATTTTCCGGAAAATGTTTGGATACGAGCTGAGCAAAACTATGAGTTTCTACAAATATGCAAAGGAACACTACGAACAGCCCAAGGAGAACTTGGAAGAAATATACAGCGAAAGACTCCAGGACTGGAGAAGAGAACCAAAAATGGTCAAACAGGAAAACCCTACCAGAATTCCAAAGGCAAGACAGCTCGGCTACAAAGCAAAACAAGGCTTCAACGTAATCCGTGTCCAGGTCGACAAAGGAGGAACCAAGAGACATCGACCTGACGCAGGAAGAGCACCTTCAAATACAGGACAAAGCCGGTACAGCTCAAAAAAGTCAAAACAAGTAATAGCAGAACAGAGAGCTTCCTCAAAATACGAGAACCTAGAAGTACTGAACAGTTACTGGGCAGCAGAAGACGGAAACCGAAAATGGTTCGAAGTCATCATGGTAGACCCAGACCACCCAGAAATCGAAAACGACGAAGACATCAACTGGATCTGCGACAAAAGAAACCGTGCAGAGAACGGTCAGACACCAGCAGCCAAAGAAAGCAGAGGACTAAGCAACAAAGGCAAAGGCGCGGAAAAAGTAAGGCCTTCACAGGCAGCTAACGACGGCAAGACCAAATAACTTTTTACTTTCCCCTCTATCCTATCAATTTCTATTGTACACCCCATTTTCTCAGGCAGGATTTCTTAAATCATTTTAGATTCCAGTAACTTCTATGCCCCAGTTCCACGACTTTTTCATAAATCCAGGACTAGAGGAAGAGGCCGAAGAATTAGGATGGAGCAATGGAAGCATCAGTGCTTCAGTCAAGATACTTGAAGCGAATGATTGGGGCGAACTCAAGCAGAAGATTAACGAGAATAGGGAAAATTATGATATACTCGCTTTCCAGGGCGGAAACCACGAATTAAACCGGAAAGCATTCTCCACACCAAAGATGGATGTAGTACTTCATCCTGGTAAAGGGAGGAAGGATTCCGGCATGAATCATGTGGACGCAGAGAAGTCTGCTGAGAATGATGTCGCAGTCTGTTTTTCGCTTAGAGAAGTTCCAGGAGATTCCAAGAGGCAGAGTCAGGTACTTGGAGATTGGAGAAGAAACCTGAAGCTTTGTGAAAAATATAATGCGCCATATATTCTTACGACAGAAGCCGAGAGTTCACATCAGTTGAGGGCTCCTAGAGACATGGCAGCAGTTATTAGCTCTTTGGGATACGATGGCAGAAAGGCAGTTTCAGAAGTGCCCGGGAAAATATTAGAGAAAAACCTGGAAGCCAGAAGAAAGAGTTCTGATTACGCTGGACATGAGGTGGTTGATTAGTGAAGCGTATTCCTCCAGCCATTCAAGAAAATCAGCGCTATCTCAAGTTCAAAGTTAGAGGCGAATATAAAGAGATTGGCGAAGTCGTGGATGCCGTTTGGGATTCCGCCACGAAGTACATGGGTACTCAAGGAGCTAGTAAATGCGATTTGTGGATTATTGGAAACAAGTTTGATGAAGAGAAACAGGAAGGAGTTGTCAAGATTAATAGAGAAATGGAAGATGACTTTAGGGCTGCTTTAACACTTAACACCGGATTCGATGACGATACATTTCTTAGTGTAGAGAAGGCTTCTGGAACACTAAAATCCCTTTGAACTTAGACCAACTTAACTTAAACCATATTTAAAAGGTTTCCTTTATAAACCGTATATATAGTTTTTAAACGAGGCCAGCTTTTTCCCGAATATTTTCGCTCTCGTGGAAAAAACTCTAAACACAAGGTGAATCAAGAAAAATGGTTGAAGACGACGACATCGACATTCAGAATGTAGTTGCATCCGCAGAATTCGACCAGAGACTTCCTCTGGACAGGATTGCAATCTACCTCGAAAACACAGAATACGAACCAGAACAATTCCCAGGACTAGTATACCGGCTGAAAGAACCAAAAGCAGCCGCACTACTCTTCGGATCAGGAAAAGTAGTCTGCACAGGAACCAAAAGCCCAGAACAAGCCAAAGAAGCAACACACAAGATCATCGAAGAACTGAAGGAAGCAGATGTAGAAATAGGCAACAAACCAGAAGTAACAGTACAAAACATCGTAGCTTCCAGCGAACTAGGCGCAAACCTGAACCTGAACAGGATCGCATTCGAACTAGTCGGAACAGAATACGAACCAGAACAGTTCCCAGGACTAGTATACAGACTCGACGAACCACAAGTAGTATTCCTACTCTTCAGCAGTGGAAACCTAGTCTGCACAGGAGGCAGAACCTACGAAGATGTAGAAGAAGGAATCGCCACACTCGAAGAGAACTTGAAAGAAATAGGCGCTCTTTAAAACAATTTTTTCTTTCATATCTTTCTTAGAAGTATGGTTGAAGATTTAGTCGACTGGAGCATAGATAACCATAACATAATTGCCGGAGCAGCCATAGGTATAAACGGAGGAATCTCATTTTATTTCCAAGATAAATCTGATAGAATAGATACTGAAGATCTTTCTCTAGAAACTCAAACAGTCGTAGGCGGACTAATTCAGGGAACAATCCTAGAATCAGGTTATTCATTTGTACTTGGAGACCAGGACTATGATCCAGAAGTAGCTGCGTCAGCTGCAGTAACAGCTACAGCAGTTTACAGAACGCTTTCTGAGCTAGATGAGCGATACCTAGCAGACGGCAAGGAATCAGCAAGAGAATTAGAAAAAGAACTCAATCAAGACGACCGCTACCAAGAAAATCCAGAAGAATTATTTAATTTCTGAAGAACTCTGAATAGCCTGCTTACCTGCTTCACGAACATACTCAGGAATATCATAACTTTCATCACTTAGTTCTTCTTTGCTGAACCATTTCACTCCATCGTGTTCATGGTCATGAGTAGCTTCTTCCTCATTTTTGATTCTGGCCAGGTAGAGGTAGTCACAGTGCCAATGGCCGTCTTCAACCTTATGCAGATTTGCATTGAAAGGCCGCGGAATATCGATAAACTCCTCTTCAACAACGCCGGAAGAATGCTGTAGTTCAACTTCAAGTCCTGTTTCCTCCATTGTTTCTCGCTTAGCTGCTTCATCAGGAGTCTCTCTTTCCTCTACATGTCCTCCAGGCGGCAGCCAGACGCCGTATTTGCTGTGATCAAGCAGGAGAAGTTTCCCGTCTTCCACGACCAGACATCCTGCTACGAAGTCTCTTCTAGCTCCTTCAGGAACTCTTAACTCCATTTTATCTCGCCCAATCTCTGTTCTATCTCTTCAGCTAGTGCAAAATCAGCCTCTGTAATACCGTCCTCTTCATGACTCCATAAGTCAATTTCTACTGCCCCGTACTCTACAGTGACTTCTGGATGATGGAAATGGGCTTCTGCCAGCGTGAATACTGTGTTGGCGAAGAATACCGAGTCTTTGTAGTTGTCAAACTCTACTCGGGTCACCAGTTTGTTGTCGCTGCGGCTCCATATCTGCGTTTCCTCTAGTTTTTCCGTTATATCGTCGTCTGAAAGTGTTTCCGCGTTTGCCATATTTACGGTTGGGATGCGGAGAGTTTTCATTATTTTTATCATTTGTCAGCGCAATGGTGATTATGGATTACGGGGAGGCAGTGACCGAGTTCGAGGAATTCTTCTCAGAGAGATACTTCCAGGAAGTCGTAGAAGCCGCTAAAGACGGGAGAGACAGCGTCGTAGTAGAGTTTGAGAAACTTGACATGTTCAGCTTTGAACTTACTGACTATCTCCGTGAAAACCCGGTTTCTGGAGTGGATGCTGCAGAAGAAGGTGTTCAAAGCCACGAACAAGTGACTGGCGAAGATTTCTCAGTCCGATTCGTCAACATGCCTGAAGAAGACCAGGTACTACTCAAGAACCTGAGATCAGAACACATAGGCAAATTCATACCAGTAGAAGGCATGATAAAAAGAGCCTCACAAGTCAAACCGGAAGTAGTATCCGCAATATTTGAATGTACAGCCTGTGGTGACAGATACGAAAAAGAACAGGACTCCTCTGAGCTGAAGTCACCTTACAAGTGTGACTGTGGCAGCAAAAAGTTTGATGCTATCGAGAAAAACATGACAGATACACAGATGGTGACACTGGAAGAAGATCCGGAGTCAAGGGAAGGATCTGAGCAGCCCTCATCACTTTCAGTAAGATTAGAGGGCGACTTGGTTGATCCTGACTTCCAGAAGAAAATTGTACCAGGTAATGTCGTCGAAGTAACCGGTATAATGCGTGAAAGACCATTGAAAAAGAACTCCAAGAAATTCGACATCTACATGGAAGCCAACCATGTCGAACCCACACAGCAAGAGTTTGAAGAGTTCGAACTATCCGGAGACGAAGCGGAAGAGATCAGAGCCATGGCAGAAGAAGGCAACATATACGAAAGAATAGTAAACTCTATTGCACCATCGATCTTCGGCCATGACCGAATCAAAGAGGCCATAGCACTACAAATATTCGGAGGAGTCAAGAAAACAAGAGAAGATGGAGTCAAAAGCCGTGGAGACCTCCACCTACTACTAATCGGAGAACCAGGAACCGGTAAATCCCAGATGCTTAAATTCACAGGAGAACTAGCACCAAAAGGACGCTATGTAGTAGGTAAATCCTCCACAGGCGCAGGACTCACAGCATCTGTCGTTAAAGAAGAATCTACAGGAGAGTTCAGCCTTGAAGCCGGTGCAGTAGTCCTGGCTAACAAAGGAATGGCCGCCATAGACGAAATAGACAAAATGGCAGCAGAAGACCGTTCTAGCCTCCACGAGGCGATGGAACAGCAGCAGATTTCGGTTTCCAAGGCTAATATCCAGGCTACCTTGAATGCTGAGACAAGTATTTTGGCTGCTGGTAACCCTAAGTTTGGGCGTTTCGATCCCTACGAACCGATCCCCGAACAGATTAACATCGGCGACACACTTCTTTCCCGTTTCGACATGATATTCCCTGTTCTGGATGAGCCGGATGAGGAGAAAGACAAGGAATTGGCAGGGACGATTCTGCAGAACCACATAGATCCAGAGGACACGGATGCGGAAATCCAGCAGGAGGAGCTGAGAAAATACATCGCGTACGCCAAGAAAAATGTACGACCACAGCTGACTGAGGAAGCCAGTCAGAAGATTCAGGAGTTCTATGTAAATATGCGTTCCAAGGGAGACGAAGGAAGTGTACCGATAACCGCTCGACAGCTTGAAGCACTGATCAGGATCTCCGAGGCAGCCGCAAGAGCACAACTAAAGGAAGAAGTTGATGTCTCCGACGCCGAGAAAGCGATTGATCTATTGACTTACTGTTTGAAGCAGGTTGGAATGGATCCAGAGACAGGCGACTTCGACATCGACATCATCGAATCCGGTGTATCCAACAGCCAGAGAAACCGGCTGCAAACCATCAAACAGTTGATCGATACACTGGCCGGGGACGATGACTCAGCTGAGATCGAGGAAGTACTTGAGCATGCTCAGGAAGATGGAATTGAGGAGGACAAAGCTGAGGAAATTATTGAAAAGTTGAAGCGAGAAGGAGAACTATTCGAGCCCCAGCAAGGACATATTCAGAAGATCTAGAAGTTTTATCTGTATGCTTTGTCTCTTGGAAGTACTGTTGTAAACTTTATTTCGTTTTCTAGTATGTCGAAGAATGCTCTGTAATCTCCTATTTTGAGTCTCCAGGTAGATTTTTCTGCTATGAATTTGGTGCTGTTATGCTGCTTCGGATCTAGACCATAGTCTTTGATTTGTTTCTGGAATTCTTTCAGTTTAGAAATGATTCTATCCTGAGTTTGTTTCTCTAGTTCGGTGAGCCTTTCGTCGAATCGTTTTGTCCGGGTTACTTTATAGCTCATCTATAGGCTGACCTTCTTGATCTCTAGCTTCTTCAATATCTTCCTTGGCTTTCTCAGAAAGTTTCTTGTTCTCCATATTCCGGACCAGACTCCTTAGAAGTTCCCCCCTGGAGGTAAAATTTCCTTCCTCCACAGATTCATCTAATTCCTCAATCATGTCTTCCGGAGCTTTGAAACTGACAACCGAACTCATAGACAAGTATACTAAGTAAAACTTTATAAAACTTTGCTCGAATAGTGGGGAGCGGCAAGCTAAGACCCTGACACAGGTCATGTACTAAAGTCTTTTTGACAAAGTAACAAACATGCCACAGCAGAAGAGACAGGTCGCAAAGATCACCAACACACACGAGTTGAACACCGGAAAATACTTTCAGAGAGAAGGCTTCGAACCAAACTTCCTACTGACTCCGGAAGGAAAGAGACTGTCTCGTGCACGGATCGTCGCAACTGTGGTAGACCGATTCATCAACGACGACGAAACATACGGCAGCATTACTTTAGACGACGGAAACGATACTACACAAGTCAAGTTCTTCAACGAACTCGAACTAATGGAAGGATTCGAAGAAGGAGACATCATCGAAGTAGTCGGCAAAGTAAGAGAGTACCAGGGCCAGATCTACCTAGACGGAGAAATCCTGACCCACACCAATCCCGAAGCAGAACTACTCCACCAACTCCGCTACAAAAAAACACAGGAAGAATGGAGCACAATACACGAAACCGTCAAACAACTCAAAGAAAGCGGTAAAGACCAAGAAGAAATCAACAAAGAAATGGCCGGCAAACTAAACGAAAACGAAGTCGACGCACTACTACAAAGCTTCGGAGAAACATTCACACAAGCAGAAACAGAAGAAGACAGAGAAAACCTCGAAAGAGAAGTACTCCAAGCAGTAGAAAACCTCGACGAAGGCGACGGCGCAGACTACGCAGACATAATCAACGAAATAGACGAACCAGAAGACCAACTAGAAGAAACAATCAACAACCTACTCAGCGACGGAACCTGCTACGAACCACAACCCGGCAAAATAAAGAAACTATGACTTAATTGGCAATATAGCTAGATAGAAGATTATCACGCCGACAAAAAACCTAATTAGGTTTGCATAGAAATTAACTATCATGCCTGTATTGGACAAAGTTGAGGATTATTTCAGTTCTTCAGGAGATACTAAAATATACTATGTAAATGACAATACTCACAGTCAAGCCACCCCTGAATACAAAAAATCAATAGTTAGATCTTTAGAGAAAGGGAAAAACATCAAAGTATTCCCTGAGTCCATTTCATACCAAATCAAACATAGAGACAGATGGGAATACTTATTACAACAACTGCTTAAAGGTGAAGCCAGATTAGATAAAAATTCCTTAAAATACAAAGGAGAAACTGTCCATTTATCCCCTAGCCTACACTGCTTACTATCTGAATCATATAATTACAGGAATAAAATTGATAAGATATATCCATCGCCAGCCTATGGAGGAGAAATAAGGAGAGAAGATAAAGGAACTACAGAAAAAAGGAGAAACTTCAGAACCAGACAAGATGATCAAATTACTGGCTGATCATACATTCAAGAGAGATGTATCCTATAAATCATACATAGACAAGAAACTTAATAACCATAAAGGGAGTGCAGTAGTCGTGATGGGAGCAACTCACAATTTGGGTTTTCTGCTATCCAAAGATTATAACACTAGAAAGATGAATGACAAAAAATTGCAAACTAACTCTGCCAACTTTAGAGCAAATCGCATGGCACTAAGAAAACTAAAAGATAAAATAAACAACTAATTATGAGTAGTTGATAGAGATCCTCTTTATACTCTTCTATATAAGAGCATCCAACTTAAGAAGATCACCCACAGTAAGAGAACTATGAACAACTACGATGAATTACTCGAAAAAGGTAAGGAGGAAACTCCTGATGACTTGGAGAAGGAAGAGAGATTTGAAGTCCCTGAGTTGAAGACGAGGAAGGATGGTTCCCGGACGATTATTGAGGATTTCTCCGGTATTGCTGAGAAGCTGGGCAGGGAGGAGAAGGTTCTGTCCAACTTTATTCAGAATGAGCTTGGTACTGCTGGACATATTGAAGGCGATGAACTGGTTCTTAATGGAGAGTTCCGCCGTGGTAATGTTCAGGGGCGTCTGGAGAATTATGTTGATGAGTATGTGTATTGTCCTGAGTGCGGGCGTCCTGATACAGAGATTAAGAAGGAGAAGGGCGTTGAGATTATGAAATGTCAGGCTTGTGGTGCCCGGACTTCTCTATAACATAATTCTTTTATTTGTTTCTTTGAAGTAGTTACATATGGATTATCCTGTTGAGGATCCTAGAAGAGGCAGAGTTTTTGATGCTGGAGTTGAGAATTTGGAAGCATTAGCAGAGGTTCTCAGCGAGTATGCTTCTAAGCTGGAAACCGCTGTTGAGATGTATGACGGCGAGGAACAGTTCAGAAAGGCAACCGAATTCAATAGAGTAGCTGTTAGAGCCTATGAAACTATAGATGAGTGGCAAGATGATTCTGAAGAATACGATGATGAATTACTGGGGAAAGATCCGCAGGTTTTAGCGAAAGAGGCTCAATCAGTAGATAAAGATGAGGTGCAGAGAAGAGTAGATGCTAGAAATGAGCTTTTAGCGGCCGAGAGAAATTATCTGGACGCTGTGAGGAAAGCAGAACAGGAAGTTGAATGTTCTTGGAGAACCGTAAAAAGTTCGCTGGTTTAAAAAGGTTGGAGGTATATGTTGATTTTAGGAGGTTCGAGCTAGTTGTTTGGACTTCTCTATTTGAGGTGTAAATTTATTTATGGCAGATCAACCACAGCAGATGGACGCTCAGCAAGCTATGCAGATGATGCAGCAAAAACTCGGTAATGTAGAACTTACTGTGCACGCACTTCTCTCTGTACTCGATGAAAAAGACGTTATCGACCAGGAAGAAGTAAACGAAGAAGCACAGAGCATTGTCGAAGAGATGCAGCAACAGCAAGCAGATGGCGAAGGCGGCATCCCAGAAGACCTAGAAGACGAACTGGAATAATTAGTTCGAGTTTTCTAGCCGCTTATTCATTTTTCTCTCTTTATTTTTGTTCATATTTATTGGGAAATTAGATTCTTAGGTAGATCCATATTGTTCCATATATCATCATAATTGCCGTTCCTATATACACGAGTCTCTCAATATGTTCTCTCTGTGGTTTAAGAGCTGCTAATGTTAGACCGTGAAATGTCAGTAGTAGGAAAATTTTTGTTTCCTGACTCCACGCCTCTAATGCAAGTGCAAGCAGAATAGATAGTTGAAATAGTGCGATAGGTATTTTCTTACCTGATTCAACTGCTATGGTTGTTATATCAGCTCTTTTATCAGGTTGATAATCCATTACTGCGGCTAGCGCATGACCTCCTCCTCCATAGATAAGTGAGAACCACATAGCTCCTGGAATTATATCGCTGAAAGAAGCTCCAGTTAATCCAACACCTATGGCAAATGTTGCATAGGCCATCAAGAAGTTTACGAAGGAATCAAGAAAAGGTCTTCCTTTTAATCTTATTGGAGGCGCTGAATACATCAAACTGAGTATTGTCAGGATTATTAATGCTATACTTGCAGTCCTAGGAAGAATAAGTGATAGAATGAAGGCAGATATTATAGAAAATATTGTTACCCACTTTGCTATCATCTCTTTTCTTTGGTCAACGACCTCTCCCTGTATCCCGCCTTTTCTAGGATTATTTTCATCTGTCTCTGAATCAAAGTAGTCGTTTGGGGCAAAACCAACATAAAAAGAAACCAATGTTACAAGCGTTGCAATGGGAAGAATCGAGAGGGAAAAACCATTGGCAGATACTATGGCTGCCAGCATAGTAATTATACCTATCGGTATCCCTATAGGGCGGCATAAACCAATAAATGTCTTAATATAAAGGAGGAGCTCACTTTTCTCCAATCGGCGCACATTCCTCACCCAGTGGTCCCTCTTCACATGTTGGGTTTTGTGCTTTGCAGTGTTCTCTGCCATGGTCGATCAGTAATCGGTGGAATTCGTATTTTATGTCATCAGGGACTTTTTCTTCGAGTATGTCGTGTGCTTTGGTCCTAGAAGCAGTTTCTGGTATAATTCCTAGTCTTTTGGAGACTCTGTGGACATGTGTGTCAACTGGCATAACCGGTTTGTCGAAGTGAAAGCAGAGGATTATTGCTGCAGTTTTAGGACCAATACCCGGGATTTCTGTCAACCATTTCTTGCCTTCTTCTATGCTCATGTCCTCTATAAAGTCGATGCTGTATTCTCCTTGATCCTCTCTTATGATTTCCAGTGCTTTCTGTATTCTTTCTGCCTTAGTAGGACCTAGCCCTGCAATTCTGATAGTATCAGTCAACTCTTCATAATCTGCGTTTTCTACTGTTTTCCAGTTGTCGCCGTATTTCTCTTTCAGGTTCTGAAAGGCTTTATCCCTGTTAATGTCATTTGTGTTTTGGGATAGGATTGTTTCGACCAGGTAGTCGATACCACTCATCTCTGTCGGCTGTTCTGGCTCTCCATAGTACTCCTTAAGTTCCTGATTTATCCTTCGGATTTTCTCCTCATCAGATTCTACCATAAAAAATTAGTCTCCGGACGACTGTTTTAAAATCTATTTTAGAACCAAGCGGAAGTTGTAAAGTGCGTCTACAGAACCTCTATCGCCGTCAAAACCGCCAAGGAAATCGCCCGGAAGCTTCTTGCATAGGGATTTCTCACCAACCAGGAGAGTATCCTCATCAATCTTCTCTTCCACTAGTTCAAGGTGCTCATCTATCTGTTCCTGACGCTTTCTCTCAAAACGACCCTGTGAGAAACCGCCTTTCTTCTGTTTGCTGTCAACACGCGAAGAAACTTCCTCTCTAACTAATATCTCACCATCCTTCTCTTCAAATATTGTTGTTTCGCCTGCTGAGACTGCAGCCCACTTTTTCTTCTTCTCGACAAATGAAAAAATCTTTGAAGCATCAAAGCTATCTGAAACCACCCATTTAGGCTTGAAGAACGCTCGCATCTTGAATTTAACCTGTAGAAAGTCTTCATCCATGAAAGCAGCGAAGCCTTTATCATCAGACAGAAACTCAAAGTTCTCTTTGGAAATAGACGACTTGAGACCCTGTTGATCACTTAATCTCCGAACTGTTTGAGGAGAGTAAATAGTTAAGAGATCATTTTCAGGAGACTCGATAGACCTCAATTTATTCAAAATTCTTTTTCCCTGTTTAAAAGAGATTTTCTCTATCTCTTGACCCTCCATATCCGTAGAATCGTCTCTGCTTGTGCCTTGGTTCTGGATCTTCTGCTCCAGCTTGTTTATTTTTTCTTCTGCCTCCTGTTTCTGTGTTGAGAGTTTGGAGCGGCGTTCTTTCTCTGCTCGGAACCTTTCCTTGAAGCTTTCCTTGTCTTCTTCCAGTGCTTCTATTTTCTCTTGAAGTTCCTTCTTCTCTTGCTGTAGTTCTTCTATTTCTTGTTTCTGGTTCCAGGGCAGTTTCATGTATTTCTCTGGGTTAGGAGGGTTTTTGACGGTTGTGTTGAAGCATGGGAAGACTTTTTAAGACTCATCGGGTTAACAGTTCTTGTAGTGGTAAATAATGGCTGAAATGACAGTTGAGGAACTTAATCCAGAAGCAGATGATGTTGAAATCGAAGGAACAATTAAAGAACTTCCAACACCTCGAGCCGTATCAACACGGTACGGACAGAAACGGATCACAACCGTAGTATTCGAGGACGAGACAGGAACTATCGACCTGACACTATGGGAGGAAGAAATCGACGCAATCGAAGAAGGAGCAGAAGTCCACATCACCGGAGCATATGTCCGAGAATGGGCAGACGACATCCAACTCAACATCGGGAGAGACGGAGACATCGAACAAGTCGAATAAAACTCATCTTTTCCCAAAAAAACTACTTTTCTCTACTAGTTTTTCCTTTCTAATTTAAAACTCCAGAAGTCCTTTCTACTTAGAGATGGGTATCGACGACCGCATCCAGGAACTGGAAGAGAAACTTGAGAAGACTCCTGTGAACAAGGCAACGGAGACAGAAAGAGGCCGTTTGAAAGGTCAAATCGCTGAGTTGAAGGAGGAAAAACAGAAAAAGCAGAAAGGAACCGGCGACACCTCAGGCTACGCAGTCAAGAAGAAAGGAGATGCAACAGTCGCACTCGTAGGATTCCCATCAGTAGGAAAGAGCACGCTTCTCAACAATATGACTAATGCTGACTCAGACACCGGAGCATACGAGTTCACAACACTAGATGTCAATCCAGGAATGCTAAAGCACAAGGGAGCAAATATTCAGGTCTTAGATGTTCCAGGGCTTATAGGCGGTGCTGCAGATGGAAGAGGTGGCGGAACACAGGTTCTTTCAGTTGTGAGGAACGCTGAGTTTGTTGTAATTATGCTTGATCCTGAAGAGATGAGGGAAGACGAGATTAAGTCCGAGCTGTACAACGCCGGAATCCGGATAAACAAGCATCCACCAGATATGAAAGTTGAGAAGAAAGGACGTGGAGGAATAAATATTTCCACCACAGTCGATCTGGATATCCAAGAAGAGACTATCAAGCAGATGATGCAGCAGAGAGGCTACACAAATGCCGAAGTAATAATAAGAGAAGAACTAGACCTAGACCGTTTCGTCGACGGACTGATGAGGAACAGAAAATATGTTCCGGCAATAACTGTAGTTAACAAAGCTGATATGCTGGACTCCGAGACAAGGAAGGAGTATGAGGATAAGTATGATTTACTGATCTCTGCCGAAAAACAGAAAAACCTGGAAAATTTGAAAGACGAAATTTTCAAAGGTCTAGGCTTAATCCGCGTCTACATGAAGGAGAAAGGCGAGGATCCTGACAAGGATGAGCCTTTAATCCTTACAGAGGGCGACGCAGTCGAGGACGCATTGGAGATACTGCCAGGCGATATGAAGGACCGTTTCAAAAAGGCGAAGGTGACAGGCGAGAGCTCCAAATTCCCTGAGCAGAAAGTCGGTGTAGAACATGAACTGATGGACGAAGATATTCTTGAACTAAATCTGCGGCACATATAAAGGAGAGCTTAGAAACCTCTAAAAACTGTTTTAAACATTCTAAGCGTTTTAAATCAAAGAGTATTTAAAGGTTTCAAAGGTTATTCGTATTTGATGGCATCCGATTTTGTGGATGAAACCGGTCAGCATATACCGGTTGACTTCCAGGAGAAGAGCCTTTTCATGAGGATCTCCTCCAATTTAAAGGAGCTAGTAACCAGAAGATAAGAAACACAACCTAATTTTTTCTCTATTCTCTTTAACTTCAAAACAGAATAACTCAGGAAAATGTGAAGGTAAGTAAAGAGTAAAAAGAGGTTTACTCGATTAGTTTGGCGTTGACTACGCCGTCCTGTCCTGGGCGTGAAGTTACTTCTGCCTTTCCTTCGCTTGTCTGGATAACTGTTCCTTTTGTCAGCAGACTTCTTCTTACGAAGTTTTTGTTTGCCGGGTTCTCTTCGACTGATTCAATTTCCGCTTCTACTACTTCGCCGTCAGCTGCTACATTCGCAGTGTCGGAGCTTTTTGCTACTGTCTTCTGGTTTCCTCCTCTTGTCCGTTTCTTGATTGTAGTGGTTTCTCCTGTCTGTGGCTCGGAGAACTCTCCGCCTTTCTGGTGTTTCTTGTGCTTCCGGTATTTGCGGGTTTTACCTCCCGTCTTCTTTGTGGTCGAATTATCTTGCCAAACTGCCATAATATATTATAGAGAACCTGTGAAATCTTATAAAAACACGCAGAACCAATCAGGGATATCCCTGAATCTGAAAGGGTTTATTAAAGTTGACGCGGAATCCACGGTTACAGGTGTATAAACTGTATGGGAGATCAAAATAGAAGGCCATTCGATGTACTAAACGAAGCAAAAGACGGAAGAGTACTAGTAACTTTGAAAGGATACGGAGATGAAGAAAAACAGGTTTCAGGAGAGCTTCAGGCCTTTGACAAACACTTGAACATCTGGTTGGAAGACGCTAGAGTAACAGGCGAAGATGGACAGACAGACTACGGTCAACTATTCGTCCGTGGAGACAATGTACTGTTCGTCAGCCCAGAATAGGTGAACTAATTAATGGCACTGAACAAAGGAAAACGAAACAAGAAAGTACACGGCAAATGCCGCAGATGTGGAGAAAAATCTTTCCACCTACGTAAAAGCGAATGTGCTTCCTGCGGATTCGGCAAAACAAAGAAAAGAAACGACTTTGACAAAGCCAAGCCACGCAAAGAATAAACCATGGAAGACGAAAAAGCTTTCTCAGTCATCGTTCTCTCACAGAGCGGCGACTACCTAACAGAAACAGAAGACCAAGTCACCCGCACAGAGAACGGAGTAGAAATAACAGACCCATACATATTCAACGAAAACGAGAAAGCACAACTCGTCAAAGCAGACCAAATATTCATCCCTTACCACGCCGTAGAAGCAATCCAACACGGCGAATTCACACAGGAAACAATCTAGACTTTGAAGACCATTCTTTGAATGGTCTCTGATGATCAAACTTTCAGAAGTTTGTTGGGTCCGTAGCTCAGCCTGGCAGAGCGCCGGCCTTTTAAACCTCAAGCCCCATCTGGGACGAGGATCGAGAAGAGCTTCGCTCTTCGAATAAAGGCAGCCGGTCGTCGCGGGTTCAAATCCCGCCGGACCCGCAACCATTCTCAAAAACCTTCTACACCAATTGAAATTATGGAAATAACAACTCTAATTGTAATAATTTTGCTTTTTGCAGGGGTGATCGGCAGCATTGTTCCCATGGCTCCAGGCGCACTATTCTCACTAGCCGGAGTAATCATCTATTTCTTCAGTACAGAAGATCCAAGTATCTTGTTCACAGTTTTTGGAATCTTAACTGCTGGTTTTACCTTGCTGGTCGATTGGTTTGCTGGCTCTATAGCAGCTAAATATGGAGGAGCATCGAGTAAGACAAGCCTTGCTGCGGGAATAGGAGGATTAATAGGATTTATAGTGACTGCAGGTAATCCACTTGGTTTAGCTGCAGGAGTAGCTTTAACAGTTCTAATCCGTGAATACTTGATTCATGGAGGCGAAAGAGATAGTTTGAAAGCAGCTGTGTACGCTACTATCGGAGTTCTAGGTTCTTCCATTGTCCAAGCAGTACTGACTGCTTCGATTCTCATTGCTTTCCTGATTTCAATGGTGATATAATTGGAGCTAGAAGGAACAGTGACTTCTGGCATGGGTGACGGAGAGTACTATATTGGGAAGGAAGTTTACCAAGAAGCATTTGATGAAACACTGGGATTCAGGCCGTTTCCCGGAACATTAAACCTGGAAGTCGAGGAAAAAACACGAGAGGCGTTCGAGGAGAACTCTGAAACCTTAGAAATTAGAGAAATCTACGAAGACGGTGAACGGCTAAGCGATGTGGATGTAACACCATGCAAGATTGAAGGCGTTGAGTGTGGTCTTCTTAGACTGGAGTTTACTGATCATCCCAAGTCTGTTGCAGAGGTTGTGGCACCTATTGAGTTGCGGAAAAAATTTAATTTAGAGGATGGAGACAAAGTCAAGTTAGAACACAATTGAGTCTTTACTGACGGAAAATATTTACGAAGCTGCAGACAAAATTCTAAGGTAATGGAAAGAGAAAAATTTAGGGAAGAGGCTACCGAGGCCACATTGCTGTTCATAATCCAAGATGGAGAGGCATTGCTTATCGAGAAGAAGCGAGGTGTTGGCGAAGGACTGTTCAATGGTCCAGGCGGCAAGCTTGAAGGCGACGAAACACCGGAAGAATGTGCAATTAGAGAGACAGAAGAGGAACTGAAGTTGGCTCCAGAAGATGTTGAAAAAGTCGGTGAACTAGAGTTTATATTCGGCGAAGATCCTTTCCAGTTCGTCCATGTATTCAAGGCTTCAGGTTTTTCTGGAGAACCTGAAGAGACAGAGGAAGCAAGGCCAGAATGGTTTGAAACCGAGAATCTGCCTTACGAGGATATGTGGCCTGATGATAAGTACTGGGTGCCGAAGATGCTGAAGGATGAGAAGTTCCTGGCTCGTTTCTATTTCGATGAAGAAGGAGACGAGATTCAAAGTCACGAATTTGAAGAGCCAAGGTTCCTATAACTGAGGTACTTAGTGAATAATTGGAAACTTCGACACTTAATTTTTCGGTTCGATTTTTAATCAAGTAGAATCAAACTATTCTCCCAGGGGTTATATTGCCAGCACAAGAGTACTCTGGAAATTCTGAAAACGAGCTAAAATCTGAGTCAAGTATTCCCGAAGATTGGATCAAACTTCAGAGCGATTCCGGAAGCGCTTATGTAATGATGGAGGATCCTATAACGCATCATTCGAAGTTAGATATAGTACGAAACAATGATGGAAATTGGGTTACAGTCTACGAACCAATGTCAGCAAAAAACAAAGATCAGCCAAACAAGTATGATCTACCTAACAACATTTTCGACTCCAGGGAAAGCGCCGAAGAATATGCGGAGAAAATATTGAATCATGGACTAGGAAACATCTTCGCAGAATACGGCATACGCACTGCCAGAAACAGAGAACACTCAAGAAACAGAAAAAACACCTGGACTGAAGAATTTGGAATACAAATCACTGAACTTGATTAGGAAAACCAACCACTTTCGTCTCATACTCGCCGCCCTCACCGGCGGCGTTAAATCTGTACTCCTCAGCCAAATCCAATAAATCATCAATATTCTCCTCTTTTAGAACTCTGCCTTCCCACTCCTCTGTAAGACCTCGTGCCGCGACATCAGTGATCTCAACCTCGAAACCTTCACGGATAAGCCATTTCATATATCTCGATTGATTCTCCTGCCACAGCGGAGCAAAAACCTTCAAGCCCAACCTCTCTGCAACTCTATCGACTCTGTCACGCTGATAAGTAGAGGCTATAGCTCCAGCAACTACTCCTTCAACTCCGTACTCTTGCTTGGCTCTCTTTAAACCTTCTCTGAGATCCTCTAACTCTTCTTCTTTCTCGCCTTCAGTCTCCTGCACAACCAGAGGAATATCCAACTGTTCGCTCTGCCATTCAATATCTTTCCTCTCCTTCTTGGAGTCGAACATGTAACTGTGCTTGTTCTCCGATCTCAAAGTCAGTAGACATGAAATCTTATTGTTTCTTCTCTGAATACGGTAAAGTGCTGCATTTGAGTCTTTGCCTCCCGATGTAAGAGCCACCAGCTTCCTATTCAACTTATCACGGAAACTATTCAAGTATTCCTGCTTGTGATCGTAGTCATTATCCTTCGCTAATCTGGAAATAGCTTTATCGAAGTTACTGCCATACTGAGCAGCAGTTTTACCTCTCCAGGCAACTTTCTCCGGAACCCCAAGTTTCTCAGCAGCCTTCCTCAACACATACTTCCTGTAATCGTCCTTCACTTTGTACTCTTCTGGAATAGTTAGAGCATGCTCAATAAGTTCCTGATCAAGGAATGGAAGCCTTATTTCATAGCCGTTCCTGAAGCTGACGACATTATCTCTGTATAGATCATTTTCAAAAATTGATCGCAGACCAGAGAGACACTCCTTGTTCAAGTAACCTTGTTGCCTGTGGTAACCTGCGTAAAGCTGTTCAGAGCCTAGACCTGAGAAAACCACTTTTTCGCTCTTTGAGGAATTTTGCAGCGAAAAGTGGAATGGCAGTGCGACACCATTTTTCACAACTGAAGTAGATGAAATCCAATCCGTAATTTTGGGAATTTCCCTCTCTACTTCTTCTAGGTCTGCCTCATAGCTTTCCAGCTCTATGCCCATATCTTCTGCGACTTCTTCTGCCCAGTCCATATCACGAGGCGCATTGACATTCCCATGCTGTATTCCAGCAGTATAAGCTGTGAAATCTTTGCCCAGTTCCTGTAAAGCTGCCGCAATCAATGTGGAATCAACACCACCAGAAAATAGGAGTCCTACACCGCCTTCAGGAATCCTTTTCTCAACTGCTTCCAAGAATTTTTCCTTAATTTCCTCAGCAGCTTGCTCTAATTCCTTTTCCTCCTTGACATCTATTTCAAAGAATTCTCGCTGCTCAAAACTCATCTCTTCCTCTTCGATATCGTATTTTAGAATCTGCCTAGGATGAAGTTCTCTCGACTCCACACCTTGTTTTTCCAGTGCCTGTTTTTCTGAGGCGAATACAAAAGGGTCTTCACTGTACCAGATCGGATTAACTCCTAAAAGATCTCGAGCTAAAATTAATTCGCCGTCTCGAATATAGGCAAATGCATATATTCCATCTATCTCTTCTAAACCCTCTACTCCTTTCTCCTCCAGAACTTTAAGAAGTGTTTCTGCGTCATTCTCTGTCTCCCAGCCATTTTTTCTGTTCAGTTCTTGCCAGTTGTATATTTCACAGTTTGCGGAAAGAATACCTTCCTCTTCGATCGGCTGTTCCAGTTCTCCGACTACAGAGTGCAGTACATGGCCTAGAGTAAAGTTTTCTGTCTTTTGTGTTTGGCAGGAGCTGCCTCTATGCTGCATCTCATTGACAAGTTTCTCTACTGTTTCCTGGTTTTCTGCTCCTGCTATCCCACACATACTGGTTTCTGTTGCAGGGAATCTTTTTGAGTTTCCACTTTGAAGTTTTCTCCAGGTGAATTTGAAGTGTACGATATTTTACGGGATGCTCTACACGAGAACGGTGAAATCATGATCAGACTGAGTTCAGGTGAGGACAGAGAACTACATCTCCACAACACTGATTTTCTGGAGAACGGAATGGTTAAAGTCGACGGAGACGACGAAATCCACTGGCTAAATCCTGACCATGTAGAGAGATACTGGATTCACGAAGACTTCTAAACAATTTTACTCTTTTTCTCTACGAGATATCCCTGCTCTGGATCAAACCTCGTAATCCGCACCAAAGTCACTCAAACCTTTCTGACTGTTGTCAATAGCTTCATAGGAGTTTATCACATCCGCCATTTCCACGTCGACAAACTCCAGATCTCTTTCCTCTAGATAATCTAACACCTTATCCGTCATCTTTGGTGCAACAAGTATACCTCGGATACCTCCTTTAAATTCATCCTCTATTTCATCGACATATCTCTGTAGCTGGAGAACAGTGTTGTAGTCCGGGTTGCGCTTAACTTCAATAACTACATAGCTGTCATCACTGTCTCGGGCGAACACATCGATGAAACCGGCCGGAGTCTCCTTCTCCCTTTCAATAACCTTCAGCTCTTCTTCAACTATCCCAGGTTCCTCTTCTATGGCTTCGTGAATATCTACTTCATCACCAGAAACCTTCAACTCAGATTTGTCCACCATCTGATCAACTGTCAACAATTCAATCTCCTCAAAACGGATCTCAACTACTTCTTCCGGATTAGTTCTCTTCGCCTCCAGAATCAGGTGCTTTTCTTCCTCATCAATTTCTACAGTGTAGGAATCGACTTCCGGCTGCCAGTTCTTCGGCTGATAGTTATCCGGGCCATGCACCAGAATCGCCGAATCCTGCTTCTTAATCACCAACCGCTCACCCCTATCAAGCTTCGACTTAGCCCTACCCTGATAATTGACGGCGCAGAGACCATTAATCTGGACAGTGTACTCCCTCTTCAGATACTCCGAGAGAATTTCTTCTGCTTCTGAGAAATCCGGGTTTTGAATTAGTTTTTCCATGAATGTTAATAGTTAGATAAAATTAAGAGAGATAAACCCTATCTTCCAGATATCACTTATCAATGACAACATATATAAAAGTTTATTTATTTGGATCTAATAAGGCGATTAAAATGGGACAGAACGACTATACCAATAAACTTCGTGAATCATCAGAAAACCTTCAAAGAGCTGAGTCTGGACTAACTCATGGTGCAGTGAACTACGGTCCAAGTTCAATGAGCGAACCTACAAATCCTGGACCTTTAGTATTTCAGATGCCTGTTGCACTCAGAGAAGCAGCTGAATACTGTGAAGATTTGGCAGAACAAACTGAGGAAGGGGGAAGACTGGATACAGTAAGAGAAATTCTAGGCAGGCCAACATCAGACGAAATAGCAACTCAGGAAATACCTGGAGATCAAGTAAATTCGGTCTATGAGTCTACACAACCATTCAACGGTGAATTTACCTATAACGACTTTGAGCAGGCTGTACAAGCCTGGGACGAAGTTCATGATTCAGAAACTTACGAGATGATAGAAGAACCAGGAGATGAATTTAGACCTATCGAACAGGTTCAAACTGCACTTGGTGAAGTTGCAACATTGCAGGACAGAACTAATCTCTAACTCTTCTTTCCCTTCCATTTTATCCATCTAATCTTCTATTCTAAATCATGGACTACACAGTCAAGGAACTACCAGAGTCGGAGCGACCTAGAGAGAAATTAGAAGAACGAGGCGTTTCTGCTCTTTCGGATGTCGAGCTTCTTTCGATTATCATTAGGACTGGGATCCAGGGTAAGAATGTGAAGGAGTTGTCGGGTGAGATCTTGGATGAGGTTTCTCTTGATGGTTTGGCTGACAGGAGTTTGGATGAGTTGAAGGATTTTGATGGCATTTCAAGAGTGAAGGCAGGTCAGTTACTGGCTGCTGGAGAGCTGGGTAGAAGGATGAAGAGGACCGAGAAGGAGAGGATTGAGAGTTTCAGTGATGTCGAGTCTCAGGTTGAGGACATGAAGTTCTTGGAGAGTGAGAGGGCACGAGTCTTCTATCTGAACTCCGGGAACGAAATAGTGGCCGAAAAGGAGTTTGATGGCAGTGTTTCTTCAGTGGATCTTGAGATGCGTGAAATCTTTGAAGAAGGTCTGAGGTCTAATGCTTCTGCATTGATTTTGGCGCATAATCATCCTTCAGGTAAAGCTGATGCTACTGAAGAGGATTTAGAGTTTACCAAAGAGTTAATTAATCTTGGAGAAAAGTTGGATATCGGTATTTTGGATCATACGGTTGTTGGAGATGACATAACCAGTTTGAGGAAGAGTTCTGCTCTCTGGAAATAGGTCTCATTATATACCTTTCGGTGGTTTTCCCCACCCTATTTAAAGTTTACTCGAGCGGTCCTATATGTAGCTAAAACAGTTTTCTAAGGCTGTCAAGAGTTGATTTCCAACCATGGCGATAGACATTCGTGACCACCGGGCTGTTCCAGACCATCGCAAAATGACTGAAGACGAGATCGAAGAAGTTCTCGAGAAATATGATGCGGACAAAAGTGATTTGCCGAAGATAGAGCGCACTGACGCCGCATTAAAGCAGATGGATGTCGAAGTTGGCGATGTTATAGAGATAGAAAGAGACAGTCCTACAGCCGGAAAAACCACTTACTACAGAAGAGTTATCGAAAGATAACCGAGTTTCTCAGGTGAAAAAATAATGAAGGAAGAGTTCTTAGAGCAGATGATTGATAGAAATGTTGTAAAACACCAGATTGAATCCTACAACCGTTTTGTTGAAGAAAGGATTCAAGCGATTCTAAACGAAGTTGGTTCAATCGAACCAGAACTTCCAGACGGAGAGGACCTCGTCATAAAGATAGTAGATGTTGATATCGAAAGACCTAAGATCAACGAAGCAGACGGTTCTGTAAGAAAAATTACACCTAGAGAAGCACGAATGCGAGACCTAACATACTCCTCAGAGATCAAGGTCCAGATGACACCGATCTTCGAAGGAGTCAAACAGGAATCCGAAGAAGTCACAATCGGAGAAATCCCAGTCATGATTGGATCCGACCTTTGCTGGACCTCAGAATGGGACGACGAAGAAAAGCGGAGAAATGGTGAAGATCCGGAAGATACAGGAGGATACTTCATCATTAACGGTTCCGAGAAGACAATCGTCTCCATGGAAGAAATGGCAGACAACAAGCCGATCTACCAAGAAGACGATGGAGAACAGACCTGTAGAATCAACTCTGAGAACTCAGGATATGTCCAGAGACATCAACTAGTCAGAGACAAGGATATTGTAGAGATCTCATTCGCTAATGTGAAGAATACTCCAGCGATCGCATTGATCAGAGCTCTAGGCTACGAGACTGACAAGGAAATCGTAGAAGCGATCGGAGAAGAATACTCTTCAGATGTATACCTCAACCTGTACGAGGTAGATGCCTCGAACCAGGAAGAAGCATATGAATATGTAGGAAGACAGGCAGGAATCACATCAGATGTCCAGGAGAGAGTCGACAAAATACTAGACGAATATCTTCTACCACACCTAGGACAGGAACCAGACTCGAGAGAAGACAAGGCAGAGCTTCTTGCATCCATGATCAGAAATGTGATCGCGCTCGGAAAAGGCGACATCACAGAAGACGACATGGACCACTATGCCAACAAAAGACTAAACTTGGCAGGAGAACTCCTAGAAATGCAGTTCAGATCTGTTTTCCTAGGAAAATGGGGATTGGTCGCAAGAATGAAATACAACTTCCAGAAAAGTGCAAAAAGAGGAAGACTACCAAGCCTTCAGTCCACAGTTGTATCAGACACGCTCAACAAACAGATTATGGGAGCAATGGCAACAGGAAACTGGGTAGGAGGAAGAACAGGAGTATGCCAGAGCCTGGAGAGAAACAATCGTATCAAGACGCTGGCACACCTCAGAAACATCGTCTCACCGCTTTCAGCTGACAGACAGCACTTCGAGGCAAGAGACCTTCACCCAACACACTGGGGTAGAATCTGTCCAATCAAGACTCCGGAAGGTATGAACATCGGACTGAGAACCCACCTAGCGATGTCCGCGAATGTTTCAACCGGAATGAGCAAGATGGAGAAAAACTCTCTAGAGATGAAGCTTGAAGAAACAGGGATCGAGGTCGAATAGAGGTTGATTAAAATGAGCAAAATTGATACTATGAAGCTTAAATCGAAAATTGGAAATCTTAAGACACGATTCAGTGAGGTGCTTCACTGATGACAGATGTATTCCTAGACGGACAAATCCTTGGCGATATCGACGACCCTGAAGAAATAAGAGAAGAAATCATCGATAGAAGACGACAGGGAGATATCCAGAAAGAAGTCTCAATCTACTACGCAGAAGACAAGGATGAGATCCGGATCAACACAGATGCAGGAAGAGTACTAAGACCTGTAATCATCGTTGAGGACGGAGAACCTCAGCTTACAGAAGAAGATGTTGAAAAACTGGCTGAAGGAGAAGTTACCTTGGAAGACTTCGAGGAAGAAGGAAAAATCGAGTACATGGACGCAGAGGAAGAGGAGAACGCCTATGTCGCCATGGAAAGAGAAGAAATCACAGAAGAACATACACACCTAGACATCGACCCAGAGATCATCAACGGGCTATCTGCTTCCCTAGTTGTTTATCCTGAACACAATCGTGGTGACCGTGTAAACTTCGGTGCTAAGATGTCAGGACAGAGCCTGGGAATGCCTACAAGAGATTTCCACCAAAGATTTGAAACACGATCAAACATCCTAACATACCCTCAGCAGCCTATCGTTGAGACAAATACATTCAACAGTATTCTCGGAGACCATCCGATCGCACAGAACATGGTTATCGCATTAGCATCCTTCGACGGATACAACATCGAGGACGCAGTCATAATGAACAAAGCCTCAGTCGAAAGAGGAACAGGACGATCAACCTACATGCGTACTTACAAGACAGAAGCTCAGAGATACTGGGGAGGACAGAAAGACGAGATCGGAATCCCAGACAAAGATGTCAGAGGATACAGAAGAGAAGAAGTCTACGGCCACCTAGACGAAGACGGACTAGCCAACCCAGAAACAGAAGTAGATTCAGACGATGTACTAGTCGGAAAGACATCTCCACCAAAATTCCTTGGATCCGGAGGAGCAGAAGAAGTACAGATGGGACTGGCAGACAGAAGAGAAACCTCTCTAACTGTCAGACACGGAGAACAAGGAAAAGTCGACAAAGTAATGGTCTCAGAGACAGGAGACGGAGACAAACTCATCAAGACAAAGATGAGAGAGTACAGAATCCCGGAACTCGGTGACAAGTTCGCAACAAGACACGGACAGAAAGGTACAATCGGAATGCTTGCACCGGAAGAAAACATGCCATTCACAAAGCAGGGAATTACCCCTGACATGATCATGTCGACTCACGCTATCCCAAGCCGTATGACAGTGTCACAGATAATCGAATTAATCGGAGGGAAAGTCGGAGCGCTTCGTGGAGAGCCAGTAGACGGTTCAGCATACCACAACGAAGACAAAGACAAACTAAGAGACCAACTGGAAGAGCTAGGATTTGAATCTTCCGGTAAAGAGACGATGTACAACGGTGTAACCGGTGAAGAGATGGAAGCAGAGATCATGATCGGTCCAGGTTACTACATGAAGCTAAGCCACATGGTTGGAGACAAGGTCCACGCAAGAGGAAGAGGACCTGTCACACTTCTAACCAAGCAGCCGACCGAAGGAAGAAGCCAGGAAGGTGGACTCCGCCTCGGAGAGATGGAAAAGGATGTCTTCGTAGGACACGGAGCATCCCTGCTACTCAAGGAAAGATTCGGAGCAGACGAGACAGAAATCAAGGTCTGTGAGAACTGTGGAGAGATAGCGATCCATGACAGAGAAGAGAATGAAGAGTACTGTCCAAACTGTGAATCCGGAGATCTGGACGAGACAGAGATCCCACATGCATTCCTCCTACTGATGAACGAGCTAAAATCCATGATGATGGATACAGAGATCGAACTGGAGGACAACTAGAGGTGATTATTCATGAAGAGCATTAAAGAACTTGACTTCGGAGTAATGAGCGCAGAAAAGCTTCAAAACATCGCAGTAAAGGAAATTGATCAGGCTGAAGTCTACGACGCAGACGGATACCCTGTAGAAGACGGAGTAATGGATCCAGGACTCGGAGTCATCGACCCAGGAATGACCTGCCAGACATGTGGAGGAAAAATAAGGGAATGTAAAGGACACTTCGGCCTAATTACCCTTTCACGGCCAGTAGTCCATGTGCTTTACTCCAAGAAAGTTAGAAACCTTCTCAGATTCACAAATGTCCACGACGACGGCAGTGTTTCATGCCTACTCAAGGACGAAGACAAGAGCTTGAGAAAAAGCAACAGGATGAACGAAGACCCTGAGACAGGAGAAGAAATCTCAGACATCGACTTCGAAAAACCATACACATACTATCAAGACGGTGAGAAGATTACACCTCAGGAGATCCAGGAATGGCTTTCAGAAATACCTGACGAGATGGCAGCCAAGCTAGGAGTGGAAGGATGTAGACCGGAAGATCTAGTACTCACTCATCTACCTGTACCTCCTGTAACGATGAGACCTTCAATCACTCTGGAGACAGGTGAAAGAAGTGAGGACGACATCACACACAAACTAGTAGATGTCATCAGGATTAACAAGCGACTTCAGAACAACATCGAGATCGAGGCGCCTGACTTCATCATCGACGACCTTCACGAACTGCTGCAGTACCATGTTGCAACACTATTCTACAACGACATGAGCAGCGTGCCCCCAGCACGACACAGATCCGGCAGAAGCCTCAAATCATTGATTGAAAGAGTCCAAGGAAAGCAGGGACGTTTCAGACAGAACCTGATCGGAAAGAGAGTCAACTTCTCCGCCCGTACAGTAATCACTCCAGATCCAAACATTGGGATCAACGAAGTCGGAGTGCCGTATGTAATCGCACAAAAGTTGACAGTTCCGAAGAAAATCACAGAGGACAACTACGATCAGGCGATGGAATGGATTGAAAACGGTCCAGATAGCCATCCAGGCGCCAACTATGTATTCCAGCCCGATGGCAACAGGAGAAGACTGACTGAAGAAAACAAAGAAGAAATAATGGAAGCAATTGAACCAGGACAAGGATGGAAAGTTGAGAGACATCTTTCAGACGGTGATACAGTACTGTTCAACCGTCAGCCATCTCTGCACAGAATGTCTATAATGGCTCACAAGGTCAGAGTTCTTCCTCATAGAACATTCCGTTTGAACCTGAATGTCTGTGCACCTTACAACGCAGACTTCGACGGTGACGAGATGAACCTGCATGTCCCACAGACGGAGGAAGCACGGGCAGAAGCAGAAGAACTGATGAAGGTCCAGGAACATGTCAAATCTCCAAAGATGGGAGGACCGATCATCGGTATGCTTCAGGACTATGTATCAGGACTTTACCTACTGACACAGGAAGACAAAGAACTTGACAGAGAGAAAGCATTCAACATCCTGGCTGAAGCAGGAGAACACACAAGAGACCTTCCAGAAGGAGACACAGTCTCAGGAAGAGACCTTGTATCAATCTTCATCCCAGATGACATCTCCCTGACAATCAATGAAGGAGAAGACAACGAAGTAGTAATCGAAGACGGTGAACTCGTCAAAGGAATACTTGACGACGACGCAGTCAGTGACTACGGTGGAGAAATCATCCAGCAGCTAAGCATCGAATACGGAAGCGACATGGTTGCAGAATTCATCAACCGTGTCTCAAGAGTCGGAGCAATCTTCCTGACAAAGAGAGGATTCAGCATCGGACTCGAAGACCTAGAAGTATCAGACGAAGCAACAGAGAAGATTCAAGCAGAAATCGACGATGCACTTGACGAGACAGAAGATCTGCTTCAGGAATACGAACAAGGTAAGATGGAGGCAATCACAGGTAAGACTCTAGAGCAGTCTAGAGAGATCAGGATTACCAAAGCACTCAACGGTGCTTTCACAGAGGCAGGAGAAATCATCACAGACAACTTCGATGAAGATTCCAGTGCATTCGTCATGGCAGACTCCGGAGCAAGAGGTTCAATGCAGAGCCTTGTAGCGATGGCAGGAGTCATCGGACAGAACTCCGTAAGAGACCAGAGAATCGAAAGAGGATACAAAGGAAGAACCCTTTCACACTTCAAGAAAGGTGAGCTTTCAGCTAAATCCAAAGGATTCGTATCCTCCAGTATCCTGGAAGGACTGGATGCACAGGAGATGTTCTTCCACCAGATGAGCCAGAGAAAGGCACTGATGGACAAGTCACTCCGTACCAAGACATCTGGATACATGTACAGGCGTGTCTCCAACGCACTACAGGACCTCAAAGTCGAATACGACCAATCCGTCCGCAACGCACAGGGAGACATCATCCAGTTCCGTGCAGGTGAAGACGGAATCGATCCAGGCAAGTCCGACAGAGGTAAAATCTCAACAAACATTTCCACAAACCAAGGTGAATAAAATGACGAAATTCAAACACGAATTTCTGGCATTCCAAGAAACACGAGGTGTTTCGGAATAATGGCAGAAAAACTACACTGGAAAGACAGGACAGAAGAACTTCCTCCAAAGTACCGGAAACTGGGCTTGACAGGAGAGACAAGAGAAAAAATCGAAGAAAGATACGAACAGATGCAATACGAACCCGGTGAATCTATCGGAATCGTCGCTGCACAGTCTCTTGCAGAGCCAGCTACACAGCTTACGATGGAGACATACCACGAAGCAGGAGGAGCACAGGTAAGCCTTACCGCAGGACTTCCAAGACTTATCGAGATTGTAGACGCTAGAAGAGAGCCAAAGACACCGGCGATGGATGTCTACCTAGCTGAAGACTTCAACGATGAAGAAGGTGCCAAGGAAGTAGCACGGAAACTGCGTGAGATCAAGTTCGAGGATCTGGTCAAACAGGATACACTTGACATCATGCAGCTGGAAGTAGAATATGTTCTCAACGAGGATCTGCTTGAGGACTACGATGTTGACATGGAAGATGTCAAGCAGAGAGTCAAAGAAGATGTCAGAAAAGCCAAGATCAGGATTGAAGGCAACAAGATCATCTTGACCTCTTCAGAAGATGACTACGACCTAAGAGACCTGAAGGATCTGAAGAACGATACAGAAGAAGCAAGAATCAAAGGACTAAAGGGAATCGAACAGGTTGTTATTAACGAAGATGACGGTGACTGGCAGCTTCAGACAGCCGGCACAGCACTGAGAAAAACTTTGAAGATGAAGGAAGTGGACGACACAAGAACCACATCCAACCACCTATTCGAGGTTAAGAGAGTTCTAGGGGTCGAAGCCTTGCGTAGAAAGATTATCGATGAGACCAATGCTACACTGGAGAAGCAGGGAATTGGTATCGATGATAGACATATCATGCTTCTTGCAGACATGATGACCAAGGACGGAGAACTCGAAGGAACAACCCGTTACGGAATCGTTGGCGACAAGGAATCGCTCTTGGCACGAGCTGTCTTCGAAGAGACGAAGAAGCACTTGCGTGAAGGAACTCTTAGAGGCGAGACAGATCCTCTTGACGGAGTGGTCGAAAACATTGTCACAGGTCAGCCCGTTCCAATGGGTACCGGCAATGTCGAGTTAAAACCTAAATTTGGCGAGGAGGGTCAATAACCTCCAACCCTTTATAAAACCTAGGGACAATTTAACAATTACAGAGCACAGATTTTCTTACACTAGCGTGATCAAATAAATGGCAACAGCAACCTACGACACAGAAATGATTAGAACACTAAGCATGTTCGAATCACTCACAGATGTAGAAGCCAGAGACTGCATGATGAAGGAAGATGAAGCATACTTCATCGTACCAGAAGGAAAAGCAGGAATGGCAATCGGAAAAGGCGGAAAAGTAGTCAAAAAAGTACAGAACCAACTAGGCAAAAATGTCAAGATATTTGAATACAAAGACAACCTAGGAGCATTCGTAAACAACCTAGTAAGCGTCGATATCAGAAGCCTAGACATACAAGACACAGAAGACGGTAAAACAGTCGAAATCAATGTCTCAAACGACAACAAAGGACAACTAGTCGGAAGAGACGGAGAAAACATCGACTCAATCAGAGACATCCTGAAAAGGACGCACAATGTCAACGAAGTAACCGTCAAGTAAGCAACACATTTTCTTCCAAGTATTCTTATTCCAGCATCTCAAACAGTCTTTCTGTGAGACATCCAAAACAAGAACTACAGAACCTCGAAAGATTCGAGGAGATACTCCAGATAATAGTTAGAAATGGAGCAGGACACCTTCTTACAGAAACCAAACTAATCAAACACCTCCCTCTTTCTCACCGTTTGAAGGCTAGGAGACAGTCAAGACCAGGACCTGAAGCCCTCAGAGAAACACTGGAAGAGTTAGGCACCACATTCATCAAGTTTGGGCAGGTCCTCGCAGAAAGACCAGACATACTGCCAAGAAAATACACAGAAGAATTAAGCAAACTTCAGGACCATGCACCAGAATTCAACAATGAGAAAGCCCACAGAATAATAGAAGAGGAAATAGGAACAGAAAAATTCCAGAACATCGAAGAAGAACCTATCGCCTCAGCATCAATTGCACAGGTCTACAAAGCCACCCTAAACTCCGGCGAAGAAGTAGTAATCAAAGTCAGAAGACCTGAAATAAAAGACAAGGTTGAAACCGATCTACAGATAATAGACTATCTGGCCAGGAAAGCAGAGAAACACTCCAAAAGACTCTCAGACATGCATATACATGACTTTACCAAGGAGTTTTCTAACTGGACTAGAGAAGAAATGGATTTCAAGAAGGAAGCAGTGAATGCCCAGACATTCCGCAACAACATGGAACAGATGGATGGAGTAACAGCACCCAAGACATATCCAGAACTCAACACTGAGAAAGTAATTGTACTTGAGTACATCGACGGAGTAAAATGCACAGATGAGGAAAAATTGGATGAATGGGATATAGATGCTAAAGAAATCGCGGAGACAGCTATCGAAGCCGGAATAAAACAGTCGATGCGGGACGGATTCTTCCACGCCGACCCACACCCATCAAACTTCCTGATAACCAAGGAAGAAAAACTGGTCTACCTTGATTTCGGCATGATGGGACAAATTGACCAAGAAACACGAGAAACACTAGGGATAATGTTGCTATACTTAATCCGAGAAGATGCAGAAGGAATGGTAGAGTGTTTGGAGAAGATTGGACGAACCACCGACGATTATGACAAGGAAAGCGTGAAAGCAGCTGTCAACCAGAAGATAATGGCTGTCAGAAACACGACACTGGAACAGAACAGCATAACACAGGAAATGTTCAACCTGTTCGTAGAAATAAGTAAACACGGCATCTACATGCCCTCAAGCCTAACACTCCTAGGCAAAAACCTAGTAACTGTAGAAGGAATCGGACTAACAATCTACCCGGACTTCAAGATTTCAGACCAGTACGAAGACACCATAAAGGAAGTACTATACGATGAAAACAGTCCCGAGGATATCGGCGAAGACTTAGCTATCGACCTCATAAACAACAAAGACATGATAAGCAGACTGCCGTCCAAGATAAACTCATACCTAGAAAACAGCAACGAACAAGGCAAACAGGAAATAAGCATCAAAAAAGAAAGCACAAATCTACTCCCCGCAGTCTTGATACTCTCCTCCACCCTTCTGATAACAGCTGGAGCAACTATCCAACCACTTCTACTCTACCCCGGAATAGCGGAACTACTACTAGGGGCATACCTAACAGCAAGGAACTGAGAATTGATTAACCGGGTATAAAAAACTTAAGTTATCTAGTTGGGATATGGGATTGTACAACGCACGGAAAATGCGGAAAAAGCGGCAGAGTTACCGCTGGAGCGACAAAGACTATAAACGAAGAATGCTCAACCTGAAGGAAAAAGCAGATCCACTAGAAGGATCACCACAGGGACGAGGAATCGTACTAGAAAAAAGAATAATCGAGGCAAAACAGCCTAACTCCGCACTGCGTAAATGTGTGCGTGTACAACTTCTTAAAAACGGTAAACAGTTGACAGCATTTGTTCCAGGAGACGGAGCAATCGATCACATCGACGAGCACGACGAAGTAATGATTGAAGGAATCGGTGGAGCAGACTCCGGACCAAAAGGAGACATTCCAACCGTCCGATACAAAGTAATCAAAGTAAACGGTGTCAGCCTAAAAGAACTAGTTGCTGGAAACCAGCAGAAACCAACACGGTGATCATAAAATGAGCAATCCAGCAAAAATAGAAGTAGAAGACAAAGTACTCACATTCGGAAAATACGACGCAGAAGAAGTAGAAATCGGCGACGACGGACTAGTAAGGTACATCAACCTAGAAAACATCCTCTCACCGAGAAGCAAAGGAAGACATACTGAAAGACAGTTCTACAAAGCAGAAGTACCAATCACAGAGCGGCTGCTAACTCACATGTATGTAGCCGGTCACAGAGGAAACAAACACTACATCACATCCGGTAAAAACACCGGAAAAAGTGAGAAACTCTGGAATATAATCGAAGAAGTCTTCGACAACATCTACGAGCAGACCGATGAGAACCCAATCCAGGTACTCGTAGATGCTATTGAGAACTCTGCACCCGTAGAGGAAGTAGTTACCTACCAGAGAGGAGGAGCACGAGCAAGAAAAGCAGTCATCATGGCTCCTCAGAGAAGAGTAGATGTAGCGCTAAGACTACTCGTCCAAGGAGCATACGAAAAACGACTAGCAGAAAGCGAAGACGCAGTCGAGACTTTGACTAACGAACTAATCGGTGCAGCAGACGGCAACAACGAAATAAGAGCCGTCAGAACCAAAGAGCGTAAAGAAAGAGAAGCAGAAGGCGCACGATAAGACCTGCTCTTTTATTTCCTTCATTCCTTTCTACTACTTAATGAGTTCCGAGATTAGATTCTGCCCCAACTGTGGTTCAACGAAAGTTGAGCCTGATAGCAGTAGAACAAACATGATTGGTGGAATCATCTCAAAAAGCGATCAATGGCTCTGCAGAGAATGTGAATATCGCGGGATGATACCTAAATCTGCGCCAGAGAAGATTAAGGAAAATTCGGGGGAAATTAAATTTGAGAACACCAGTAACTCCGAAATTGAGGCAAGCACTAGTAGAGCATACTTCAGATACTTTCTCTATGTTGGACTACCATTAAGCCTTGTTTACCTCATAACAAAGCTGATATTCTGAAGAAAACGACCTATGGCTAAAGCCTTTTTTAAATCTTGCAAGAGGATTTCTAGTTATAAACCAATTGGTGAATTTCGAAAATGTCTGACAAAGAACTTGACGCAATAAAAAGTGTAATTGAAGATCCTGAACACATCAGGAACATCGCAATCGCAGCACACATCGACCACGGAAAAACAACACTAACAGACAACCTTCTTGCCCGAGCAGGAATGATCTCGGACAAACTCGCTGGAGACCAGCGTTTCATGGACTTTGACGACCAGGAAGCAGAAAGAGGAATCACAATCTACTCTGCAAACATTTCAATGGTCCACGAATGGAACGACGACGACTACCTGATCAACCTTATCGACACTCCAGGCCACGTTGACTTCGGAGGAGATGTTACAAGAGCAATGCGTGCAGTCGACGGAGTAGTAGTCCTTGTAGACGCAGTTGACGGCGTAATGCCTCAGACAGAGACAGTCATGGAACAGGCACTGAAAGAAGGCGTCAAGCCAGTCCTATTCATCAACAAGATTGATAGACTAATCGAAGAGATGCAGCTAACTCCTGAAGAGATGCAGGAAAGATTCAAAGAAATCATTAGAGGAGTCAATGCAGCACTCAGAAAGTACGCTGATGAAGAAACAGCTGAAGAATGGAAGATGAGTGTAGAAGACGGAACAGTCGCATTTGGATCCGCACTCATGAACTGGGCAATCTCCATGCCTTACATGCAGGAAACAGGAATCAACTTCGGAGACCTAATCGACCGTGTCAACGAAGGAGACCACGAAGGACTCAGAGAAGATGTACCGATCGAAGAAGTAGTACTCGACATGGTAGTAAAACATCTGACAAACCCACGAGAATCCGCAGCATGGAGGATTCCAAAGGTATGGCCTGGCGATGTCAACAGCGAAGTTGGTCAGGACATGATGGAGCACGACCAAGATGGAAGAACGGTCGGAGTCGTCACAAACGTCGAAGACGACGAACACGCAGGAACAATAGCAACAGCAAGACTTTTCTCCGGAACAGTCCACGAAGGAGACGAACTGTACGGGATCGGAAGTCAGAAGACAGAGAGAGCGCAGCAGGTCGGAATCTACTCAGGTCCAAGAAAACTTACAGTAGACTCCGTACCATGTGGAAACATCGCAGCAATCACAGGACCAGACTTCTCAACAGGAGAAACATTCGTTCTAGACGGAGACGAAGAAATCCAGCCATTCGAGCAAATCGAACATGTATTCGAACCTGTTGTCACAAAGTCAATTGAACCAAAGAGAACAAGTGATCTTCCAAAACTGATCGAAACACTCAGGAAGAGAGCGAAAGAAGACAATACAATCAAGGTTGACATCGACGAAGACACAGGAGAAACACTCGTATCGGGACTCGGAGAACTCCACATCGAAGCCAAGATCGAAAGACACCTTGAAGAAAAAGGAATCGACATCAATGTCTCCGAACCAATCGTTGTCTTCAGAGAAGGTATCGAAGATGAAAGCGAACCAGTGTCAGGTAAATCACCAAACCGGCACAACGAACTAGAAATCAGCGTCGAACCAATCGACGAAGAAGTCCGTAAATTCCTCAAAGAAGACTACGCAGAACTCAAAGCACAGGCAGACGACGAAACAGAAGTAAGAGACGCACTAGTAGACGCAGGGCTAGACCAGGACGAAGCAGACAACATCATGGACGCATACGAAGAGAACCTGTTCATCAACGCATCCAGAGGTATCAAGAACCTGAGAGAAATCCAAGAATACCTAGTTGATGCTTTCCACGAATTCTGCGACGAAGGACCGATGGCAGGAGAACCAGTAATCGGACTCAAAGTCAAGCTTCACGACGCAAGCCTGCACGAAGACGCAATCCACAGAGGACCTTCACAGATGGTTCCATGTACCAGAGACGCAATGACAAGAGGATTCCTACAAAGCACACCAAGAATGATCGAACCGGTAAGAATCCTGCGAATCGATGTACCAACCACAGTCATGGGAGACGCAATGACAGAAGTCAGCAACCGTAGAGGAGATGTACTCAACATGGAAGAAGAAGGAGACTCCACAATCCTCAAATGTAAACTCCCAGTAGAAGAAATGTTCGGATTCGAAGCCGCACTCAAAGGAGCAACCAACGGAAAAGGCTTCTTCTCAGCCAAAGACATGATCTTCGAAGCAATGCCAATGAACCTACAAGAAGAAAAGATCATGGACATCAGAGAAAGAAAAGGCATGAAGCAGGAAATGCCAAGCCTAGAGGAATAACATTTTCCTCCCTCATTTTTTCATTTTCAATTCTACATTCTATTCAGACTACAATGTTGCAAATCGATCCAAACTACCCAACTTATTTCAATCTACACACATAGTGTGTATGTATGGCGACTAGAAATATCTCCCTTGATGACGAGGCTTACAGCAGGTTGAAGAAACTGAAGAGTGAAGGAGAAAGCTTTTCGGACGTAGTTAAGAATGTGACGAGTGAAAAGTCCTGGCTGGAAGTAGCTGGCATCTGGGAAAACGAGACAGAGGAAATTAGAGAAGCTGTAGAAGAAGGTAGACAGAGATCAAGAGGTAGAAGCGACAGGATAGCGGAGAAGCTAAGTGATGAAGAGTGATCCAGGACACCTCATTCATTATAGAACTTCTGGACGGCAACAAGGCAGCAATTAACAAATTAAAGAATCTAAAAGGCGAACCGGAGAAGATATCCTCAGTTACGGTTCTGGAACTTCACGAAGGAGTTGCTAGATCCAGTAAGCCGGAAAAAGAGAGAAAGCAGGTGCTGAACGTACTTAACTCCAAGAACATTATCCAGGCGGACAGAAAAGTGATGAAGAAGGCAGGGGAGATATCCGGAAACCTTGCCAATAAAGGAGAAAGAATCGACAGAGAGGACTGCATAATAGCCGCCACAGCACTGCTCGAACAGGACCCAGTAGTAACCACAAACACGAAACACTTCGAAAGAATAGAAAACCTGGAGATAGAACCCATAAAATAGAGCATAGTCTATGAACTTAGAGGAGACAGATGAAGAAAACCTGGAAGAGCGGCTAAAGGAAGGCTACAAAGCCACAGCAGAGCGAGACAGAAAGATAGCAGAAGAGATGATACACGTCTCAATCGAAGCGAACAGATACATAGACCAAGAATAATTTTTTTACTCTTCTACTTTACTCTAAGATTCAGCATCCTCAACATTAACATCCTTCAAAACATCTTCCAACTTTTCTCCAATTCTGCCCTCGATACCTCTTGTATCAAACTCTCTTTCAACCATCTTCAAACGCAAGGCATCACGCAAAAGCTCAGACTTCGAGTTATAACGCCCACGCTCAACCTCTTCCTCAACAAAACGTTCAAGCTCCTCAGGCAGTTCAGTACTTACAGCCATAACCAATAACTATTATTGAAAACTAAAGAAAGTTTCCACCAGACAAGACCAAAAACACAAACTTTTATAACTAAAAAGTGACAAATTAATGTATGTTCAATTGGAGAGATAAAATACCCTATCTCGGTTCAACAAAAACAGAAGATGAACTCCTTACAGAAGGATTCATGAGATCTGAAGAAACTGCTCAAGATATAAATACGGCACGACCATCAACCAGCCAAGGAAGTAATGAACAAGATGTAGACCCTATCTATGTGGAAAACGATGAAGTATCCCACTATTTTGCAAAAGAGATTCATCAAGGACAAGACTTTCCTGGAGAAAATCCAGAAGCCTTACTTTCAAGAACTAGAGCTGTAGCAGAGGATAAAGACCACGAACTTACCGAAGATTCGATAGACAGAGTACTTGAGTGCTATGATACAAAGGACGAGTACATAGAAGCAGCATTAGAAAATGAAGATGACTCTTACAGATCAAGAATAGACGACGCTTATCCAGAAATACCTTCCTCACAGGAATTAGGAGAAAGAAGGTCAGACCCAGAATAAGAAACTTTACAATCTCAACCACCGGTCCTTTTTAAAGTTTTAGCGGGTTATCGGTTATTATACGCTATAGGTGAAACCTTAATTATGGCAGACAAACCACACATTAATCTCGTATTTATCGGACACGTTGACCACGGAAAGTCTACTACAATCGGTAGAGTTCTGTGGGATACTGAAAACCTTCCAGAAGAAGAGATGCGCAAGCTTGAGGAGGCTGCTGAAGAAGCAGGAAAAGAAAGCTTCAACTTCGCATTCGCAATGGACAGCCTTGAAGAAGAGCGTGAAAGAGGAGTTACAATCGACCTGGCTCACCAGGAATTCGATTCTGACAACTACCACTTCACAATCATCGACGCTCCAGGGCACCGTGACTTCATCAAAAACATGATAACAGGAGCTTCCCAGGCAGACGCAGCAGTACTCGTAGTAGCTGCAGACGACGGAATCCAGCCACAGACCAAGGAACACGCATACCTTGCAAAGACACTGGGAATCGACCAGCTAGCAGTCGCAGTCAACAAGATGGACCTTGCTGACTACGGAGAAGACGGTTACAACGACATCAAAGACGAAGTTTCCGAAATGATCCAGCAGGTCGGATACGACACAAGTGACATCGACTTCGTACCTATCTCCGCATTTGACGGAGAAGGAGTAGTAGAAAACAACGAAATGGACTGGTACAGTGGTCCAACACTAGTCGACGCACTAGACGACTTCGAAGAACCTGAAAAGGCAATCGAACTATCAACAAGAATCCCTGTCCAAGATGTATACACAATCTCCGGTATCGGAGCAGTATCCGTCGGAAGAGTAGAGACAGGAGACCTTTCACAGGGAGACGACATCGTCTTCCAGCCAGCAAGTGACAGACTCAACCGAAACATCGGTGGAGAAGTCAAGACAATCGAAATGCACCACGAAGAAGTAGAAAGTGCAGAACCTGGCGACAACATCGGATGGAACACAAGAGGAGTCGGAGAAGACGACATCAAGAAAGGAGATGTCGCAGGACCAGCAGACAACCCACCAACAGTCGTAGATTCATTCAAGGCACAAGTCATCGTCCTAAACCACCCGAATGTCATCAGCGAAGGATACACACCAGTATTCCACGTTAACACAGCACAAGTCAGCTGTACATTCACAGATCTTCACGAGACAATGAATCCAAAGACAGGAGAGACACTCGAAGAAGACCCAGACTACATCAAACAGGGTCAGGCAGCAAAGGTAACAATCACACCACAGCAGCCACTAGTCATCGAAGAAAACGACGACATCCCACAGATGGCACGATTCGCTATCAGAGACATGGGACAGACAGTCGGTGCAGGACAAGCACTAGAAGTCAACGAGAAGGAATAAATTTCTTTCTCTCTTACCTTCTTTACTTATCTCACTATCTCATTCTCTACACTTATCCCAGCATTTAAATATTGTCACTACTAATACATAACATATGATTAATCTATTTGGTGAAGAACAAACCTCGCCAGATAGCAACTGGACGAAAGAATTTTTTACCGAAGATAGAATAGAAGAAACATTGGAGGAGGCTATCTCCCAAATTGAACAACCTCCTGCTCAGCCTAGACTTTACAGACTGCTCAACACATTGAGCAGATTTGGATATAGCTCTGAAAACTTGACAACTCTTTTGTCTCAGAGCCGAGCTGGCGATAAACAAGATAAGTTCGCCATCAAATACTTTGATTCTGAAAAAACCGAAATATTAGACTATGAAACGGCTAGAATTCAGAAAGATATAATAATAGACAACTCGGAAGAAGTCAACATAGGAGTAGAAGACAAAAGAGACAACCCTTTTCTCACTATTGGTTTAAGAGGAAAATACTGCAATCCTGCTGGACCTGATATTTCTTATGAACAGAGAAAGAGAATAGCCAATGAAATCGCTCAAGAAGAAGGCGTGTTACCAAAAGAAATCTTAGACGGCGCTCCAATATCTGATCGTATAGAATATGATGGAGAAAGGGAATATGAGACCACAATTATTGGACAAAGTCCATACTATGATTTTATAGATCCTGAAAACCCTAGTATGCCAAAGGAAGAGGAGGATAAAGATAACTTTTACGATGCTACCTTGAATGACTCTACTAGAGATATAGATAGGGAACTTCAGAGAGAACGAGAATAATCTAACACCATTTATAATAGTTAACTTCAGTATGTTTTGATATGCAGCAGGCGCGTGTAAAGCTTAGAAGCACTAGTCAGGAAAAAGTTGATGACCTGGCAGAAGAAATTGTAGAGATTGGCGATGAGTACGAAGCCGAGATTTCAGGACCAGTACCGTTGCCTACAAAGAACATGAACATCACAACCAGAAAAGCTCCTGACGGAGAAGGAAGCAGCACTATTGAAAGATACGAGATGCATGTTCACAAGAGACTTATTGATGTCAAAGACTCGGAAAGAGCACTTCGACAGGTCATGCGTGTACATGTACCAGAAGGCGTAGACATTGAAATCGAACTAATGGAATAAAATTTTTCTTTACTCTATCCTTTCCTCATTTAAAGATTCTACAGGTCATTACTTTCTACGAGAGATGGTTCTTTAGAATCCATCCAAATCTGCTAACTGGATTTCCAGTTATGCCGGAGGTCGAAAACTCAAAAGAGTTTTCTCGACCCACAGCAAATCGAGAGATTTGCCGGAGTGACAGAGTCTGGCTAATTGTGCCGGTCTTGAGAACCGGTGAGGCATACCCGCCTCTCCTGGGTTCAAATCCCAGCTCCGGCGTTTCCCACTACTTTCTGAGCTGGGATTTTTCAAGTCTTGAAATTCTGAAAGAATTTCTGTTCCACAATTTGTAAGATCAAATTGTTTCAAGCAACTCTCAAAGTTGCGTCTAGAAAATCTTCTTGAGATTTTCGTAGCCAGCTCCGGCGTCTTATTTGTTTTACCTGTTTTCTGATGCTGTAGCTATCAGTATATCTCTTTGTACGTGGTATTCTTCTCTGTAGATCATGGTTAGGTAGTTTACTATTCCGTAGATTATGAGTATTACTGTGAATCCTAGGTAGGATGCTATCTGGTTGATTAGGGATAGGTTTAGGTTGAATGTGGCGGCTACGGAGGTTATTATGGAGGCGTAGAATAGTATTCTTATGAACTGCTGGATCAGTTTGAAGTTTCTGTACTTCATCAGTGCTTTGTTGTACCGTTCAAACTGGTGATCCTCCAGCTTGTTTTCTAGGAAGTCTCTTATCTGTCCATCGGCTCTTCCAAGAGGGGTGAGTCGAAAGATTTTGTTTTTCACATTCAGTATTTGGATGCTGAGGGCTTAAGTATTTTCGAAGATTAAAAAAATCGAAGATTCAACTACTACTATGGATATTAGTGCCGATAGAGTTTCATTTTTGATTGTTGCTGCGATTTTTGCTGGAGGAGCCCTTGGCTCAGGGCTTGTATACACCCAGATGAGCAGCCAGTTAGACAGTTTAGAGGAAAATCTGGAGAATCAGAACGATGCGGATACACAGATTGTGTACGTAAATGGCAGCGACCAGAGCCTGGCACCTATATTCGAGAAAGCAGATCAATCAGTCGTGTATATTTCAGCACAAGGCGAAGAGTCTTCTCAAGGATCAGGCTTTGTCTACAGCCGCAGAGGACACATAATAACCAATGAACACGTAGTAGACGACGCAGATAATGTTGAAGTCAGCTTTACCGATGGAACAACCGGAGAAGCCACCATAGTAGGGACAGACCCTTACAGCGATCTAGCAGTTCTGAAAGTTCAAAAAGATAATTTACAGCCATTAAAACTCGGTAATGTATCAGATGTCCGTGTAGGTCAGGAAGTAGTTGCGATCGGCAATCCTTTCGGACTAAGAGGTTCAATGACCTCAGGCATAATCTCTCAAAAAGGTAGAAGTCTACCAGTTCAACAGGTAGGGCTTGAAGGGTTTCGTATAAGAGATGTACTACAGACAGACGCATCGATCAATCCTGGAAACAGTGGAGGCCCACTACTCAACACAGAAGGAGAGGTCATAGGTGTAAACACAGCTATAGAAACCAACACTGGAAGCTTCTCAGGGATAGGCTTCGCAGTACCTGCTAGCACTGTAAAAAGAGTAGCACCTGACATCATCAGCGATGGTGATGCCGAACACCCATGGATAGGTGTTTCAGGCACCAACATGAACCGTGACCTAGCCAAAGAAATGGAGACAAACTCTACGAAAGGCTTCCTTGTAATGAACGTCTCTAAAGACAGTCCTGCCAGCAAAGCAGGGCTCCAAGGCGGGAAAGAGACAGTTCGGCTTGAAACAGGGACCTTTGTCGTAGGCGGGGATGTTGTTGTAGGTATCGACGGAGAGGAGATGCGTGACTTGGATGATATACTGAACTATCTGGCTCAGGATGCCGAAGTAGATGAAGAAGTTGAATTAACTATTATTCGAAACGGTGAACGGATGAATATTCCTCTAACTCTTGAGTCAAGACCTGAAGACTAATTTTATGGCTTGAATCTTAGTAAAGCGGCTATGCCTCCAAAGTTTTCCAGTCTTTCCCCTGCTTCATGGTCTGTATGGACTACCTGCACTTGTCCACCTTGCTGCTCTACTTTTTCCACCAGTTTTTTGTCCTCCCTCTTCTTTTTAGGCGTAACCAGTAGTTCTTCGACAGCACCCATCTCAACCAAGTCCTCGACAGGCTCTCCATAAGAGGCTAGCCCATCCTTCCTCAGCTCTTCCAAGAATTCTTCCATTATGGCGGATTCATCTGAGATACGGGAGTCTTTAACAACCTTATCTAAAGCCCCACGCTTAATTGCTTCGTGAAGCCCTGTCTTTCCTGTTACCGATGTATCCTGCATCATGATTTTTTCACTGACTTGATCATTCAGCATGTTTTCCAGACGGTCTTTAGAAAATCCTGGACCCGCTAGTACTATTTTGTCAACTTTCTCGGCTGTTCTCTCGATATATTTTTTGGCTTCTTGGAAGAAGGATGCTCCGCTGTCTTGGTCATCGTAGAGTTTTCCTGGGATGTTTTGATCCATCTTGGATAGGTCTTTGATTCCTGATTCTTCCACTATGTAGAAGTCGGCTTCTCCTTTCTGTACCAGGCAGAACAGTACTGTGTAAGGTTCTTTCTGCTCAGCTTCCAGAAGGTTTTCCCATTCTTCGTCGGTGAAGTTTTTGTACAGTTTGAATCTTTTTCCCGGTTCGATGTTGAATGTGTGGTATCCTAGTTCGATGTCTTCTGCTCCTTCTGAGATCTCTCCAGTAACTCTCAACCTGTCCTCTTGGTACTCCAGTTTCTCTACCTTCAGTGTGAGGGTGCAGGTCTTCTTCTCTCTGCCGTCGAGCTTGGTTCTCTGCGTCTTCATCCTGACACTGTCACCTTCCTGGACTATCTCCTTCAGGAACCAGAGATCATCCTGATTCTCAACCTCAACCTGGGCAAATCCTTCCTCTCTATCTTTTTTGAGTAGCTTCATACACTTGGAATTGGACGGGTAAAATAAAAACATGGACGGGAAAAACCGGTTATGGACGACGGTTTTCCGATTGTAGTGGTTCTAGGACTGGCAGTTTTCGGAATGATATGGGTTGGCACAGAGGCAGGAGACGGATTTAACCTAGGCGGAAGCGACGCCGAAAGCATGATACTACTGTCCGAAAACCCGGGCACAATAGGCCAGTCTAATGAGGACTTCAGAACCACCAAGTTCGGAAGCTTCACGGTAGGAGAGGCACGAGGAAATGTCCAGGCATACACCGCAGAAGATTTCAGGCTTTCAAACGGCTTATTCAGCGGAGACAAAATCACCGTCAACTACGATGCAACACAGCCCGGTCAAGGACAGGTAAGCTTCGAAGTACTCGGAAGAGAAGCCAAAGGAGAGATATTCGTAAAAGTAAACGGCAACCAGGTTTTCAGCGCCGCAACAGTTTCAGGAGCAACACCGGAAATCAATATATCAAAAAGACACTTCAAAAACGGGGAGAACAAGGTCGTGATCGGAACCACCCAACCAAACCCACTGAAGAAAGCAGTTTACAGCATCGAAGATATCGAAGTCACAGTAGAGGACAGAAAATTCCATGACTACACAGGATACTTCCAAATGTACCAACACGAACTAGACAGTTTCAGACCCAGCAACCTCACATTCCAAGTACCACTAGACCAATCAGTACCGCAAAAACCACTCGAAATACAGATCAACAACCAAGAAATATTCAATCAGAAGCTAGGAAGATCAACACAACAAGTCACAGTCACACCACAAAACGCCGACCTCTCAACAGGATACAACACCATAAAATTCTCCACAGACGGAGAATCATACTACAGAATCCAAAACGCAGAACTCCAGACACGATACTCAGTAAACGTAAAACCAGCACAGACAAACTTCGAATTCAACCTAGACGAAGAAACACTAAACTACGCACAAAGAGACAACACCAAAGAAGAGCTTAGATTCCAATACCAAAAAACAACAACCGCAGAACCAATACAACTCCAAATAAACAACCAATACCAACAAATAAAACCAGAAAACGGATTTAATACAGTAGAAATAAACAGCGACGCACTACAAAGAGAAAACACTTTAACACTAAACAGCAACCAGACATTCACAGTAGATGATATGCAAATAATCTCAGAAAAAGAAGAATAAACCACTCAATCATGCCTGCTGATGACTTCAAATGAGAAACAGAAGACAACGACCACCTAACAGCGAAAACAAAGAAAGCCTATATCAACGGCTTACTGAAAACACACTATTTCTAATATTTATTTCTTTTACCCCCCTCAATATAGAAGTAGGAGACGCTCTCATATATTTCAAGAGAATTTTCCTAGGTCCAAACCGGCTTAATAACGTAAAAAACTTTATAATAAATCTAACGTGGTTTATAGACGACATTATAGCCATTTTTGGAACTGGCGGCGCAGGTTTATTTATCCCAAGCATAGATAAAGAAGTTCTAAAACTGGCAAAGAAATACTTGCCAAAATCAATAGTGAATAAAGCCGGAAAACTGGACTCAATGCTACCGGATGTAATCAAAGAAAAAGCAAAGGAACAAGCAAAAGAGGAAGCACAGAATAAATTCCAGCATAACGGACAAACAGTTGTGCCAGACGGTGGAGAACAATACCCGGAAAGTAATGTTAGAAGGAGAAATGAGTTAAGGTATGATGATGAGCGTCACAGTGTTGAATGGTTGAGATCCATTTTTTCTACAGGTTATAGGTTAGCATCGAAAGCTATTATCCCTGTATTGATCCTAGGTTTGATTGGTGGAGGAATCTTGATGTTTAGTGGTGGAGGCGGTTATATGGGTCTTCTTGGTGATATGTTTGGTAGTGAGACTAGTCAGGCGGGCAATGCTTTTTCTGATTTTGGTGAGGTTATTGGTTTTCAGGCAGGTAAGTTTGGTAAGACGTTGAGTTGTTTTGGTGATGCGGGTTGTATCAAGGAGTGGGAGTTGAATAATACTCAGGAGCCTGGGTCTAATGATGTAGGTGAGACGTATGAGTTGAGGGTTGATGGTTTCAATGTTTTCGGTGCTGATCAAAGTTTTGATGTTGCTTACCAGGCTCCCGGGACAGGGATACCGATTTCTTTCTTGTTGAAGAATACTAGGCATCAGTTGAAGGGTATTGATGCTAGGAATGTTTCTTACCGTTTGCGTATTACTGAGACCAAGTTTGCCAGTGGAAGTGATGATCAGTGTAGTAGTGGGTGGATTTCTCTGCAGAAATACGGTCAGGATGTGGATGGTCTTGGAGAAGGTAACGCTAACAACTTGCTTTTGCCTGGTGAGAGTGCTGAGCCATTGAACTGGCAGGAGGAGGACATGAGTCTGGCGGACTGTGGTCTGCTTCAGCCTGGTCCAAGTAACAGTTTTGATGCTTTGCTGCAGGTAAAGTACAATTACAGTTCTCATTCGATCCTTCAGATTGATGCTATGAGCAACAGGCACAGGAATGAGGAGAACATAGAGAGGGATAGGAAGAACTCTGATGCAGTGGATACTCCTGTCCAGTCATATATTGCTACTCGGAACCCTATGACATTTAGCGAAGTAAACGGCGATAGGATTGATAGACCTCAACAGTTTGAAGTAGGAATCAGCACTGACGAAAATGATGTATCGTACAAGGTAGATGCTGAAAGCTTTGAGTTCAAAGACTCATCCCTGACCGACCACGTGGAATCAGAGTGTTCAGGACTTGTTAAGGCTGATGAGGGCGGTGAGAACATGTTTGAGCTTAATAAATCAGTGAAAGAAGATATCGGTGACAGGCAGGAAGACAGTTGGTTCGATAAGAGGAGTAGCGCCGTAAAAGCGTTTTGCAACTTCGAATTTAATGACCCTGAGGAAATAAGCGCCACCGGCGAGACCTTGACATTTACAGCTGAAGCAGACTACCAATTGAAGCTTTCAGAGCACAGAACCAGTTTCAAAGTTAGAAACACTAGATGTACTACAGAGAACTGTCCAATGCTCAAACCTGTCAGCGAGAACCTGGATACTATAGTGCAGACAGACTTAGATGACCAAGACATCAACCGTAGCAGCGAAGATTACAGAGACAAACAGTATGCTATCTGCGGGAGACCTCAAGATGATGAAGACGGATGTTCCGTGCTAAAAAACGGGTTCAAAGATAGAAGCAGCTTGGTAGAAGAAAATAGAGAGGAAGAAAGTAGAGAAAATGGTGCAGACTTAGTGGTTGAAGAAGGAAATATTGCGGTTAAGACATCCGCAATCGATGATTCAAAGGCATTTACCTGCGACGCCAAACAGAAGAGCTTCAATAACTCTGTGGTGCAGTTTGAACCAGATGAACTAATAGATGCTATTGATGAAGTAGGGAACAAAGCTTTGAACTACAGCAGAGGAGACTGGGATATGGTTGATTTAGAGAAACCTGGCATAACCTGCAAATAACAAACTTTTAGAGCAGCAGGAGAGTGAAGTTTCTTAATGCCATAGAACCACCTAGGACAAAAACCAGTTTGAATAGTATGTCTGCCTCAACCCTGCCAAAGTTTTTATCAGCCCATATCAACGGCAAGAAAACCAGCAAAGCCTTAGGAATAATCAAACCAGGAACCATTCCAAACTGGCTCATCAAATAGGCTACGAACGGATTGGCTTCACGTAGAGAACCGTGTGAAAAAGTAGAGACAATATCCATGACGTGTGAAAAAAGCGCGGCAGCAAAAAGTTTTCTCTCAAAAAAATTGATTGGGACGAACAGAAAGGCAAAAACGAAAACAGATGCAAGGAACTCAGGGACAAAACCTGAGGAAGCAACAAACAAACATATTGCCAGTAAAAATGTTTCATCCAGACCAAAATTTTGGTTTAAACTGTGGATAGCTGCTGCAACAGCCGATAAGAGAAGACCTGTTAAACCAAACTGGATTACCGAGTGTAGAAAACCGAGCTGGAGGGAGACTGCGGCAGCCAATCCAGAATACAGGAATAGCCGTAGAAGAGTCTGATTTCTCAGAAATCTTTTAATCCAAGCCTCCATAACCTTAGGTATGGATAGCAAAGTAATAATATTGATTGCGTTAGCCAGCATAGCAAGCGGATGTGCTGACACAGGAGGCGGAACAGGTATTTCAATCAAAGAGCTTAACGTGGAGCCAAGTCAAATCAGCGCTGACTCCACCGCAGTAGTCAACTTCGAAGCAGTGAACAACGGAAACCTGGCTGGAGAAGTCAATACCGGTTCCAACGGCACGGAAATAATGACAAACTACTGTTCTGACATATTCAAAATAGAAGATTTCAGATCCTCCGCAACAAAACCAAGCAGTAACGAAAACCAGTACAAGTTAGAGACAGGTGACAGGCTTAGACTAACCTGGATGCTAGACCAAAACAAACCTGGAGAAATACCTTTACAGGGCTATCCATGCGACCTCAAGTTCCAGTTACCGTTCAACTACTCAGTAAAGGCATACAAACAGATACAGGTCAAGCAGGACAGAGAAGCAGATGGCAGCCCTAACCTAGGAAGCGATATTTCAGAAGGTCCTCTAAGCATAGACATGGAAGTCATTGGAAGCACGTCAAACCAGAGAGACACAGTACTGAAGCGGGACAATGCCTCAATCTACCTTACCGCACACAACACTGACGACGAAGACAGCAGCTTCAGAGGACTAATCAAGATACAGAACATCAGTATAAGCTCCAGCGGCAAAATCCAGGTAAACAAGGACTGCGGTGAAAAAGGAAGCGTAGACCTAGCATCAGGAAAAGAGAAAATATACAGATGCCAGATAAAACATGATGAATTCGATACACCAAGCATTAGAGGAGAAGTCGAAGCAGAGATCAACTACACTTTTGTGAAAGACCTAGGCTCAAAATCAATCCAGGTGAAATACAATGGATAACAAAATAATCCTTACAGCCATTCTAGCCCTAGCTGCATCAGGATGCATGGACAGCACAAACCCTGGTGGAGGAAGCGGAAACGGAATACAGGTAGAAAAATTCTCCATAACAGATGACACACTAAATCCAAATCAGAAAACAGTAATAGAAGCAAAAATACGCAACTACAACAAAGCCCCAACAACCCTGAACTCCGAGAACATAACCCTATTCAACACCGGACAACTAAAGGTACAGGAAGACAGCAAAAACTGCAACCCCAAGAAAATCAGCAACTCCGACCAAGACATAAACCCTGTCATCAGATGCACCTGGAATGTAGAAGCACCTGGAAAATCCTTCATAGAAGGCTTCGACTCAAAACCTCTTTCAGTCAAACTTCAGATAAGATACAGCTCCACAGTCGAAAACAACCAACCTCTGAAAATAAACTTCCAAAATATGTCAGAAATCAAGGAAAGCAGCCCAATAAAAACCACAGCAAGCAACAACGACCTAAAAATGAGCATAGAAACACAGACACCCTCACCAGTAACAACTCCAGAAACCCTGACAGTCAAAACAGCAAACACCGGAGTAGGCAGCATAAAGGGCAAAATAAAAATCAAATGCAGCCCAGAAAAACTGTTCTCAGAATGCCCACAAGAAAAAACCCCGATACAAGACCAAACAAGATTCAATTTAAACGCAGAAACAGAGCTAACAGGCACCCAGAACATCTTTATCTCCACACATTATAAATACGAGAAGAATCCAAACCTTGACATAGAGGTCGTAAACAACTGATGAACAACACAAAACAATTAATAATCCTTTTCACGATAGCAGTAGCAGCATCAGGATGCGCAAACACAACGCCAAGCAACACAGACTCCCAGTCAACCACGACATTCATCGACGTTAATACTTTTGAAGCAATACCTAACCCCGTTCCATCCGGAGAACAAATCACTCTAGACATGGAACTTGAAAACACGGGAGACGCAGAAGCAGAAGACGTAGCCGCACGAATATTCGGACCATCTGTAATCAACCAGAAAAGCGCCGGAGAAAGAACAAAATCACTTGGCAACCTGAGATCTTCATCAGATACCTCATTCCCAGGACGCACAAGCTGGAGCATAAACACAAATCAGCTAAGCTCCAACCGTGAAGTAAACTACGACATAAACGCCAACATATTCTACGGATACGAAACACGCGCAGACACAGAATTCAAGTTCGTATCACGAGAAAGATTCAGAGAACAAGACTACAGTCGCGGAGAAGCAACAATAGAAAACTCAGAAGCACCAATAGAAATAGGAATAAGAGGAACAACACCAATAACCTTCGACAGCAACGAAGGAAACCCAAGCGAACAAGTCTGCATAACAGTCGAAAACACAGGAAGCGGACAAGCATTCACAGACGGAGACAACGCAGAAAGCCGAGAATACAACCTCAACGACGCAGAAAAAGACACAGTTGAACTAGTAATAGACGAAATAGCCGGCATGGAAATGGAACCAGAAGAAAACACAGACGTAGAAAACAACGCAAGAAACGGAGAAGAAGCAAGAGTAGACGTCAACCTGATAGAAGGTACCGAAGGATGGCAATGCTTCACACTCCGCCCAGAAGAAAGCCTACAAAACTCAGAAACAGACGTAAACACCCTCATAACAGCAGAATACAACTACAAAGAAGAAACCAGCACATCCGCCACAGTAGAAGGAAGAAGAGGCGACTCATCCAACTCAGACGGAGAAGATGGGGATACATGGAAGTACAAAGACAGTGCTGATTTAGATAGTAATGATTATGAAGCACTTGAAACAAGTTGGGAGGATATAGAAGATGGAAGCGATCCGTCTGAAACCTGTCCTGCGCTCAGAGATACTGACACCGAGGCGGCTGAAGACAAATTTGAAGAACTTTGTAGTGAAGAATGATGGAAAGTAGAAAAAAATCACTAGGCTTATTTTTTATCTTACTTACTTCTATTGCCTTGGCTGCAGGCTTCTCATATAATACTCCGTTAGATGGCGGTGAAAGTGGTTTAGAACTTATTCAAACATATTCAACCGAAACAATACCTGGAACGACGGATAACGAACTTCAGACATTGAAGACACTATCAAGCTGCTACCTTCTGAATGATATTGAAACATTGGGAGATTGCATAGATAGTTACGAGGAAGACATGCCAGTGGGCGTGGAAGAGGTTTTGGATATTGATAATGATGAGGAAGATTCTTCTGATCCAGGGGACGCTGAGGTTGATGATTACCTTCAGTTGGATGAGGGTGGTACCCGGATAGAGTCTTCTGAGGTTGGGGATGGCAGCGACCTGGTTGTTGAGTTGGATGTTAGTATAGGTGATGAGGTTAGGGATTATGGTTCGAGACCGACTTTCAATCTTATGAGAGATGGTGAGGAGGTTTCTTCGATTTCTGTGAAGTGGGATGAAGGAACGGTTGAGTTTCCTTGGAGTGATATATGGAATGGAGAAAGGGAAGATGATGTGAATTTTGATTTAGAGATGGAGGGAAGCGAGAGTGGAGATGCCCATTGGAAGAGGCAGATAATCAATGATATAGGTACAGTAGATATCAGTCGTTGTGGCTCCGATCATGTTTACAGCAGTTTCCATGATAAGTATGGTATTACAGGGTTTGATGATTGTATTGAAGTTAACGAAGGTTTATCTGATTCAGTTGAGGATATTCATGATGAGACAGGATGGAGTTTGGAAGCAGAGCAGAGTGTGATCCATACTATTTCATCTGTCAGTAGTTCAGATGGTGATGAAGACAGAACACTTGAAATTAACACCGGGGACTCGGGCTTCTGCGGCAGAATTTACTTTGAAAACAACTTTGACGGCGGGGAAGGAGAATACACCTTTGATGCCGAAATGGTTGAAATGGGAGGTAACCATGACCCGCAGGAATTTATTATAGAGGTTAACAAAGACGAGGTAAAATCTGCAAATATTGGCGGCGGAGGCTCAAATTCGTTCAATGTTGAACTTGAGGATGGAGACCTGGTAAGAGTAGGGATCAACGGATATGGAGATAAGTCGTACGATGAGAGACCTCCTCTCGGATGTAACAGTTATCAGTCAAGAACCCATGTGGCAGTCGATGTCCCAGGCAACTTCAAAAGTGGTGAGGACAGCTCATCATCAAACGACTGCACAATATACGAAGAGGGAAGCAGAAACAGACAACAATGCGAAAGATACAGCTAAATAAAAAATTGAGGAGAAAAATTTGTTCTCCTCTCTTTTTACCATTCTCTTACTAGGATGGCTGCTGTGATTACTAGTGCTAGTAGGATAGCTGCTGTTAGTTTGACTAGGTTGCCTGATGTTTGTAGGTTTCCTAGTGCTTGGCTGAATTGTCCTGTGATTCCGTTACTTAGTTGGTTGGAGTTGTCTTGGATTGCTTCTTCTATTTCTTTGCCTATGACTAGTTCTACTGTCTGACTTGTTGTGGTGTTGGTTCCTGTTGCTGTTGCTGTGATTTGGACGTTTCCTTCTTTCTTGAATGGGATTCCTGCGTACATGTAGGCAGTGCTTGTCTGTCCTGCGCCAACTGTCAGGTTGCTTGGTTTGATGTTGACCCATTCTGGTCCTTCGTAGGCTAGTTCGTAGGTGTTTTCCTGTGTTCCTGTGTTTTCTAGTTGGACTTCGTAGACTACTGAACGGTTTTCTCCTGCGCTTGCTACTTCAGGTACGACGTTCATTGATACATCCCAGCAGTTTTCTACATTTACTGTGGTTGTCCCTGTCTTGACTGGTTCTTCGTATGTTGATGCTGTTGCTGTTGTCTTTACTTTGTAGTTTCCTGTTTCTAGTGTTGTTGCGTCGACTAGCGTGGTTATTTCTGCGGTTTCTCCTGGTTGGATTTCTGCTTCCTGTGTCTGTAGTGTTCCTCTGTTGGTCTCGAGGTTGAATGTTTCTGTTGTTTCTCCTGTGTTTTCTATGTTTGTCTGTACTTCTGCTCTTTCGTTCTCACATACATTGACGGACTGTGTTGGATATGTGATTTCCATGTCGTTGCCGTTGTATGCTTTGAGTGTTGCTGTTGTTGACGTGCTGCTTCTTCCTTTTGCTTCGATGTTGATCTTGTTTTTGCCTAGTTCTTCAGGTGTTACTTCTAGTTGAACTGTTTCTGTTGTTTCTCCGTCTACTTCTACAGGGTTTTCTGTGAATTCTCCTGTGTTTGCTGATAGTGTGAATTCATCTTCCTGTGTTCCTGTGTTTCTGATTGTTACATCGAATTCTGCTGTTGTGCCTCCTGCTGTCTCCTGCTCTGTCGGCGTTACCGATGTTTCTGATGAGTAGCAGGTTTCTACGTTGAATTGCATGTTTTCTATGTCTTGTGCGTAGCTTGTTGTGCTTGTTGCTCTTAGGTTGAAGTTTTGATTGGTTTCTGTGTCTGATTTTGTTGTTAGTGTTACTTGTTTGGTTTCTCCGTCTTCCAGAGTTACTGTGTTTTGTGATAGTGTTCCTTGGTCTGTGCTTAACTGGAATTCTTCTTGTTGGATTCCGTTGTTGGTTACTTCTACGTCGTAGGTTGCTGTTTGTCCTCTACAGACTGTTTGACTGTTTCTGTCTACTTCCATTTCTACGTCGTGTTCTCTGATTACTGTTGCTACAATTTCTCCGTTGTATGTGCTGCCTGTTGCTCGGCTTTCAGCAGTTACAGAGAAACTATATGTTCCTTCTTCACGGTCTTGTGAAGGGTTGTACCATACATTGACTGTTTCTTCCTGTCCTGCTCCAAGTGTTACTCTCTGAGGTGCGATGTCTATTTCTTCGTTGTTAGAACTTGTGAACGTATATGTGTCTTCTACAGGACCTACGTTTTCAATTGTGGCTTCGTAAGATGTGAATGAGTCAATTCTCGTGCTTGACTCAGAAGGGAAAACTGTGATTTCTGCCTGTGAGGCGGCTGCTAGTGTCGTCGTTGCAAGTATCAAGGTTGCAAGTATTGTTAATTTTTGGAAATTCATTTGTGGAATTGTCACCATACAATAACACTCGAAACAACTTTTTTATATTCGTCGATAGTTACAGACAAAGGTGAGTAAGAAGTAACAAAAATAAATGGAGAAAAAGGGTTTGAGGCGTTTAATCAAAAGCCTAGGAAACCTGTAACTTTCTCAACGAACGAACTTGACCTAGGCTGGTTCTGTCCGCCGATTTCCAGGGTTATTTCTTTTCTGTAGACATCCTGGTTATCTGCGTCAACTACTAGTTCTGGCGTGTAAGTTCCTTCCTCTCTTGGGGTGAGGTAGAAGTAGACTGTCTTTCTCTCACCCGAGTCCAGGACTACTTGTTGGTTGCTCTGGCTTAGCCAAGTACTTGGAATGTCCTGTAGCTCAAGGTTGTAGCGTGTCTGTTCTTTCTGAGTGTTGTAAAGCTCTGCTTTTACCATTCCGTCCCCTGATTCTACTGATGCTACCTGGCTTGGGAACGAGGATACCTCTACATCTGTCTCCAAGACGTTGACTGTTGTCTTTGATGTGCTTGATTCTCCTCGAGTTATGGCTGTTACCTCGTATGTGTGTGTTCCTGGGTCGGAGGCTTGGATATCGAAGCATACTTTGCCTTTGTCGTTGGTTGATTGAACTACTTCGCCATCTCTGACAAGTATTACCTTGGCTTTGATCTGGGAGTTTACTTCCGAGCATATTTCGTAGCTTTCACCTTCGAATACCTTGCGAGGTGCATCTACATAGCCTACGTTGGCTGTAGGCAATACTTCTATTTCTCGGGAGGATGATGCGTCTCCTGAGGTAGCTGTCACTGTCTTCATGCCTATAGAGTCCATCCTGATGAACGTCTGGTAGTATCCGTCTGGCTGTGTGCTTACTTTAGCCTTTCTGTCACCGTTTACATCGATGGTTACCTGGCTTCTGCTGGTTACTCCGTCGACGAAACCTGATACCTTGACGGTGTCCCCTACTGAAGCCTTGTTCGGATCTAATGGGTAGGATAGCTTCATTGATAGGGAGGTTGGATCGGTTCTCGGTGGCTCTGTCGGAGCACAGTCTTCTACTGTGACAGTTCTTGATGCTCTATCTGTGGTGCCGTTCTGAACTCTTATGTCGAATCTCTCTGTTCCTGATCCTTGGACGTTTGTGAATCTGAGGGTTCCTGAAACAGTGTCTCCTTCCTCGACTACATACGTATTTGTGATTATGTTTGAGTCGAATCCTGAGGCTGTTGTCTGTGCAGATTCATCGTAGTCCTCGTTGTTTCTTACTGTGTAGTCTACTGAAAGCGTGTCGCCTCTGCAGACTGAGTCCGGGTAGTCGACTGATGTGATTTCCAGTCCATCTTCCCTGTCGGTTAGTCTGAATGTTCTTCTCTCTACTTCGTCTTCATCTATGTAGACGGTTCCTGTTCTGCTTCTTGATCTACCTCCAAGTTCTTCTACCTGGATGTCATAGCTTCCTTCTTCAAGCCTGAATCGTGTGAATCCACGTGAGTCAGTGAGCCTGGTCTGGTCTTCAGGTCCGTCAACTTCGACACGGGATTTAACCCAGTCCCCATCCTCGTCAAGCACTGTTACTTCTAACGTTCCGGTATCTCTGGATCTTCTCTTCTCGAGTGTGAATTCAAGTTGTTCCTGGTCGTCTTCGTAAAGCCTTATGTCTTCAGATTCTGTTCTGTAGTCGCTGTGCGAGACAGTTACCTCATAGTCTCCTGGTTCAAGACCGAATCCTGCGTTCCCTCCTCTGTCAGTGTACCTGGTTCTGTCTTCCGGACCTGATACTCTGATCTCAGCTCCTCTGATTGCGTCTCCGTATTCGTCTTCGACTTCTACGTCAAGGTTTGCGTCCTCTTCAGTGTCTTGAAGCACTACCAGTTGCTTGTTAAGCTGTGGGAAGGATAGGCTGCCACAAGGATCTCCCTCAGTGGAGACCTGAGCACGGATGAACGAGTCCTTATCCGGGCTAACTCTTTCAGTGACAGTCCGGGAATCATGGGATGATACCGTGACAGTTCGCTCATCTACTACATTGTTGTCAACCTTGAACCTGACCTCAATATCCTGTGGCTGATCTGCCGAGTTGAATACACGGACCTCAGCGTCAGTCGATTCTCCTTCCGTTATAGTGTAGTCCTCCAGTGAAAGCGAGATATCTCTTTCACTTACACCGCACACTCTTTCAGGTCTATCAACATCCACATACCTGGTTCTGGAGTCGGTCTGACCTGAGTCATCCTCAACAGTCAAAGTCACAGGATAACTTCCTCTGCTGTCGAAACTATGTGTTACTTCTCTACCGGAGTTGGAGGAACCATCCCCAAACTCCCAATCATAATCAACAATCCCCTCATCATCACTGCTTCTACCAGCATCAAAACTTACTTCCTCATCGACCTCAGGACTTGAAGGACTGTACGTGAAATCCGCATCAGGATCACTGTCATAGTCATCTCTGGACTCTACGTAAAATGACTCCGTCTCAGAATCAGTGTCTTCACCATCATCAACCTCAACACCCCAGGTGTAGTCCTCACCTCTCTCAAGATCCCAACTGCTTGGAGGCTGGAAACGGATAAACTCATTCGCATCGCCCTCACTGTCATACTCATCAAAACTCCTGCTGTGAATAGGATTACTGAACGGATAACCATCATCATCCACAACAAGCCTAACATCCTCCATATCATGATCATCGTCATCATAAACAATCCACTTATACCGCGGAGACCGATCACTGATATCACCATCGGGACTACGAAGATCAACATTCGGAACATCATTCTCATCATCGCTGCTATCGGAATCATCATCGTCATTGTCTCCATTATCGCCGTCACCAGAATCAGAATCATCATCGTTACTATCTAGATTGACATTGAATGACATTTTTTCCTCATAGGTTTCTCCATCTTCCTCCACTTTGATGCCCCATGTATAATCACCCCTATCTTCAAGATTCCAATCGTTCGAAGGTTGATACTCAATCACTCTATTCACATCAGCCTCAGAATTATAGTCCTGAAAAGTCTCCTTATGTAAGGAACCATCAAAGGGAGAACTATCATCATCTACAGCCAATGTAACCTTGTCCACATTCGGTCTCTCATACTCAACCTCCCAACTGTACTCCGGAGACTCATCATCGATACTGCCTTCAGGACTTTTCAAATCAATATCAACTTTAGGACTTGCTTTTGTGAATTCAACCTCTTTCATACTTGATACATCAGTTAGTGTGTCTACTCCTTCTGCTTCTGCATAAACGTGGAGTTGCTTACTTCCCGAATGGTCCGGACTGTAGTCATCTACTCCGACATTACAGGTATTAGAGTTGTCACAACTTTCTGATTCTATAGGCTCCCATATTCCTGTTGGACCGTCTCTAACAGCTATTTCAATGTATGTGAGGCTGCTGCCTTCTGCAGCACCTTCAAGTGTAACTCCCTCATCCAATCCTATGGAATCAGGTATGCTGTCACTGTTCTCAAAATATACCTCAGATACTGCAGCCAGATCAGCTGAAACTGATCCTACAGCAACAACCATAAATACTGAAACCATCAGTAACTTGCAATGGTTCATTGTCCCACCTCACATCTAACTCCTTCATCGTAAAGCTGACCTTCTTTTGTCCCACCATCATAAATGTTGATGACTTCACCAGATTCACTTTCACTGCTCTGTACAATTTCATAATTGAAGTTTTCAGGATCACCTAAAGTTTCTTCTATTCTGCCAGCCTGACTATCTGAAAGACAACTATCTACAAAATCCTGTCCCTCATATGTTTCACCATAAACGAAGTCTGGCTGAGTACCTGTCCCACTACCACCATTATCTCTATCATCTGTGTCACTATTCATATAGTCTAATCCAGAGAATAATGCAGCTAGCCCTGAAAGCCCAAACACACCTATTTTAGCGCCATCTCTGAGATACCCTCTTCTAGTTTTTTCTCCATCAAGAATATTGGCAAATCCTTTCCCGTAGGTATCCTCTCTATCTCCAACATGCTCAGCTACAATGTTTTCTATCCTATCGTAGTCAGTATTGTCTACATCAACTACTTCTACCTCCAGACTTTCGTCAAGCATTCTCTGTATTCTATCGTACTCCACATCACTTCCAAAGTCTATATCGGCTCCTTCAATTGCTGCCTCCAATGTATTTTGACCAACATTTACTGTGCCATTGAACCTTGTGTCCACCGTTATATGCTCTGCAATTTCTTCTTCATCTAGGTAGCTCGCAACTATTTCTTCATCTACATCCATTTCTGCCGCAATCCTGGACTCATCTACCCCTGGAACACCCAACTCAGCAGCAACCAGCGCAGCAAGCTCATTCGTATCAATATCAGCATCTAATCTATCATAATCTATGTTTTGCTCAAGATGCCGGGCAAAAGTACTGTAGTCAGGATCAATATTTACAGGTCCACCCTCATAATTCTCGAATGCAGCAGCGACCTCATTTGAAACTACATCCCCGATATCTGCTACTACATTTTGATACATGCCAACAGAATCAAAGAAATCAGCTGCGTATCTGACAGCTTCTTGAGTGTTAGACTGTAATGCTCTTGCGTAATCTTCTTGCTTGTCTTCGTCCATATTTAGGATATGTTCAACCCTATAAGATCTGTCTTCTTCATCCCAGAGTTCTTCTTTAGCATTTTCCTTCTGTTCATGTAATGTCTTTACTCTTTCTCTCGTCTCATCATCAATGAAACGGCTGTCCTCAAACAGGTCAAAGAGATTCTCCGTTATCTCCACCGTCCACCGGTTCGTATCAAAAGCCTCAATGACAGCTTTCTCACCGATTATATTATTGACATCATCGTTATCATTTGGCATTTTCAAGTCCACCTGTTGTTACTTATAGGTAAAAGTATTAAATATCTTTTGCTTTAGAATGTTGTCACTAAAACCACATCAATAAAAAGCTACACATCATATATACATTTGTGGTGTAACCAAACATGGACGAAAACCCCGAAGATGTAGGTCAAAGTACAGAAGACATACTTAGCCAGAAACAAAATACAGAAGGTGGAGACACCGGTCAAAACCCAGAAAAATCTTCAGGCAGAGAACCTGGAGACTTGACAGACGATAATATCAAATCTCAGAGAGATCCTTTGGATAGAGCGAGAACAGCAAATAGAAAAAGTGTTTCTTCTTTAGAAGAAGGAGTTGGGGCAGATGAGTCAGGAGAAGAAAGAGCTTGGAAGGTAGCTCAACAGGAATCTCAGATTAATCACATTAATCAAGAGGACTTTGATGAGAAGACAAAGGAAGAGATTAAAAAGGCGGAAAGAGTCAAAGAAGAAGTTGAGAAATCAGGTAACTACTGGAGAATTGACGATGAAACAGCTCTAGACTTCAACGCAGATATTGAAGAACGAGATCAAGAATGGATTGATGATTTCTCAACCAAAACTGCTGGAACTGACCCTGTTTCGATGGCTGATTCTCTTGATCATATTGAGAGAACGGCAATGAGATGGGGTGCTGGAGCAGAGGATCAAGGACTGTATAAAGGAATATTCGATGCTCACTTCCAAGAGACGGGAGATAGGAACAAGTCCGCTGCTCAATCAGCTGACGCAATGAGTGACTTTAGAAGCACTTGGGAAAGCCATCATAGAGACGAGTTTGAACACCTGAGCGAAGATTTGACTCAGTTTTTCGATGAAGTTCACCTGACATCAAGAGATTCTGAAGAAGCTTCAGGAGATATCAGTCTTGTAGAAAACCTTTCAAGAAGAGTATCTCAGTATCAGGACATAAGAGACGAAGCAGAAGAAAGCATCAGAGAATACGAAGAAGCTGATTCAGAGAAGAACCCTGACATCACGGAAAGAGGAGCTCAGCTGATCAGAGACCTGAAGGATGAGGCAGCAAGTCATTTAGAAGGTCAAGACAATAGAGATCCTGGTAAGTCGGAGTTCGAACATACAGAACAGGAGCGAGAAGTTAAGAAGACATGGACAGCAACAAAGATTGCAGCACTGGAGTCAGTAGAAGAAACATATGAATCAGCTAGAGAGCAGAAAGAAAATTATGAAGACTTGAAGGAAGATGTTTCAGAGCGCAAAGAAACTTACACGGACCTAATGGAAGACCTGGAATTGACTAACTTGGAAGGTGTAGATGAGGGAACTGAAGAGACTCTAGAAGAAATTGATACAGATATTAATACAGTTCTCGATCTAGCTTCATTGAGCGATGGAGAAGACATAACAAGCCAGTTGGACGATGGTCCTAGAGCTGAAAACCATCAGATTGGTCCTGCTAATGTTTCAGATGAAGACGCAGCAGATAGAATTGTCGAAGAAGCTAAAGAACAAGTTTACGGAGAAGAAGATGAAGATGGACTAGTGCATGAGTACGATCAGAAGTCACTAGATGACAAACTAATCCAGGTAATGGATGAAGATGTCACAGAGAGTGAACTTCAACTGCTTCAACTTCAAGGAATGTATGCAAAAGCCACGGAAACAGCTCAAGTCCTTGGGGACTACGAAGAAAGATTGGAATCTGAAATTCAAGCTTATGAAGAGACTCTGGAAGATATCGAGGACTCAATTAGCGACGAATATGACAGCCTAGATGACTTCACCGATGAAGAAAGAGAAGAAGCAATTGAGCAGTTGAACGAGTACCTTCCAGAAGAGGAAGAAGTCACGGCTTAAAAACTAAGTCCAGACACACTCGACTAACCTTGGGGTTCTTTTCCCCACATTTTTCTATCTTATCTGTTTCAAATTCTGCATATTCTGATTCTTCAATACCCAACCTAAACGTATAGAGATGTACAGTACTCCCTCTATGAAGAATAGATTTAGTTGATCCTAAATAGTTATCCGCTTTCTCTGGAAGAGGCATTATCACTCTGTCAAATTCTTCGTCTAAATCTGGAACAATATCTTGCACATCACCTTCGTGGCCTTCCACCACATCGCCTACATCGTTCAGTTCGATGTTTTCTTTCAGATAATCGGCAGCTACAGGGTTTTTCTCGACCGCTACTACTTTCTCTGGGTTAGCTAGTTTTGCTGCCATGATGGCAAATGGTCCAACGCCAGAGAACATCACCAGGACTTTTTCTCCATCTTCTATCTGATCGACGACTCTCTTTCTTTCAGTTGAAAATCTTTCGGAGTAATATACTTTTGTCGGGTCGACTTTGAACCTACAGCCATGTTCTTTGTGAATAGTTTCGGTTTCCTCACCATAGAGCTCCCTGTATTCGCCGACCCTGAACTCTCCTTGAAGTGGCTCTTGTTTCACTAAAATGGTTTTGACCGACGGATGATGTTCGAGTATCCCTTCTACTGCATCTTCTTCATCAACAGTTAGTTCATTGATAACTGCTATCTCTCCTATCAATTCATAAGAAGGTAAGTTGTACTCTGCTTCATCTTCCTGTTCTCTTATAACCGACACATCAGCATCTAGCTTTCCTTCCAGTTCTTCTAGCCCTTCATCTACGAAGACCTTCTCATCTTCCTCTGCTGATTCTCGTACTTCCTCTTCTGAATATTTGTCGGATGAGAAAGCTTTCAACACCAGTTCTTGGTCATCTTTCTCGGCGATTAATTTGTTGCCTTGTTTCTCTATTTCGAAGTCTTGCCGATGGAATAGTTCGGCTACTTTTTCTTCTAGTTTTTCTTGTTTCACATATACTGTTTCTGAACCGAGTTTTTTATTACGGAAGATTTAAGTGTATGTTTACACATAAACATAGTATGGGTTCGAAGACTATCACCATCCGCGAGGAGGTTTACCAGAAGTTAAGCAGGATCAAGGAGGACAAGAGTTTTTCCGAGCTGTTGGAGGAGCTTGTTTCTGAGAAAGAAGTAGATTTGATGGGTTCTTTCGGAGCTTGGGATGAAGAAGAGGCAGAAGATGTAAGAGATAAAACCAAGAATTTCAGAGAGGATTTTGACAGTGATTTCAGTGAGAAAATGGAGTCTTGACGCCAGCTTCATGATAGAGTTTCTCTCAGGAAACGAGAAAGCAGCGAAACTTCTAGAAAACCAGGAATACGATAAACTGGTAATTCCTTCAATAGCTTTAATGGAGGTTAAATGGAGCGACAAGGATATAGGTAAGTTCGATGAACTCGAAGTGAAGGAGTTTGGCAAGGAGGAAGTGGAAGAATTGCTGGAAATAAAGGAATATCTGGAGAAAAATAGCTCGATAATCAACAAGCTTGACATCATGATTGCCGCCCAAGCAGTCACATCAAACTCAACTGTAGTAACCCGGGACAATGACTTCCAGGAACTGGAAGACTACAAAGACTTCCAACACATAAACCTTGACACAGAAAACTGAAACATGATACACTTAATCGGACTAGGACTAGACAACAAAGAAGCAACAGAAAAAGGCCTGGAAGCCATAAAATCAGCCGACAAAGCCTACGCAGAATTCTACACGAATACTGAGACAATTAATCTAGAAAGGATAGAAGAGAAAACAGATTCCAGCATCCAGAAACTTTCACGGAAAGAAGTCGAACAGGAAGACAAGATACTGGAAGAAGCAAAAGACTCAGATGTAGCGTTCCTAGTCTCTGGCGATGCATTGACCGCTACAACTCACTACGACATCAAACATCGAGCAGAAGAAAAGGAGATAGAGACGGAAGTAGTCCACGCTCCTTCAATCTTTACTTCAATCGCTGAGACTGGGTTAAATGTCTATAAGTTCGGTCGTACAGTTACCCTGCCAGAAAACGGAAAACCGGATTCCGTCATCAAATATGTTGAGAAGAACGATGAGATCGGACTGCACTCATTGATACTTCTAGATATCAACCTGGAAGCCAGCGAAGCAGCGGAAAAAATCCTGGAGATGAAACCAGAATTCTCAAAAAGAGAGGCTTTAGTACTGGAAAGAGCTAATCTGGAAACCCAAGAAATCTCCAGAATGACTCTTGAAGAAGTTTCTGAGAAAGAGTTCGGAGAACCACCTCACTGCCTGATTCTACCAGGAGAGAAAAGCCATAAGGAAGAAGAGTTTTTGACAAGATGGCGAGATTGGTAAGATTTTTATCCATTTAACACTAATTTAAAGTTATGTCGAAGCAGCGTGAGGCTTTCGAGGAGATAGAGGAAACTGTGGCAGAAGAGTTAGGTGATTCGCTTAAGAAGTTAATTCTCTTCGGAAGTGTGGCGAGGGACGAGGAGGACGGAGATAGTGACCTGGACCTATTTGTCGTTGTTGAAAATGAGAACCAGAAGCGGTGGGTAGAGCAGGAGGCGGCAGAAATAGGCGTAGAATACGGCGTAGTGGCATCAGCTATCGTAAAAACTGAAGACCAGTTTGAGAATATGAAGAACACATTATTTGGAAAGGAAGTATTGGAGACCGGAGAGACATATGTCTGAAGTTGAAAAGAATATTGAGCTGGCTGATAATGCTTTTGAAGATTTCGAAAAAGGAAGAAACGCTGGGTTAAGTATCAGAGCTTTATACAATCGACTATATTACGCTTGTTTCTATGCAGCCAGGGCAGCATTAATTTCTCAAGGAATAGAAGCTAAAACTCATTCAGGTATCGCAGACAGAGTATTTCTCGTCTTATACAAGGAGAAAAATCTGATAAGCAAAGAAACAGCAGCTACTTTATCTAGAGTGGAAACTAAGAGAAATCTATCTGACTATGAGCTTGAAATAGATGACACAGAAGAAGATCTAAAAGAGATAGAACAAAAAGCCAGAAAGTTCGTCAAGGAAATGAACAAGCTACTAGACTAGATAACCTCAAATCTTAAATTTGTTTGACTTGCATTACATGTTATGCAGAAGACTGTGCGGAATGTGGACGAAGATATTTTCGAGGAGGCTAAGAAGCTAGCTTCCGAAAAAGGCTTGAATATGGGTGAAGCAGTGAACAGAGCTTTGCTTGACTGGATCAGCAGCGAGAAAGAACCTGAACTGGACATCATGGAGTTTGAGCCTGTTGAGATGAGCGACGAAGACGAGAATCTGAGTGAAAACTACAGGGAAGAACTCTATGGATAGATACTTCTTGGATACAAGTTTTCTCATCGCATTCTTCGATTCGGGTGACGAACATCACGAGAAGTCCAGAGAATTAATGAAAGAAATAAAATCAGAAGAGCTTGTAATATCCGATCAGATATTTTCCGAAACCGTGAATACTGCTTTCTCAAAAGTCGGATACAAGACAGCAAGAGATTGCTCAAGATACCTGAGGAAATCACAGATAAAAATAATGTATCTAAACGAACCGGGATTCCAGAAAGCATGCAAACTGTTTAGAGAAAACGAGATAAGTTTTACAGATTGCAGTATAATCTCAGCCATGAATCTGCTTGGAATAGAAAAACTAGCAACATTCGACAACGACTTCGAAAAGTTTCAGAAAACAGAAATTATCCCTGAATAAGTAAATCTAAAAGCTTGTGATACACAATTACATTGTATGAATGTTGATGAAAACACTCATAGAGAAGCATTTGAGAAGTATGCATCCAGGATAATAGACCTAGATTCAGTTGAAAAAGTAATTTTATTCGGTTCTGTAGCTAGGAATAGTCACGGCATAAACTCCGATGTAGATGTTTTTGTCAAGGTGGAAGATATGTCCGAAGCAGACAAAATTGAGGAAGCAGCGTTTGAAACAGCTGCAGACAAAGGAATATCTATAACACCCATAATAAAACAATATGAGGACGAAAGCAGCCTTATGAAAGATATTAAACAAGAGGGAGTTGAGTATGTCAGAGGTTAAAGAAGAAATAGAACTAGCAGAAGAAGCTCTTAAAGACTACCAACACATGGAAAAAATGTCCTTGAGAAGAAGATACAACACGCTCTACTACGCAGTTTACCACGCAGCAAGAGCCTCACTGCTGAAAAGAGAATACAGCCCAAAAACACATTCAGGTCTCGACAGCCTGGTAAGAAACATCCTATGCAAAGATAAAGAGATACTAACAGAAGAAGAAGCAAGCAGCTTCTCAAAGCTGAAAACACGCCGTGAGCAAGCAGACTACGAGACCAGCTTCTTCGGATCAGAAGACGAACTAAAAGACCTAGAAACCAAAGCAAGAAAACTACTCACAAAACTCAAAGAATCAGTATGAACAAGACACAGGAAAAGTTGAAGGAAGAAACAGAGAAATGGCTGGAAAAACTGGATGACAGACTTGAAGGAAAAGACAAAGATGTCGAACAAATGGAAAATGTCCTAGCATATAGAGACGACACTATCCACTTCTTAGAGGAAGAGGACTATATTCGGGCCTGGGAAGCAGTCATCTACGCATGGGGAATACTGGAGACACTGGAGAGATTAGGACGATTTGAGGAAACAGAATAAAAATAGCCGACAAATAATTCAACATTATGAGAGATCCCTGGAAATTCGTAGCATTTGGACTAGCAGCAGTATCAGGATACATGTCATCAAGCATTGCTACTAGTATCGCGACTCAAAACTACGGGTTGCCAGAACTTCCAGGGAATGTACTGATTATTGCCGGCATTGGACTATTTACTGGATTCTTGATCGATGAACTGATTCCAGCATACTACGAAAAAGTCAGAGGCAGCTCAGCAGGAGCAGGAGGAGACTTCGATGCAGGAAGCGGAGGCGATGACTTTGACTTCGACTAAAAAAATCCTGCTAATAACCCTACTACTAGCTGGATTTGTTTCCACCGTTTCAGCCGACTTCTACTATGGCAGCGGAGGCATCTCTACAAGTAGCGATTACTTCACAACCCCCGAATTTAGCTCACAACAAGAAATAGCTACAGAACTAGTCGCACCATTCATATTCATCACAGTACTCCTGCACTTTGCACTAAGCAAAGCACTGAACTTCATCATGGCAGAAGATGTAGAAAAGGAGAACTACCACGCAATACCCTACGGAATACCTCTCAGAGAAAAAGAACACGGACATGACAGACTTCATCCAGATGCCAGAAAATACGCCATGATAATGTCCCTCACAATAACTGCCTCACTCGTACCAACACCATACTGGGACATAATCAGAGGAGCAATGGGATTAATAGGAATAGGAACAGCGATTGCATTTGCGACCATTATAGGGTTTGTAATTTATTTGATGGCCAAAGTACCATGAAAGTATTTTTAACTATACTAGAATAAATGCGTCAGTATGGATAATAAGAAGCGCATCTTGATGTTTCTCACATTATTTACAATTTTCACAGTAAGCGTTTCTGCACAAACTGGATTTGCGGAATCCCAAAACCCGTTAGGGGATTTCTTCCAAGTATTCAATGACCAAATTAGTTGGTATGATGGAGAGGGATTAGCACCATTTATTCTTTGGATACTTATACCTGCTCTAGGTCTATTCGCAATTTTTAACTTTGTGTACACCAAAGCCTTCGAATTCGCAGAACAAAACTTCAGCAATAATTCTGGTATTTCAAGAGATGGACTATCGGACATGGCAGATAGCATGTCTAAATTACTGGCAATTTCAACCAGCATAGTCACACTGGTATTCTGGGGGGGCCTATTAGGATGGGCAATGATTGTAGCAGGAGCCGGAGCAATAGTATGGTTTGCATGGGCAAATGCAGCTGGATTAAAAGGAACAATAGCTCCCCTACCTTTCGGAGGAGACGATGAAGATGGTGAGGGCGCCTCCTCAGATATGGTAGAAAGTCTTCAAAATGAAATTGGTTCATTGCAGGATGAAATAGGGGATCTGAGGTCAAGACTGGATGATGACAGCTCTGACGAGAATCCAGATGAATTACTAGGTGAGATTGATTTCGAAGTAAGTGAACTTGAGGATATTATAGGCAAGCTTGAAGGAATAGAATCTGACTTTGAAACCACTCTAAGTAGTGTAAAGGATGAGGAAGATTATATACTTAGAGAGATTGAGGATGAGGAAAAATCCATTCAAAAAATGCAGCAGACAGTAGAAGACACTCAAAGTGTAATCAAAGCATTAGCACAAGTAAAGAGTCAAGGTGTAAATCCTAGTGAATTTGGTTATGAAAACTACGGTAGTTTAGCCAAAGCCTTCAGTGAATCTGCGGATCAAATGAGTAACTTCGAAGGAGTACTTGAAGAAGAAATGGATATTATAGAGAGAGCAGGGAGTGTTAAAGCAGAACTTAAAGGGCTGGTTGCTGAAATATCAGAACTTGAACAGGAAGTTGAAGCTGTTGAGAGTCTTTCTGAACAACTAGAAGGGGAAGAAATTCAGGCAGAAAAAATAGCGAAGAGATACAATGATGAAGCTGATTGGGAGAAGATTAAAGAAGAGGAGGAAGAAACAGCCGCAGCCATAGAAAAAATGGAGAAAGTCTTGAAAGAAAAAGATGAAATTAAGAAACAGATTCAGGCTGAACTGAGAGAACTTGAGGAAATAAAACAAGAAAACAACGAAGAGATAAGTCAAATAAGGCAGATACTCCAAGAACTCAATGAAGAAGAACAGGAGATAGACATAATCGAAGACGAGATAGATTCTGCACAGAGTGGTGCAGGAAGGCTTAATGCTGCCACTAGAAACTATGTAGAACCCGCTCTAGAAGATCTAAGGAATACAATAGAAACTTTGGAAAGTGAGACCAGTCAGGTTTTAGAAAGATTATAAAAGAGAACAACAACAAAGTTTGAACAGGACGATATAAAATGGCAGAAGAGGCAACACAGACTGCGACCATTATGGTTCGTATGATGAACAACATTGATGTCGCTTTGATTGGAGCAGCGGCAGGCTTTGCAGTGTCAAAAATGACTGGAAGAAAGAAGCGTGGAATGGGAGGATTCTAGGTGGTTAAAAATGAATAAAGCACAGAACTTCAGAGATTTTGTTTACAAGGCAGAAAACATAATAGACGAACTCCTGATCGTGCTACTATCACTGGGAGCGATTACAGTGACAGTTTACACGATGTTCTTCACTTCCCAGAGCTACGACTTCATCGAGTTCGGGCGTATAATCTTCCCATGGCTAACAATGCTCGGACTGATGATTATCGGTCGAGAACTCTGGATAATGAACCGGAAAATAACAGCCTACCTTGAACAACAAGGTGAAGAATAAGCAGTGGCTCCAGAAGTCTCCGGATTCTCCAATATTATTTCTCTTCTAACAGGCGCAGACGCGTTCAGCCTACTATTCCCATTCATACTCGCATGGATGCTATTCCTAGCAGCAATCGAGAAAGCAGAAATATTTAAAGGAAGCGATAGCCTGAATAACGCTCCTCCAGTAATGGCTATGATACTAGCATTCTTCACCGCCAGATTCCTAGTAGCACAGCCAGCATACCAAGACTTCTTCCAGGTATTCTTCGGAAAAATAGTGATAGGACTGGCATCGATATTAGGTCTGCTAACACTGGGAGCATTCACAGGCTTTGATTACAGCGATAAAGATATCTTCAAGAAGCCTTTATTCGGCATAGCTGTATTAATGGCAGTGGCTGCCTTCATTTGGGCAGGAGGATTTGGTCCTATAGCAAGCCAGACGAATGTCGGCAGCACATTAGCAGCTATCGCTTCATACACTCTGGAAAGTGGAGCAATATGGCTCCTGGTGATAGGTGGAGCAATATGGGCTGTTATGAAGCCTGGTGGTAGCTCAGGCGGCGACACTGATACAGGAGATGATGGAGACTCAGATGGATAAAAAGTGATTAATCATGGCAGTGTTTGAGAATATACTTCAGATGATGGTGAGTTCGGGGGCATACTACATTTTTGTTTGGCTCCTTTTCGCAGGGCTTATCTATGGCATGCTTGAGAAATATGAAGTTTTAGGAGATTCCTCTGCTATCGCTGGAGTTGCTTTAGGCGGTTCTTTCCTTATCGTGCTTGGTATCGCCTTTGCTGGACCTGCCAATGCAGTGCTTCTTGATTTTGCTGGCGGTCTTGGTTTTATAGCAGTTGTCTTGTTCGGCACGGCTATCCTCTTAGGTATGAGCGGTATTGATGTCATGGATATGGGAGAGGATGGTGGCTTGGAGGGAAATATTCTGGCTGGTGCTGGATTGATTTTTGTGGCAATAGCGTTGATAGGTGCTATTGGATTTAATGTGAATCTTGAAAGTGTTTTGTCTTTAGGTAGTGGAGATGTCTATCAAGATGTGGTATTTCCTATTGCGTTCCTAATATTCTTGTTACTGGCAATTGACGCCACTACAGGCGGTGGCGGAGACTAGCTAAAATTAGAGAAGAAAAAGAGTGTTTTTACCAGTCTTTTAGTTGTTCGTCGACTTGTTCCATGTCTTGGCTTGAGATGTTGGTCTCTGTTTGTATTCCTTTTTCTTGTTTCATTTCTTGTACCAGGCTGGTTAGGTCTCTGACATTGTCGACTAGGCTTGGTAGTACTTGTTGGAATGCTTTTTCTAGTCCTCCTATCCGTGATTGGTAGGAGTCGATGTGGTCTTCCATTTCGTCTACTTTCTGTACAAATTCTTCTTGGTCTTCATCGTCCCTAACTTCTAGGTCGTGGACCCGGTTTTCTAGGTCTTCTACTGCTTCTTCTATTGTGTCGAGTTCTTCGTACATGTTTTCGAACTCTGCTTTTACTCTTTGGAAGTTCTCTGCTACTATTGTTTCGATCAGTTCTTCCACTGCTGGATCAACTGATTGTCCTTGTCTTTCGTTTTTAGTTGGTTGATTCTGTGTTGGTTGCTGCATGTTGTTTGCCGACAGTTTCTGTTGCTGTGTATTGTTTTCCTGTTTTTGAGGCTCGTCGTTGTATCCTTCGTCCATTGGACTCACTGGTTCGTCGTCGCTTTGGTATGGTGTCATTGGTTGAGGTCCATCGTCTTGAGAAGTTGCTGAACTGGTTACTGCATTGTTCACTGCATTGCTGATTTCTTGTTCTGAGTATTGTCCTTGTAGTTCGTTTTTGATCTCGTCTTCGCTGTATCCTTGTTCGAACATCTGTTCTACTGTCCTATCGAGGCTTCCACCGCCTAGATCTGAGTTTGAGTCTAGGCCTCTGTCTCCTAGACCTGGGCTACTGGTGTTGCCTCCTATTCCCTGTGTCTGGTTATCTGGGTTGCTTCCACCGTCGTCTCTGAGGCGTTCGAATAGTTTGAATTTCATTTAATTTTGAGCCTCTCTGAAGTCTTGTTCTTTTTCCAGGTTTTTTAGTTTTCTGTCTATAAGGTTTTCTACTTCGTTTTTCGACATCGCTTCCTGGTTGTTTTCTTCCAACATGTCTTGGGCTTCGCTTTTGGTTATGAAAGAACTGTTTATCGGGTTCATCAGGTCCATGTAGTTCTCCATCTCCTCAAGTTCCTGAGATGTCACGAATTTTCTTTTTTCCCTGTTGATTTCTTTGATGTCTACTTCCATATTGGCTAGTCTGTCCCTGATCTCTGACATGTCGTCTCTTAGGTCCTGCATATCGTCGGATAGGTCGCCGGTTTTATCCAGCAGTGTGTCGTCCAGTGTGTTGACCCGGGCGTTAAGGTTTCTGACTTTTTCTTCCAGGTCTCTGACTCTGCGGTTGAAGTCGTTTACCCTGTCGATTATCCTGTTTATCGTGTCGCCTTGGGCCATGATGTTTTATTTTACCTTTACTTGAATAATAATGGTAAGGGGTAGCTGATGGCTGTAAGAGACAAAAATGTTTTCGACTACGAATACGAGGAAGAAACCGGTACTGTCCGAGTAAACATGCTGGGCAGCATCTACGGAGCTTCAATAGAAGACTACCCCGAGGTCATGTCTCGTGTAATAAATATTCTTCAAGAAGTACCGGGTGCTTCATCAGTCATACTTTCAGAATCCCGTGACTACGAGTACGGGGAAGAAGAGATCAGCCTGTTAAGAGGAGTAGCAAATGCTATACAGGAAATCTCCTCAGAAGGCTATCTTTCACAGAACATCAAGACAGATAACTGCGACCAACTCTACAGCCAACATTTGCCGGAGGTTCAGCAAACTGTTTTCGACAAGATGAGGCGCGACCCTGTCGGCGCTTATGTCGAACTGCGTAGAAAAAAACGGCATATGCAGCAATCCAAAGAAGACTCAGAATATCCTCAGCAAAGCCGCTGCAGGAAATACTTCATACAAGATGTGATACAACCAGTACTGGACAGGATGGAGCAATGTGAGATAATTCAAAGAGCAACGAACTACATAACCGGGCACCATGTAGGCGACAGAGAAGTCTACAGAGAATACTTCCATCCTCTAGTTAGACCGAACTTCATGCTTACCAAGTTCATGTCTTTGCCTCCTGAGAGAGGTGAAGAGATCGACAGGTACACGGTACGGAACGATATCGAGGTTACGACCTACCGGGTACCGGATAAGACCCGTCCTGTATACCATGTAGACCCGCCAGAGTTCAACCTTCCGGAAGAGAAGTACAACCTGTTGGACGCAGCAAGGAGATTCATGGCAAGTCACGACCCCGAATCCGGAGAATTCGCCCGACCAGAAAGAATGCAGAATGTATTCCAAAACATCGGCAGGGACATGCTGAGAGACATATCCAACCAGATGAATATCCAACTAGGACAAGAAGAACTAGAAAGCCTGACAGACATACTAAACAGGTACACCTCAGGTCTAGGCGTACTAGAACTACTACTAGCAGATCCGAAAATCGAAGATGTATATGTCAACTCTCCTGTCGGCAGCAGCCCAATCTATGTCAAACACCAAGACTACGGAGAATGCGAAACCAACCTCATACCCACCAAAGAAGAAGCAGAAAGCTGGGCCACACGATTCAGAATACAAAGTGGACGCCCACTAGACGAAGCCAACCCAGTACTCGACACAGAAACAGAAGTAACAGGCGGAAGAGCAAGAGTAGCAGTAATACAAGAAAACCTTTCACCAGAAGGACTAGCATTCGCATTCAGACGCCACAGAAGCAAAGCATGGACACTACCACTCTTCATCAAAAACAACATGATATCGCCGCTCGCCGCAGGACTCCTAAGCTTCATAGTAGAAGGCAACAGAAGCGTCCTCTTCTCAGGAACAAGAGGAGCAGGAAAATCCAGCCTTCTAAGTGCCTCAATGCTCGAGATAATGAAAAACCACCGAATCGTAACCGTAGAGGACACATTGGAGATACCAGTGCCTCAGATGAAGGATTTAGGCTATAATATCGAAAGGATGAAGTCTAGATCCGTTATTACTCAAGTTGAGAATGAGATGAGTGCTGATAACGCTATCCGTACCTCTCTACGACTCGGCGATTCCGCATTGGTAATTGGAGAGGTTCGTTCGGATGAAGCTCAGGCATTGTATGAGGCTATGCGTGTCGGAGCAGTTGCTAACTTCGTAGGAGGTACTATCCACGGTGAGGATGCTTACTCAGTATTCGACCGTGTTGTAAACGACCTGGATGTGCCTAAGACCTCTTTCAAGGCGACGGACATCATAGTTTCCGTCAACAAGATTAAGTCTCCTGACGGCATGGAGACATATCGACGAGTCACAGGTATCACCGAGGTTCGTAAAGAGTGGACAGATGATCCGGTTGAGGAGAACGCGTTCGTAGACCTGATGAGATACGACAGCAGCAAGGACCGTTTAGTGCCGACAGATACATTGATCAATGGCGAATCGCTTATCCTGAACCGTATAGCAGAGAATATCAAGGAGTGGAAGAATGACTGGGATGCCGTCTGGAACAACATCCAGTTGAGGAAAGATATCAAGCAGAAGCTGGTTGAGAAAGCTGAGGAAGAAGATAGAGACGATCTGTTAGAGGCTGAGTTTGTTGTAAAGGCTAACCAGCAGTTCCATATACTTTCTGAAAAAGTTAACGAGGAGTATGGCGAGCAACAGCCAGAAAGAATAATGAACAGGTGGGAGGAATGGCTAGACCAGCAACTGTAGCAAAGCAGAGAAATATTCCCACCTCAATCCTTTTCTGGGAGGCAGCTATCACATGAATGAAGAGGAGAAAGAAGACTTACAGGATATTATAGACGATATCAACAGAGATGTTCAGAACTCCTCTGTACAACCTGAGAACAGCAGGGAAAAATATTCCAAGAGCTATCAAAAATACAAGGAAGAGGAAAAAGAATCTAAAGAAACAAGCAGGTACGAAAGATTTTGCTACAAGTCAGCTTCCATCCTCAATCTTAAAGCAGATCAGGGAACGAGAGAAAAATTAAACCCTGCAATCAAACTGGTTGGCTGGGAGATCACACCCGGAATGGTGCTTTCAGCATCCGTTATCACCGGAGGAATAGCTTTCTTCGGATGGATGATGCTGTTTATCCTGAACTCAGCTTTCGGACTGTTCCCTAACTCACTTCTCTTCATCAGCCTGATCGGAGTGATAGGCTCAGGAGTCTACATGTACTACAAACCCATCTTCGAGGCTAAGAACAAGGTAATCAGAAGCTCAGGTGAGATGATACTCTCCATACTCTACATGGTCATCTACATGCGTTCCTCACCAAACCTTGAGGGCGCAGTCCGTTTCGCAGCCCTAAACCTCGAAGGACCAATATCAGAGGACTTAAAAAGCGTTCTCTGGGATGTAGAAGTCGGCAAATTCAACCGCGTAGAAGAATCACTAGAAAACTATACCAAAGCATGGAAAGACTACAACGAAGACTACCTAGAATCCCTACAACTACTGAAAGCTGCTGTCAACGAACCAAACAACGATAGAAGAGAAGACCTACTTCAAGACTCGATCGACAGGATTTTAGACGGGACACAGGAAAAGATGAAGCACTACGCCCAAGGACTGAAGACACCAGTCATGATATTGAATGCTCTAGGCGCCTTACTCCCTGTACTAGCGATGATCATGCTGCCTCTTATCTCTGTTTTCATGGGTAGCGCAATCTCTCCCTTCCAACTCTTCCTTGCATTCAACGTCGTGCTGCCAGGAACTCTCTACTGGTTTATGCAGAAAATACTAAGCAGCAGACCGCCCACAGTCAACTCAAAGCCCAAGTCCGAGGAAGCAATGCCAGAAAGAGGAAAATACTCTCTCAATATCATGTCAAAAACAGTTAAAGTACCTTCCCGAATCATCGGCGGAGGAATATTCCTTCTAATCAGTTCATTTGGATTCCTAGGCTACCTAGCCTTCCCACACTTCTACCCTGTCCAAGAACTAGAGCAGTTAGCAGTGCCAGCCCTGTTCGGAACCTCAAACGGTTTAAGCCCATTCCCTATGCTGTTAAGAAGCCTTTCAATAACTGCAGGACTCGGCTTCGGCATAGGCGCAACAAAAATACTTGGAAATATAGAAAGAAAGAAAGCTGAGAAGGAAATAGAAAAAATCGAGAAACAGCTCCCTTCCGCACTGTTCGAGCTAGGAAACGAGATATCAGGCGGCACACCGATAGAACTAGCCTTGAAAGATGCCGCAGACTCGACATCACAGCTAGAGATTTCAAAAATGTTCAGTAAAGCCTCAGACAACATCCAGACGATGGGCATGACCTTTGAACAGGCAATATTCGACGATAGAAACGGCGCACTCAAGGAATTCCCAAGCCAAATGCTTGATACCGTGATGAGAGCAGTACTGTCCTCATCTGAGAAAGGCACAAAGATAGCGTCGATGGCGATGCTCACAGTCTCAAAATACTTAAAAAACGTGCACAAGACACAGGAGAGACTAAACGACCTGATGGAAGAATCTACAACTACTATCCAGATGCTTGCGTACATGCTCGCCCCTGTCGTCTCAGGAGTCGCAGTCGGAATGAGCCAAACCATCATCTCCGCGATGTTCAACCTCGGACAGCAGTTTGCGGATACACGCCAAAGCCTGCCATCACAAGGTTCAGGAGCAGGATTCGGAGGAATACTTGGAAACCTGCAGACAGCAATCCCTCCAGAAGTACTTCAGTTCGTGGTCGGAATCTATCTCATCCAACTGTTATTTATTCTAGGAACATTTTACACTAAGATAAAGCACGGAGAAAACAAGACGTACAAAAACATGTTCATCGGCAAAATCCTCATATCAGGCTTCATACTGTACAGCATAACAATGATCATCGTAGCACTACTATTCGGAGGAATAATATCAAATGCAACAGCATAAAGGAAGTAGATCAGAAATGAAGGCTCTAATCGGAATAATAATAGGAATGGTGTCAATAGCAATTTTCCTATCAGTATGGAGCTCTTCACCAGCGATACCATGAAAAAACGCAAAGGCGATGTTAATGGAACTAGGTTCCTCGTAGAAGTCATACTAGCAATAGCTGCACTGACACTTGCCTTATATTTTATACCTGAATGGCTGCAAAACGCAAAGGAAGCGACGCAAGGTTGCACAATACTTCAATCAGTAGTCGCAGATGCAACACAGGGCGCAATCAACTCATGCTGACACAACCATGGTAAACACACATTTCATCATCGGCATAACACTGACAATCCTAGTGACAGCCACAACGCTATCCGCATACAACTCAATAAGAATAAACACTCTCAACCCGCAAGCAGATAAACTAGATCAAGTAACCGGACACATAGGTCGCCCTGACATCAAAATATCTTCTAAGAACCAGCTGAAATCCACAGTACTGTTCAACATGCTGGCAGCAACCGACTGCAGAATATTAACAAGTTACGCCTATGCAGAACGACAAGGAGAAAATATAGATATTAAAAGCAACGCCAACCAACTGAGCGACATCAATGATACAGCCTACTACTCGGAAGGACTTAGTCCTGCATTCAAACACGGTTTTTCAGGTGAATGTGCAGGAGCCGGAGGACAAGCTTACGCAGTCGGTGAGTTAGTTGAAGAAAGCAGTAAGTCCGCAGTTGAGTCACTGCCCGGAGGGACAGCTTTAGCCAACTTAAAGAATATTATAGGAGGTGCTGACAGAGAGTTTTTAGAGGAGCCAGGAAGAGACATGGAAGGAATGTTCGGCAAAATAAAGTTCAAAATAAATAAGACAGAGGACGAAGGAAAAATCCGGATTGGAACAAACCAAAACTCAAAGTTTATAGCAATGAAAGCAATTAACCCATCAGGAAACCTGCTCAACGACCAAGATTCAAGGATACCGGACTTCTTACTTGGTGAAAAAACTTCAGCATTTATCCCAGCAGGCGTGAGTTTAAACCAGTACTCAGAGATGAACAACGAGTGCCCGGATGGAAGCGGTTATGTTGAAAAACTTAAAGCCGTTACCAGCCCTAAAAAAGCAGTTCTGGAACTTTTGGACACCAGTTTTGATTATATAGAAGGCAATTATCCATGTGAAGCACAGGATAAGGTTCTGATAGACTTGGTAAACAACCCTACCAAGATCCATGATGGTGAGGACCTGACTAATCCAGGAATTGATAGCCTTTACTCTTCAAGAGTTCGAATAGACACAGGAGAAACTAGAAGAATTATTGTGGAAGATGCTGGAGAGTTTAAGTACGAAACAGGAGGCAACCAGTACAGATCTTTCCTTAATCAGGCGAAATGGTACTTATGTGAAGGTGATGAGGGCTACATTCAGAGCAATGCAGGAACATACGATAACACTGGTGAGGCAGGTTCAGAGAATTTTGTAAGAGAGGATAGAGTATATCCCTTGATAAAACTCACTGAATCTACAAACTGTCTTGATAGAGGCGGTCCTGACGCACCAACCACCAATTTCGGAGTGTATTCGACGTCAGAAGTACATCAGAAAGTAAGCTGCAGTGTTGAGGAGAGCATCGCAAAAGAGAAGAAGTTTACAGCCAGTATCCACGACACCAGCACAGATTATTACTGTGGTTTGGTACCTCAGACTTTCCGTTTTGATGATTACAGTGGCGAAGTCGACTATTACAGAACCGGTTTGTTCGCCGAGCAAGATATGTGTCCGGAGTCCGGAATGCGGAAGAATATGCTGGATGAAGAAATACTCGAATTACAGGCGGAAGAGTACTCTTACGACTGGAAGGGAGATAGACCTCGGAGCAGCTATGCATTCCTGGACAACGGAGACCTCAAGATGAGAGGAAACCACCAAGGAGGCGTACTAGGTTCAGATGGGAACGCAACTGCAGAATGGAATGTCAAAGATTACGATAACTTTGCTCTCACAGGAGTTATAGACATCCTAAACCAAGGAAGCGAATTTACAGACACAAATACCAAGGAATCAAACGGACAGCTGAAATTCAAAGTGAATAATGAAACAGTTATGGAGTACAAGAAGAGAAAAGGAGTATCAGGAATCTATTCAAGAGGAGAACTTAAGGCTGAGATCTCGGACGAATACGACGAGACAGAACTCAATTTTGTCATAAGAGAGAGCGGTACTATGACGCTAACCATGGTAGATGCAGGCAAACAAGTGCAAAGTTCATTTGACGCAACCAGAAACTTCCACGAAGACCATCCAACAAACATAAAGATAGTGGTCAAAGGCGAAAAAGGAGGAGATAACTATAGACTCCCTATACAAATGGAAAAAGCAATCCTAAAGAACTCTAAACCAGCAGGGTGTGAATAATTAACAACTACATCAACAGAATAGCGGACGAAATCAGCTTGCAGACCAAAAAAGGATTCAACAGGATACCATTCGTAGTTGCCGGGTTTATTCTAGCTATTATGATAGTTGCCGCGTATTTCAGCGGTTTTGATAACGTTCTTACCTCGGTCCTAGGCGGATTTAATGAAACTGCTAACTCCCACACCGTGCCGAACCCTTGACCACAGATAGTTTATTGATTTAAACGAAGAGTTGTTAATGTAGTATTAATGGATATTGCGATCAAACTGGGTTTAAGTTTTATCGTATTCATGTTGCTAGCCGCCATATTAGGAAGTATGCTTAACTTCGGGCAAAACCAGGTTTTAGGATTTGTTAACGGACTGTTATCCTTATGAACGGACAGGTAGCATTGGCAGTAGCATTCATAGTTGCTCTAGGCCTCATTGCCACAGGTTACAGCATCAATAGCGGAGGAATCGACATTTTTGAGAAAGGCTTCCTTGGGGATAGCGGTCTCCTTGATTCGGTAAACGACACAGGAGAAGAAAGTATTATCCAAAAGCCAAACCTATCAAACAAAAATGTGGAGCAAGGAGGTCAATCATGAAGGGTTTAGCCAGCATTGTAACCATATTACTGATGTTTGCAACAATTTCATCCTCAGGCATTGTAGTATTCAACGAAATATCGACTAACGTGCTTAATTCCGTATCTGAACTTAACGGACCAGTACAAAAACTAGTATCCGACATTAACGAAGTCTGCAACCATAACAAAGACAACAAGGATGGAAGTAGGCGTGTAACCGGAAGCTTTAGACAACAAGATACTACTTTAGATATCACAGGAGCCCAACTCGAAATAAGCGGAGATGATGAGCCTAAGACCACGGAATTAGACTGCGAAATATCCGAAGACGTTGAAGGATGGCACGGCGGAAGATACGAGATAAGAACAGCCGGACCACAAGACCAGATGTTTAAATTCAACACCAGATAACAGAAAAAAGAGAATAACATATATGAGGAACAAAGGTGCAATTGCTACACTTTCAATGCTAATACTCTCCTCAATACTCTCAGTAACAATAGCAGGAGTAGGCATTGACAGAATAAACACTCTTGAACAAACAATAAGAGCCGAAACTATAGATATCCCTGCCAACAGAATACAAAACAATCTTATAATGGTTAGCTCACTGAAAGAAGGAAGTATAGAAATGGAGTTTACATCAGAATATAATATAACTCGCGAAGATGACAAAACATACATAGCTTACGAGAGAGACAAACTTGAACTATCTAAAGGCAAGAAAACTTTCAAGAGCAGGATAAATGAAACAGAAAAATTCTCTGCAGAGACAGGGAAGGACGACAAAGTTTGCATAATGAAACAGAAAAACTCTATCCCTAAAATTACGCCAGGAGAGTGTGAAGAATGGAACTTAATCCAATAGATTCTTCACATATGCTCATAGCTACAATTTTCCTACTCACCCTAGTAACAATACACTACCAATTCTCGTTAAATAATATTGAGGGCTTAGGAGAAGTTACAACCCAATGGACACGAGGAGAAGGTTTAAAATCTGCCACAATGTTTAAAATATCAAACCAGGATGGCGAACTTGGAAGCATCTCCAAAGAAGACGCCTGCAGCTTAAATATAGGGAAAGAACTAGCTGCAGAGTACGATAAAAACAGTTGCGGAAACTCCCTAGTATCCAACCCTGTACACGGATCCACGATCAGAATTTCAGAAGACAAAAAATCTACTTTATCAGCTTTCTGGGTGAGCGGTGCAAAATGAAGAAAACAAAAGGATTTGTTTCACTAGCCCTAAGCATATACGTGCTCGTTTTCATCCTTCTCATGGCTACTCACTACCTCCAAAACCAGTCTGTATCAGCAGAGCTCTACGCAACAACAGATTTCGACAAAGAGCAGTTTGAAACAAACTTGGCAACTGCAGCACTACTTAACGAAACCACAAAACAGTACATCATAGAAGAAAAAGAGGATAAGATATCCCACATATTAGCTGAGATGTCAACTATAGACTTCAGATTCCAAATAAAATCAAATAACGGGATGAACATCGGAAGAATAACCGATACAGCAGGCTCGACAACAGTAACAATCGGCTCCCCATCAGAAGAACCATTAGAAGTAACTATGACACAAGGTGAAAAAGCAAATGAATAAAGGACTAGTAACAGTAATTATACCCATATTCACAGTAGTATTCATAGGTTCGGGAACGCTCTACAGCTCAGTTATGATAACAGACTCATTCAAGGAGACAATAGAGTACAACACCGGAGACCCAGCAAAGATGTCGGAAACCAAGCTCAAGGCAGACCTATATCCCGAAAAAATGCGGAAAGAGCTCAATTTTTCCATAAACAAGAAAGTAACAGATAACGATAGAACAGATATAACTGGGAGAGACAATTTGATACAGAAGCATAAGTCCGAGGTTCTATCACATGTAAAAACACAGAACAGAGTTGAAGACTGCGGCAAGCCTCCAATTAATAGTTTAAATCTGAATAATGATGTTTACAGCCTAGTTTTTGAGGAAGAGTTTATTGACTGTTCTTCTTCCTCGGCTGAAGTACAGATACCATTTGATGCTTCGAATATACGTGTAGACAAGTCCAGAACACACTACATAGATATGCTGATACACTCAACCAGCGTAAGAGATAATTTTATTGAGAAACTGCCGGACAAGCAACCAGAGTACAGTGGAGATAGCGGGGGAAACTCCTGCCCCGAAGACCTAGATGATGAGAAAGAGGACGCACGTGAAGACGCTGAAAACAAATACGAAAACTCAGATCTAGCTGACAAACACTCAGACGCATTAGAGGCAGCATCACTACCGCCAGAACCTGTTGAAGCAGATAGCAGCCAGGATGCGGATAAATCTTTCAGCACAACCCTCAAAGACGAGGAAACCTGCAGATACAGAGACGGATGCAACAGCAGAGATAAAGACGGACGCTGCATCGAACCAGACTACTCCACAGGCAGAACATACGACGTATCAGCCACCCTTACAATCGAAGGCATAGATGGAAACTTCAAATTTGAGAACGAAGAAGTAGACCTGCTAACCGATGTGGACGAAAACGGGGACCTCCAGTACAAAAACCCTATCTACAGATTCCAAGCATCAAAAACCTACTAAGAAAACAAGTTTATCAATATTGACTCCAAACCTAAGATAGGTGACACAGTAGTATGCCACAGGAAGATGACAATACAGTATATGTCGGTTCTAAACCAGCAATGAGCTATGTACTTGCAGTAGTAACCCAGTTCGACGAAGGACACGAACAAGTACATGTAAAAGCACGGGGAAAAGCAATCAGCCGAGCAGTAGATGTCGCAGAAATAGTAAAAAGCCGGTTCATCGAAGAAGCAACAGTAGAAGACATCAGCATCGGCACAGACCAAATCGAAACAGATGAAGGAGACGAAATCAATGTCTCAAGCATCCAAGTAGACCTAAGCCAATAAAACCCAAACTCCACATTTTCTCACTCTTCTTTTTGCTTAAACTGACATGTTTTTTATACCGGTGAAACAAAATAACCGGTATGAATAAGGAGAAAGGTCTATCACAGGTACTAGTCCTAATTGTAGCAGCCGCCGTACTAATGATGGTCGGACTAATGCTTGTGCAGATATTCTCAGGCAACATAAATGATACGAATCAAGGAGTAAAGCTTTCTGCATGCCAACAAAACGTCAATCAGATCTGCAGCAACCCTCCAGACGACAATCCCTCAGCGCCAGCCACATGCAACGGCTTTGATGGCGATGACGTAGAAGGACTATCTGACGACGGAGAGGAAGTAGTCTGCAGCGATACGTGAGGAAGCATGGACATAAGCATTGAGGCAGTTGTCGTCCTGATGGTATCAGCAATTGTAGCATTCATAGTCATCGGGATGGCTACGAGCGAAAGCGACAGCTTCAAAGGATTTCTTGGAAGCCAGACGGATGCTGCAAGCTGTGAACTAGGATACTCACAGTACAAATCAAGAGTAGACTGCGACGCACAAGCCGGAGACGGCACAGACTTCGAACAGAAAGATAAATGGGAAAAATGCAATGCAGCAGACTCCCAAGACGGATGGTACGCAAGATACTGTGGAGACTCAAACACAGAACAATCCTCAACCAACACAGAAGAATGCAACCTACCAAGACAAATGATCAACGGAGAGTGTCAGAGCCCCAGCTAGTCAAACAAAAAACTCTCAACAAGACCACGAACATCTGCAATACTCTGACCCTCAACCTCAACAGAACCTACTCCCACCAACGGAACCAGATTCAAACTGTGTGAAGTATTAGGCGAGTCCTCTGAACCCATGTCCTCACAGTTCCCGTGATCAGCAGTAACCAACATATTAAATTCAGATTCTTCTACTGTGTCTACTAACCGTCCGATTTGTTCATCTACTGTTTCCACAGCAGTTATAGTTGCCTCCAAATCACCTGTATGACCTACCAGATCACAGTTTGCATAGTTCAGTAGGATGAAATCATAATCTTCGTTTTCAATAGCTTCAATCACTGTATCTGTTATTTCCTCAGCATGCATCCCCGGTTTTTTATCGTAGGACTTGATCTTGTCGCTTTCAACGAACTTTCTGTCCTCATGTTCGAATTCTAGCTCTCTTTGACCATTGAAGAAGTATGTTACATGCGGTTTCTTCTGGCTTTCCGCTACCCGGAGCTGTGAAAGACCTGCTTCCTCGATTTTCTCGCCTAAAGTGTTTTCCACTACCTGTTTCTCAAACAGAACAGGATTGTCGAAGTCTTTCCTGTATGAGAACATGGAGACAAAGTTAGGTTTTACAGGATTCTCAAATTGTCCAAAACCAGGTTTTAGCAAAGATTCTACTATCTGTCTTTCACGATCTGCTCTGAAGTTGTAGAAGATTAACTGATCGTCGTCTTTCATTCCTTTGTAGTTTTCATCGACAGATGGTTGGATAAAGTAGTCGTAGTCTCCGTCATCGTATGTTTTCTGTACTGCTTCTCTTGGGTCTGAGAAATGGAATCCTTCTGCTTCTGCCATTGCCTGGTATGCTTTGTGTGTTCTTTCCCAGTTGTGGTCTCTGTCCATGCTGTAGTAGCGTCCCATTAAAGTAGCAATTTCACCTGTGTATTCTTCTGTCCATTCTTCGATCTGAGATATGAACTTTTCTGCTGATTTGGGTGCTACATCTCTTCCATCTGTAAAGCAGTGAACTTTGACTTCTACATCGTAGTTTGAGGCGATTTCCAGCAATGCTTTGAGATGGTCTATGTGACCGTGAATTCCGCCGTCTGATATTATCCCTGCTAAATGAACTGTAGTATTTTCTTGTTCTGCTGTTTCCAGCGCGTTTTTCAGCGCTTCTTTTTCTTTGAGTTCGTTGTTTTCTATTGACTGGTTGATTCTTGTGAGTCTCTGCGGTATCTTTCGTCCTGCTCCTAGGTGTAGATGACCAACCTCTGAGTTACCTGTGTATCCTTCGGGAAGTCCTACTGCCGGTCCGGATGCGTCTAGTTTGGCGAACCCGTTGCGAGCCATTAGTTTCCCGAGATTGGGTGTGCTGGCTTGTTTGAATGCGTTTCCTTCGGTTTCTTCTCTTAGTCCGACGCCATCCATGACTACTAGGAGTACCGGTTCCATACAGAGTTTTAGATAGTGGTTGAATTTATTAACCGCGACCGAGAAGAACGGTTTATGGGCATCGGCGATAAGATTGAGGAGAATATCAAGGAAGCCAAGGAGCTTATAGAGAAAGAGAAGAACAGCGATGCAGAAGAAAATAATACTGAAAAAGAATTTGAAGCACCAGAGCCAGATATAGAGGATGGAGACCTAATTGAGGACCAGGATACCGATGTGGATTCTCTTGAAGATGAGATAAAGCAGATTAAAGATGTTGCAGACTTTGATGAAGATTCGGGCGAAGACAAACCTGACCAGGATTCTGTTCTGGACGATATACCTGAGACGTCGGACCTTTCAGACAGTGAAGAAGTATTTGAAAACAAAGAAGTATTTGAAGACGAGGAGAAAGACAGCTCTGAACCCGAAAATAAGTTTGAAGATTTTGAAGATGATTCTGAAGAACAGGAGGAGTTAAACGGTTTTGACGAAGACATTTCGGAAACCACAGATGAGAACGAGAGCTCAGATAACTTCGAAGAGAAGGAATCTCAGAAAGATTTGAATAAGACTGTTTCAGAGCTAGAGAATCAACTAGCCCAAGCTGAGACTCATGAAACTACTAGAATCGATGAGTTAGAGTCTCGTGTCGAGAAAGTAGAGTTAGATCTGCAGAACGAAAGTATTCATGAGAAGGCAGCTCAGCAGAGAGTTCAGAAATTAGAGGAGAAAGTTGAGAGTATAACTCCCGGTCAGGAGTTCAAGGATAGAGTTGAAGAGTTGGAAAGCGATCTCGAAGACTTTTCAAATGAGATAGATACAAGGATAGATAATAAGATAGAGGAAAAAAGTGGAGAGAAGGTTTCAGAGATTCAGGGAGAAATAGATAGGTTGAGCAATAGGCTTGATAGAGTTGAATCTCAGGTTGAGGAAGCTGCCAGAGAGACGGAACTCCCTAAAGAGACCGTCAAAGTCGAGGAAGACGGCAGCAATGAGCGGATTTCCGAGTTAGAAGGTGATGTTGGCGAATTAAAGAACAATATGACTGATTTGATGAGTGATGTTAAGCGTTTGACGGAACTTATCAAGAACCAGCATAGTTGATGTTGTTACTTCTGGTTCGATAAAGGCTTTTAACTTTTTGACAATATTTTTCTTTGTAGAGGTAAAATGGCTGAGGAAGTTATATTCGGCGGAGATGACGACTCGGAAGAGGAAGAAGAAAACGAACAGGAAACACTATTCGAATCAGAAAGCAGTGAAGATAATCAACAAGAAACAGAGACAGAGACTGAAACACAGGAAGACATAGATCAGCCAGAAAACACCGAAAAAGACGAAGATACCTCAGGTTCAGAAGAGAACTCTCAGGAAGAAGAAATAGAAGAACAGAGCTCAGAAGATGTATCAGAGCTAAGGGAAAAAGTCGAAGAACTTGAATACGACATAGAAGAAGTAAAAGAAGAAGATAGCGAGGCAGATGTAGAACAGCTTAGAAACAAGCTCTCAGACCTCGAAGAACAAATAGATGATTTAGACAACAGTTCAGACATAGAAGAACTGAAAGACAGGATAGCGGAAAAAACAGACCTGATTAACAACCTGAAAGAAGAATACGACGAGAAAATAGGCCAGATAGAAGAACTAGAAGAAAGGATAGAAAACAGTTCTCAAGACGATATACAGGAAGAACTAGACGACCTCAGAGACAGCATCGAAGAGGAAGAAGACGAAAGAATCGAAGAACTGGAAGAACAAATAGCAGAATTAGAAAACAGACTAGAAGAAACCTCCACCGACGACTTAGAAACCGAGATAGATGAAATTGAGGAAAAAGTAGAAAATGCAGCAGATTCAGAGAGTATCGAAGAAGTCGAAGACAAGATAGAAGAACTGGAAGTTCAGATAGAGGAATCAAGTTCTGAAGACTACAGCGAAAGAGTCGAAGAACTTGAAGATGAAGTATCTGACCTCAGAGAAGAAGTCGAAGAGTTAGATGATGTGGATACAAGCCAGTTAGAAGAGCAGCTGGATGAATTAGCGGCTTTAATCGACAGCAAAGCAGACCTAGAAGAATTTGAAGAAGTAGAGGCTAGACTAGCAGAGGTAGAAGAAAGAGGCTTCGAAGACCTGATGATCAAAGTAGAGAACCTTGAAAGCCGCTTGGACAAAGTAAGAGAGAACCAGGAAGATATGGATGTCTCAGAACTGCAGAAAGAAGTCGAACAGCTCAAAGGAATGATTTCCGACTTCAAATGGATATTCAACGACTTCGACGACCTAGCAGAACTCAAACTGTTAAGCCAGGACGAATACAAAGAACTAAAGAGCAGTCAAGAACATGAAAAGCAACAAGGAGTCCAAAACACTGATATAATCAAAGAATTAAACAAGAACCTGGAGAAGATACTTGCGAACGCCCAGAGAAACGAGAAAAAAGAGTTCACACAGGTAAGACAAAGGATCAGAGAACTAGAAGACTCCATAAAGAATCAAGAATCAGAAGTAACAGAAGACGACCTGGAAACCGTAGTAGATGAACTAGACCGGCAGGAAGAAGAAATAAAAGACATCAGAGAAGGCTACGAAGAACTAGGAGAGATGATGAAACTAATCCTCCAAGAACTTCGGGAAACAAGAGACATGGAGTTCTCAAACTAGATTCTCTTCTCTCTATGTGAAGCTGTCAAGACCAGACTGCCGACTCTCCAAAGCCGTATCCAGTTTCTCCAAGCCCGAATTCACTCTTTTCTCTGAGAAATCATGTTGTTCGATCAACACATTCCGGATCTCTTCTTTATCAGGGCTTTCAAACTCAAAATCTGTGTCTTCTACAGGAGGATTCTGGAAAAAATCGAGGATTTTATCAGGATCATTATCCGATTCCCACTCAACCTTGTCATCCTCCATCAAGTCATCAAAGCTGTCATATTGTTTGACCAATTCTAGGGCAGTCTTAGGACCTATACCGTAAATTCCATCAGGATTGAAATCCGTTCCGACTAAGATGCCAAGCCACTGAAGTTTTTCATGAGAAATATCCAGCTGATCCAAGACTGATTCTAGATCAATCTTCTCCGTTGAGACCTCTTTCCTGCCTCCACCAGAAGTCTTCCGGGTCTTCCGGGAAGTGAGATTCCGCACCATCACATCAGCACCAAACAAAAGACAGTCCCAGTCCTGACTACCAACAGCATATACACTACCCTTCTGCACCATGTAAGCAGCCTGAGCCTCACCCTCACTCTCAGCCACGATATACGGCAAACCCATTGCATCCAAAAGTTTCTGCGCCTCTTCAATCATATCACCAGTCAATTTGGAAGACTGAGTGGCCTTGGAGTAAGCTTCAGAAATCTTTCCTTCCTCCTTCAATTTTTCCCATTCTTCACGGGCCTCTTCCCGTTTCTTCCTTCTTTCCTTAGCTTCCTTGGCCTTCAATTGTGGGGGCTTACCGTCAAAAACATATACAGGGCGGATGTTCTTCTCAAGCAAGTTTATTGAGCGGTAGAAAAGCCCTGAGAGGTGTGATGTAGTATTTCCATCGGAATCCTTCAGTGGAGTGCCGTCTCTCTGCCGGATAATCGACAGAAACTGGTACATAGTATTCATCGCATCAACCGCGATAACTTTATCATTTAGGTCGGCGAAACTGATTTCCTCCGGCTCCACTAGTTCTCCCAGGTCTACTCCCATGCAAAAGGTTAACCATCCTGAGACTTAAACAACATCACATGGCACTGTGCGACTACTGCCAGGAAAAGAAAGCTGTGACCAAATGCGAAGTCTGTGGCTCAATGATATGCGATGAACACAAACTAGAGTACGGTTGCAAGGTTTGTGACGGCGTAGAACAAAAAATATAGGAGAAGAAAAGATGTGCTACATTTTGTTGAAGTGTTCTAGTTCGTAGCTCTGAACATTTTCCAGTTCTTCTAGTTTTTCTTCGACTGCGTCTGTTCCTCCTTCTTCGTCTGTTGTGATGCAGGAGACTTTGACTGCTTTGAGGCCGAATGCGACTTCTTCTTCTCCTAGGTCTTCTACATCTAGGATTTCTCGGATCTGGTCTTTGATTTGTTCTAGGTCTGTTTCAGAGTCTTCTGGCATTACTTTGTAAACACAAGAAATTTTTCCCATTGTATTTATTCACCTTTTATGGAAAAGAAAAGAGCTGGAAAAAGTTATAACCTATCCGGAGAGCTTCCACTAGAATGGAAGCTTTTTTCTAAGATTCTTCAAAGTCTGCTTGATATCCATAAAGAGTTTTTCACCTACTCAAAAACCTATTAATCGAATTCACTTTTAAAACTACAAAGACCTGCTAAATAACAAAGCCCTCGTGGTCTAGCTGGAAAGACGGCACCTTGCGGATGCATGTTACGCTACTCGAAGCTCAGAGAGCTTCTGCTTATGCAGAAACTTTTGAAGTTTCGAATATGCCAACGCAACAAGCCATTCCCTGAATGGCTTCCAATAAGTTGGATTTCGAAGCGTAGCGAGAAATGGAGCGGTTAGTGACCTTAAGTTTGGACCGCACCAGACTAAGTTGCAAATAGGTGCAGATCCTGGGTTCAAATCCCAGCGAGGGCGCTACCCGTAGTATTATTTTCGTCCAACTTTGTATGGCATTATATGCCAGGGAACTGGTTGAGGATTGGGAAGGCTTTGGACTCTGAGTTAGAGAGCTTCGACAGTTTTATGACAGGTAGGAGCATTGAGGGTGAGGAAGCGGAGACCTTGCCGGATGAAGAGATCAGAAAAATAGAAAGTATACTGGAGAAGCCTCTACCAGATAAGATTGTTCAGGAAAAGTTATTGGAAGAGCATATGAAACATCATTCCTGATCGAAGTCTAGGCAGACCGAGTTAATACAGTATCTTTTGCCTGTTGGTTCCGGTCCGTCATCGAATACATGTCCTAGGTGGCTGCCGCAGTTCTTGCAGAGTACTTCAACCCTGTTCAGTCCATGTCTTTTGTCTTCTTTTAGTTCTATGTTTCCTTGGACTGCGTCTTTGAAGCTAGGCCATTTATCTGATTCAAACTTGTCCTCTGACTCGAAGAGCTTGGTTCCACAAGCCTTACACTTGAACACTCCCTCTCCGTTTGTTTCTAGGTGTTCACCGCTTCCAGGAGGTTCCGTGCCTTTCTCCCTCAGGACTTTGTACTCCAGATCCGATAGTTTCTGTTTCAAGTTTTCATCTTCCATATCCAGTAAGATATGTCTAGAACTGTTTAAATCTGAAGTTCAAATAACGAGTTATGAAGAATATTCTGGAAGTCTTGAACAATAGTTTTGAGATGCTGTTTGAAAGGCCTCAGCTTTTCGTTCCGAGGCTATTATCTTCTTTTGCAAGTAGTGCTCTCTTAATCGGATGGGTTGCAGGAGCGATAACAACAATCCAGTTTCTGGCTTTTTTCCCCTTAGTGGCAGTTATAGGTGGTTTCACACCTGTAATGGTTTCATCAATGGTCAAGAACGATGACGAAGAATTATTGAGGAAAGGATTGGATGATGCCTTGACACTTTGGAAACCTGTAATAGGATTGACTGTTTTCACCGGCTTCCTGGCATTTCTGAACAGCCTACCTCTATCTATAGGATTGATGTTAACGCAGCTCACAGGCAACATGCTGTATCTAGGAGTAGGAGGAGCGATAAGCCTAGTTATGCTGTTGGCAATTAGCTTCGGACTGTACTTTGTCCCTATCAGCATAGTCGAAAACAGAGGATTCCTGAAAAGCCTTCAAGACGGGATTTCAACATCAAACAGAAACAGATCAGAGGTAGTAGCTCTCACGCTGTTTTCGCTGACAGTTTTAGCTGCTTCATCCGCAGTAACAGGTTATCTAAGAGATATAGGCTTCACCGTCTTCTTACTAGGTCGGATAGCTTCTTCAGTAGTAGGCACCTATCTACTAGTGATTTCACCTAATTACTACCTAGGTGAGAAGAAAAAATGATCGAAATACAGACAGAGGACAAAACAGTGACTGCTGAAGTAGCAGACAATATCCTGAAAAGAGCTCTAGGTCTTTCATTCCGGACGAAAGGAAAAATGTTGTTCAAGTTTCGTCGAGATACTTCAGCAGCCATAGATATGATGCTGATGCGAGACTCACTTTACCTGTACTTCATGAACTCTGAGAAAGAAGTTATACATGCTGAGAATGCTGAGCCATGGTACAAACTGCCCAGAAGACTTCTTCACCGACCTGATGAAAATTACAGGTATCTTCTGGAGAGCTTTGAAGAGTTGGATATCGAGGAGGGCGAAGAGTTGGAGTTTTAGCCAGATAAAATTTCATCAATATTTTCCGCAGTTATTTCTTCCCCGATTAATGTGTTTGCTTCTTCTTGATACTCTATAGTCATTATTGGCTGTGTTTCGGCAGCAGCTAATCTAGAAGTATACTTTTCCCAGTACCTCTCCTCTAATTCTTGTTCTAAACTATCTCTTAGAGTTGGTGAGATCTTTTCCGGGTAAAAGACCTCCACAGAGACAGAGTCATAACTCTCTAGGTTTAACCGCGAACTTCGACCAGACATTCAAGAAGAACTGGCTCGCCTCAGAATAAACTTATTTAGACAGAAGATCACATGTTCAAATCTTTTGGGTTCAAAAAACTGGATATGAACTTGTCAAAATTCTGCCCACGCTGTGGCAAAGAAACCGATAAACTGTACGGAGATAAAAAGCAGCTCTGCGCCGAGTGTTTCCCCGAAAAGAACAATCTACTTGAGATCCCAGACGAAGTAGATATCAAAGTATGCAGCGTCTGCGGAAGGATGAAATACCACGGCGAATGGGTCGAAGAGTACACCATGCAGGAACAGATCGGCTTGACCTTCTCTGATTTCGCCGAGGACGATGTAGAGATGGAGCTGCAGTTCTGGGAGGAAGAGGAACAGTTCTTCGTCAGAGTTCACGCATTCAAAGGCGAGATTGAAAGCTTCCAAGATACCAAGCTGGAGTTTGAGGAAGTTCAATGCGGTGACTGTGCCCGATTCAACGGAGGCTTCTTCAAAGCCAAGATACAGTTGAGAGGAGAGGACTTGAAACCTGTTTCAGAGGCAATAGTTGACAAAGCAGCTGAGATAACCAATGAGAACAGGAAAGACTTTTTATCGAATGTAGAAAAAACAGACGGCGGCTATGACTATTACCTATCTACAGAAGGCATGAACAAGAAGATTCTTGGAATGTTGCGCGATAGGTTCGAACCAGACATCCAGAGAAGCTATGAACTGGTCGGAGAGGAAAATGGGGAAGAAGTATACAGGAATGTGGTTTCTGTAAGAATAGAGTAGAAAACTGTCAGAAGTTTAAAAACTTTCTCGAAGAATTTTCTTTTATGGCAGATCAAGATGATGGAGAACAAGATATAGGCCGTGTAAAAACACCGCGTGGAGAACAAGTACTAGGAATCGTACTAAGGAAAGAAGGTGGCGGCAAGTATAGAGTATACTGTACAGACGGCAACAAAAGAATCTGCCGAATCCCCGGCTCCAAGAAAAGAGGCCTATGGGTCAAAAGAGACTCAGTCGTACTAATCGAACCATGGGACATACAAGGAGACGAAAAAGGCGACATCGTCGAAAGCTACAGCCAAGCACAGACAGAATGGCTGGAAGACAGAGACTACCTGGACGAAATCAGCGAATTCCTATAGATTCATTCTTCCAATTTTCTCCAGAGTTAAATTTCTCATATACTTAATTTACTACATGAAAGATTCAAACCGAGACTTCCAAGAAAGATGGAAGGAAGAGAGCCGTCGAATGTTCGACAGTTCTGAGGCTAAGAAAAGTTTCGAGAATGTCTTCGATCACGATACCTCCATGGCCTTGCTGAAGTTGAAGGATAGAGATGTTATCCAGAAGATGTACGGCACGATTGAAGCAGGGAAAGAATCTGTAGTTTTCTTGGCAGATAGCCCAAAAGGCGAAAGATTGATCGTTAAGATCTACATGAACCAAGCCGGCGGATTCCGTGACATGTACCAGTATCTAAGAGGAGATAAGCGGTTTAGAGGAGTCAAGAAAGACCGCAAATCAGTCATTAAAGAATGGTGTAAGAAGGAGTTTAAGAACCTGAAGAAGGCTTCAAAGGTGTTAGAGTGTCCCAATCCGATAGCTTTTAATGAGAACATTCTTGTCATGAGCTTTATTGGTGAAGACTTTTCCCCTTATCCTAAGTTGAAGGATGTGGAGATAGATAACCCAGAAGCCGGCTTCAAGCGAGTATTAGATGATATTCGTAGGCTATGGCAGGAGGAAAAGCTGGTTCACGGCGATCTATCCGAGTACAATATTTTACTTGATTCTGAGGGCGAGCTATATTTCATCGATTTTGCTCAGGGTCTTCATACATCTCATCCTGAGGCAGAGAATTTTTTGAGGCGTGATATCGAGAATGTAGCTAATTTTTTCCGGAAACAGGGCGGAGATATCGATGTCGAGAAGTCTTTTGAAAGTGTTTTAGAGGGTTGAGAGCGCCTGTTCTCCGGATTTCAGGTATAAAAAGGTTGGGAAGTTCTATATACTTATGAAGAAAGTTAAAATTCCGGAGAAGAGAGTCGGTGTTCTGATCGGCGAGGGTGGCGAAACAAAGGAAGAGTTCGAAGACCTGACTGATACCGAGTTAACGATAACCGATAATCTTGCTAGGATTGAAGGCGATGTACTGGACGAGATGGATGGCCAAAAAATCGTAAAGGCTATCGGCCGCGGATTCAACCCAGAAAAAGCATTCAGCATCATCGAGAAAGACTATACATTCAATCACATTGACATTAATCGTTTTGCAGACACTGAGAATGATAAAGAGCGTTTAAAGGGTCGTGTGATAGGCCGAGACGGAGAAACACGGAAACACATCGAGAAGATGACTGAAACATATATCTCGGTTTTTGGAAAGACTATTGGTTTTATTGGACACCCACAGAACATTCAGGTTGCTCGTGAGACTGTGAAGCAGCTGTTGAACGGGAGTTCTCATTCGTCTGCGTACAATTATTTGGAGAAAAATCAGGACAAAATTAAAAGATAACTAGAGTGAAATTTATACTATGCCAAATGGAGTAGAAGAAGGTATGGAAGCAGAGGGCGGAGATCACAGAGAGATTTCCGTTGCAGAATTCTTCGAGAAAAACAAACACCTTCTCGGATTCGAAAACGCACAAAAATCCATAATAACAGTCGTCAAAGAAGCAGTAGACAACTCACTGGACGCATGTGAACAGGACGATATCCTACCTGAAGTACATGTAATCATAGATGAGTACGACGACGAAAAATGCCGCGTAGAAATCAGAGACAACGCAATAGGACTAGACAGAGAAACAATACCAAAAGTATTCGGTAAACTACTTTACGGATCCAAATTCCACAAACTACAACAGAGCCGTGGACAGCAGGGAATCGGAATCTCCGCTTCCGCGATGTATGCACAGCTAACAACAGGAGAACCTGTAACTGTCTACTCCAAGCAGGAAGGCGAGCCATGCCACAAATTCGTAGTCCGTATCGATACAGAGAAGAACGAACCAGAAATCCTTGAAGATGAGATAATCGAACCTGAAAGCGACGAATTCCCAGGCGACAAAGACTACTTCTTCGATCACGGAACCACAATCGAGATGAACATTGAGGCCAAGTACACACGCGGCCACCACTCCGTCAGAAACTACCTCAAACACACAGCAATCATGAATCCATACGCTCGAGTGGTTCTGAAAGAACCGGATGGAAACAAAATCGAATACCCAAGAGTATCCAAAGAACTACCAGAAAAACCTAAGGAGATCAAGCCTCATCTTCACGGAGTAGAGCTTGGAGTAGTACTGAGGATGGTCGACAACTCCAATGCGAGAACAGTTTCCAGCTTCCTGCAGAAAGAATTCACACGAGTAGGAAGAACATCAGCCGAACAAGTATGCGAAGAAGCAGAAATCGAATCAGGTAGAAGACCTAACACATTGGACAAAGACGAAGTAGAAGACCTGTTGAAGGCTGCAGAAAATGTAAAACTTCAGAGCCCTCCAACAGACTGCCTATCACCAATTGGAGAAGACCTGATGGAGAAAGGACTGACAAAAGAACTCAACCCGGAGTTCACAGAAACAATAACGAGAAAACCCACAGTATACAAAGGAAATCCCTTCCAGGTAGAAGTAGGACTGGCCTGGGGCGGAGACATCGAAGACGAGGGAAGCTTCGAAGAACTAAGATACGCAAACAAGGTCCCGCTACTATACAAGAAAAGTGCTTGTGTAACGACCAAGGCTATCGAGAATGTTTCCTGGAACCGATACAACATCAGCCAGACAGGAAACCGTCCACAAGGACCGCTTTATATCTCGATCCATATCGCATCGGTCTGGGTGCCATTCACCTCCGAAGGTAAAGAGGCAGTAGCAAACTACGACCCTATCCGGAAGGAAATGAAACTAGCGCTACAGGAAGCAGGCCGCAAACTTGGAAAATACCTCAAACGGAAAGAGAGAAGAGAGATTCAGGAAAAGAAGAAACGACAACTCACCAGTTACGCTAAGGAGATGGCTCCAGCGATCGCAGCACTCGCAGACGAAGGAAACGAAGCAGAAATGGAAGACAAAATCCAGCAACTCGTGCAGAACGATTACAACCCGGAGCAACTTTGAAGAGGAGAAAAATACTATGAAAACAAACCCAAACACCGAAAGCTGCCTTGCGCAGCTTAACATGATGAAACTCTGTAGGTGAGTTTCATGCCAAAGAAAGAATTTGAAAACGACAGTAAGACATTAGAACAGCTTAAACACCTTGGAAAGAAGATCAAGAACCAGTTAGACGATCCAGAAGAAGATGATCTAACATTCGATACACAGGTAAGAAGCAGAAGCAATGTAGAGTACGATGAAAAGGAAGGACGACTAGCTCTAGGAGACTCATACTCCACAAGAAAATTCCTCAACATCAGTCACGCCAGAAAGTTCATGCAGACCCTGATGGTTGCTTCAAAGACCAAAGAACTTATCGAAAGCGGTAGGACCGCAGCGATAAGAGAGGTCTACTACCAGCTGAAGCACAGCGTTCCCGGGCTTGATGAGAACACTTTCGAAGACCAAGATGAGTCAAACAATGTAGTCGTTGACATAGAAACAGCAACAGGAGCGATCAGAGAAGACCTGCACCTATTCGCAGAGAAAAAAGGTTCACTATTCGGACCGGTAGTGATCAACGACTCAGGGGACGAAATCGACTGTATGAACATGGGAACATCCGGATTAGCAATCCCATCTATCGTAGACCACTACGAGTTTGTTGAATGTGAAGCAGATTTCATCCTACTCGTCGAGACCTCTGCGATGGTTAACAGACTGGTCGAAGAAGATTTCCACGAAGAACACAACGCCATCCTGATCTCAGCAGGAGGACAGCCAAGCCGTGGAGTCAGAAGACTCGTCAACATCATGCACGACAGATTAGATCTCCCTGTCTATGTATTCACTGACGGCGACCCATGGGGATACTACATCTACTCCGTCCTCAAATCCGGATCTATGAGTCTTGCATTCCAGTCAGATAGATTAGCGACACCAGATGCGAAGCTTATCGGTATGACCATGGAAGACATCGAAGAATACGGATTAGAACATGTAACAGAAGACTTGAAAGGTAAGCCAGAAGGCAACGGCGGTCCAACCAAGGACTACAAGCGTATCCACGATGTCATGGACTACGAATGGATGCAGAATGACCAATGGCAGAACCAGTTCCAGAAAATGCTTGACAAAGGAGTCAGAGTAGAGCAGCAGGCTCTAGCAGCCAACTCACTGGAATTCGTAGCCAATACTTACCTGCCAGAGAAGATTGAGAACAAAGAGTTTCTAAACTAGTTGTTCAGATTGTTTAAAATTTTTTTCTCTTTCCTTTCTTTACCTATTATTCTAATCTTTCTGCAATTTCTGGGTACGGGTCATCGTGCTTGGAGTAGATTTCATCGACATATCGAGTAACATCTTGGCGTTCCAACTCTGCTTCAACCTCTCCTCTTTTACTGCCGCTTAATATGAAAAAGGTAGTTTCTTCTGGTCTTTCAGTGTCTTCAGAGTCCAGTATACTGTTTACTACATCAGCTGAGCATGTATCTCCGTTCAGGTCGTGGTCAAGAATGTATGCGTCAAAATCCTGTTTTCTATAGTCTTCAGCAAGTTCTTCCCGGTTAGTATATACATGTATGTTAGCATCTGTTTCTTGGTTGAGCATGAATGCACTGTGCTCTGCTTGGATTTCTTGATCGTCAAGTATTGCTGCTCTCTGTACCGGTGTACTCTGTGTACTGGAGTTGGATCCTGTTTTCGACATCTTAAATAACCTCTGATATCTTTGGGAAGGTGCAGAGAAAGGGTTTTTTCTATGGTGGTTTCTCTCTGCACAGTGCGCCAAAAAGAGTGTTTTTTTGGCAAGTGGGGAGGAAGGATTGGTTATTGTTTTTGTCCCTCCTGGAAAAGAGTGATTTTTTATGCTTCTGCTGCTGCGCCTGTTTTTCTTGCTATCAGGCATTCTTTGTGGCAGTAGCCGTCTGTGGACTCTATGTAGTCGTCTGAGTTGTGTACTCTGTCCCCGCAGATTACACAGTTGCCTCTTCTCTGGTCGATGCTTTTTCTTACTTTGTCCATTTTGGTTTTTACGCTCATGTTGAATTCCCCCTCCATGTTGTAAGTGATTCTGGTTTTGAGTGTAGTGGAAACGCCCCTCCGTCCCCCTTCTGACTTCCTACTTCTTTATTTCTTGTTTTCCCCTTATAACCCGGAATTGAGTATCGGGTAACTGACTTGGTTTACTTCACGGTAAGTTGAAGCTGGTTTCATGCCTTTCTTGCTGGTTGAACCTTTACTCCTGTCGCCTTCTTCAGGATTTTAGGGAAGTTCTGAGGTTTCCGATTTTCATTGGTGTAGTTGAGTTTCTCAAGTTCTGTTTCAAAGTGTCTGTAGTTCGGATCTACCATCTCTAACAACCTAGTGTAGAATACCTGTTTTCGGTTTATAACCCGAGATTAACTTAGAGGTAATTCATGGAGCTTACCCCGAGGTAAACTGGAAAAAGAGAAATCGGTAGCATTCTTCAGTAAATGATAAATTACTCGGTTGTTAACTTTGTTTTGTGGATGAGAGAGATTTGAGTCCGGAGCTGGGGGACTTGGAGGATGCGACCGAGTTTTTGTCTCGGAAGTGGTATCCTTTGATAATTTTCACTCTTTCTGAAGCCGGTGACCTGGGTTTTAATGATTTGAAGGAGTCTATTGGCGATGTTTCTGGAAAGGTTTTGTCTGAGAATCTTTCAAACCTGGTTGAGGAAGGTTTTGTTGAAAAAGAGGTTTTAAGCGAGAGTCCTAAGAGAGTTAAGTATTCTTTGACTGAGAAAGGGACTGGTTTGAGACCTATACTTGAGGAGATGCTTGAGTGGGCGGGCAGCGGCGAGGTTAAGGTGCTTGTTGTCGAGGATGAGGAGAGTCTTGCCGATCTGTATGTTAACTGGCTGTCCTCAAAGTACGATGTACTGAAGGCTGTTTCCGGGAATGAGGCGTTAGAAAAAATAGGTAGGGATGTCGACCTTGTAGTATTGGATCGTGAACTACCTGATTCAAGCGGGGAGCAGATCTCAAGTAAGATAAGCGAGGTCTATGATTGTAGTATAATGTTTACTACTGCTCACGACCCGGAAGTTGATATCGTTGACATGCCGGTCGATGAATACCTCACCAAGCCTGTGTCAAAGGATGAACTATTGAACGCTGTTTCAGAGATTGTAGACGGCGATATGACTGATTTGGAGAGGAATCTTCGTTCTTTGAAGGCTAAGAAAGATGTTCTTGAAAGCGAGAAGGATCTTTCTAACCTTGAGGACAAGGAGAAGTATCAGGATCTTCTGGATAGGATTGAGGAGTTGAACAGGAAGGTTTAATCAGGTTTCAAATTCGAATCTTGCTCCGCCCTTGGTTGATTCACTGACCTTAACTTTCCATCCTTGGAAGTTTGCTATCTTCTCGACTATGGTTAAGCCGATTCCTGTACTGTCCTGAGTTGTGTATCCAAACTCAAATACTTTATTTCTCTCTGATTCAGGTATGCCTGGACCGTCGTCCTCGACATAGAATCCTTTACTGGTAGAACCTACTCTGACCGTGACACTCTGATCTGAGTGCTTGATGGAATTAGAGAAAATATTTTCCAGCAAGTGTTTGAGCTGCTCCTTATTGGCTTCAACCGTTACCTCGTCGACCACTTCAAGTTCAGCGTTATCCATGTAGTCATAGCTCCAGGATTCGTTAGACAGCTTTCTCAGGTCAACCTGCTGCTTCTCCAATTTTTTCGTGTGCTTCGCCATCTCCAGCACTGTTTCAATTATCTCATCCATCCTGTTCAGCGCGGAACCTACCTGATCTTTTTCATCTGAGTTTTCAAGCATTTCAAGATAGCCCTGCGCTATATTCAAAGGATTTCTAAGGTCATGGGACAGCATTCTCACAAACTGATCCATCTGCTGTTCCTGACGCTCCAGTTTCTCATCCCTCTCCAGAATCTCTTTCTCACGCTCCACACGGTCAAGAGAAGACTTCACAGAGTCCCCAAACCAGTCAGCAATATACATATCAACCTGATCAAACTCCTTCTGCTCCTCCGAACCCGCTATCAAAACACCGTGACCCCCAACAGGCACAATGACTTCGGACGCAATCCGAGTATCAGGGTTCTGAGGATCAAGCTCATTGACCTCCTCAATGATCCGCGACTCCTTATCAGAGTAGACCTCGCCCGCAATAGAAGAATCTATACTTAGTGATGGCGTACCCTCAAACACTTCCTCAAGCTCAAAATTAGAAACCTCAGGCACAAACTCCCTTCCGCGGATTTCAAACGCAGCACACATAGGGAGATCAAATATATCGCACATAGCCTCCACTGCCACCTGCTTAACTTCCTCTTTAGTATCCATTTCAGACATCTTCCTATTAGTCTCAATCACCTTCTCTAAAGCTCTTTCCTTCTTCTTCCTAGAACTTATATCAGCCAAGACCGATACAAGATGAGGATTCTCCCCCTCATCAAGATTAAACGGTATCTTAGTCGTCTCAAGATATCTCTCACCCTCACCCGGAATATCAAAGTTTTGCTCAACCGTGACAGCATCCCAATTCTCTATCGCCGCCTCATCAGTCTCCTTAATCCGTTTTATCTGTTCACCAGTCAGAGGAGAATCCTCAATCCTGGAACCAATCACATCACCAAGCTCCGTATCATCTCCAGCAGCCCTCTTGTTAGCCATAACAACCCTGTCCTCACCATCCCTGACAACAACACCTGCCGGAAGCAAATCAACAACCTTCTTCAACACATCAACTTCCTCAACACCGGAAGAAGAATCAACCTTAGTACCTATATTATGCGGCGACTCCTCAGCAGCCTTTCTAATCCTCTCCACAAGAACAGAGAACTTGAAAAAAGAAGAATCCTTCGAAACATAATCATCAACACCGTTACCAAAGGCATTCCGCACCATTTCAGAATCCCTTCCCGATGTAAACAGAATCAAAGGCACATCCCCACTAAGAGACTTCAAATCATCGCACAACACTTTACCAGGCTTCCCAGGAAGACCATACTCAGTAACAATACAGTCAACATCCTCAGAGCCTAAAACATTCCTAACATCGCTACAGCTCTGAGCCCTCAAAACCTGCATACCCTCCTCTTCCAGCTTACGAGCCGTCAAACTCAAAAACTGGATATCATCATCAACCACAAGAACACGCAAAGACATAACAAAAACTCACAACCCTACAAAACACACAATTACAACGCTAAAGATAAAAATCCTTCGAACAAACACAACTCTCTAAAACACAACACCCCCAACATCCGTTTTATAAAATTCTACCCAACCAATTAGAATACACAGCCCAACTAGCTCAGTAGGTAGAGCGCCACGCTGTTAAACTCGTCCTTTCTCACAGAGAAAGGGCATGTAGAAGACGCCTAGTCTTCGAATACAGGCACGTGGTGGTCCCAGGTTCGAATCCTGGGTTGGGCGATTTAGGATATGTGAAGTTGGTTAGGCAATCAGACATTTTGTGCGGACGCCTCCTGTCTCCTCTGGAGAATTGTTTTCTGAAACACCAGGACTCTGACTACAACGGCAGCGATATAGCGACCTTATAGAAATTAAGTATGAGGAACCATATCAAGTGTTTATGCGGAAGGTATTGCTAACTGTTTCTGTCTTGTTGCTTGTATCCGGTGCAGCGTGTTTGATCGCTGCTGAAGGACACAACCCTGAGAATGCAGCAGAAGACTCAGAGGTAGTTGTCCACGGAATAGTTTCCAATATCGCTGGGTCTGGGGAAGTCGCCAAGCATCATCCTGTCAAGATAAATGTAACTGAGGTCTTCAAAGGAAACACCTCAGACACCGTAACTATCCAAATTCAGGGAACAGATAGGATGAGTGTTTCAACCGCAGCACAGTTCACGGAAGGAGAAGAAGTAGTGGTGATGCTGGAGGAACAGGAAGACTGTTACTATATGACGAATGGCTACGCCACCAAATATGAAGTCTCAGAAAATGATACCATACAGCTTGTAGCACCTGAACGCAAGAACATTACTGTGGCTGAAATGGAATCTATTGTAGAGCAAACCTCTAATTCTAATAGTACTTCTCCAGAAGTGCAGCAGAGAGAAGGAACAGAATCAAGTTTTGACATTATTGCAGTCTTAGAAGCAGCACTTAACTGGGTGTTTTAACTCATTTACAGATATATTGATCGTTTTGTTCAACTCATAACACGCAAACTCCGAGTTGCATTCAGTTGAGAGAACGCAAATTTATCCTGCTTTTTCATTCTTGTAGTAGGTATTTAACCCTACTAAATTGACACTGTGGTGTAATTTTTACCCTACTAATTTACCATTAGATGTTTAAGTCTTCTCCACTAAATACCTGTTATGACAGACTATATCAAAAGAAAGATGCTGGAAAAAGTTGAAAACCACCTTGAAAAGGAGGAAATATCGTTGATTGTAGGTGCGAGACAGGTCGGTAAAACAACCTTGATGCAGCAACTCAAGGAAGAACTGGAGGACGACGATGAGAACACACTCTACCTCAGTATGGATATACAGGAAGACCGGACACATTTCGAGTCACAGCAGGACTTAATCGACAGAGTGGAACTGGAGTTTGGAGAGGAGAAAGGGTATGTTTTCCTTGATGAGATTCAGAGGAAGGAGAACGCTGGACTGTTCCTGAAAGGGATTTACGACCGAGAACTACCGTACAAGTTTGTAGTTTCAGGTTCAGGTAGTCTGGAACTGAAGGAGAACATCCACGAATCACTGGCTGGACGGAAAAGAATCTTCGAGCTACCGCCAGTATCCTTCAAAGAGTTTGTTAACTACGAGACCGATTACGAATACGAGGACAGACTGGAGAAATACTTCGAAGTTAAAAAAGATGAGACAGATCGTTTACTGAAGAAATACTTGAACTATGGAGGCTATCCTCGTGTAGTAACTGAATCAAAAGAAGAGGAGAAACGCAGAGTTATCGATGAAATATTCTCCAGTTACTTGGAGAGAGATGTATCAAGCTTCCTGAATGTTCGAAAAGTTGATGCTTACTCCAAGCTCGTATCCGTTCTCGCAGACCAAATGGGCGATCCAGTCAGCAATTCCAAACTGGCAAGGGATGTCGGAGTAAAATCAACCACTGTCAGGAACTACCTGGAATACCTGGACAAGACCTTCATCGTAGAGCAGACGAATCCTTTCTACACCAATAAGAAGAAAGAGATAACTAAGTCGCCTATAGTCTATTTCTCTGATCCAGGATTGAGGAATTATAGTATTCAGAGGTTCGGACACTTGAATACACCTTCCGAATTCGGAGAACTGTTCGAAGGATTCATTCATAACTTCTTGAAGCAGGAGACGCAGTTCACTGGTCTTGATGTAAGGTACTGGAGGACTAAATCTCAGGCGGAGGTAGATTTCGTCCTTTCGGCAGGAAACAAGGTAGAACTACCTGTAGAAGTAAAGTACAAAGAACTGGACGAACCAAAGGTTACAAAGTCGCTGCGAAGCTTCATGAAAAAATACAGCCCCGAAAAAGCAGTAGTAGTCAACCTTTCACTCGAAGAAACAGTGGAAATAGAAGAAACCCGGGTAGAGTTTATACCCTACACTAAGTTCCTATACAAATTGGAAGAAATGATATAGGGAAACTAAATCGATAGAGAAGTTCTAAGTTGTTTAAATGCTTCCTTCAGCCGAACTGTAAAATCTCGATCAGGAGCTTCTCTATTGTTCTCAGCTATACTTTCTACAGTTTCTTTTTCTTCATTTGAAAGCTCCATTTTTTGGGTTCACCTGAAAATAGAATAAAGAAAGGGGGAGAATATGGTTGAGATTTTTTTACTCTCTGAGGTCTTCAACCTTGTCTTGAATGGTTTCTCTCTGAGTGTAGCCGACCACGCCTAAGATTGCTACAATCAGTAGTGCGACTGCTACAGGAAGCATCGGTGTTCCTTTCTGAGAGGCTTCGACTGTTGTTGACTGGTTGCCTGCCGAGAAGGATAGGCTTCCAGACTGTTCTACTGTGTAGTTGTAGCTGAGGGTTCTTTCCTCTCCAGCTTCAAGGCTGACGGTCTCGGATTTGATGACTTCGTCTCCGAGTGTTACTTCGACTTCCTGTGTTCCTTCAGCGTCTCCGGTGTTCTCAACTGTAACATCGATTGTTACATCAAACGGAGGAGTTCCCTCTAAAGGCTGAACATTCAGCGAGGAGGTCTGGATGTTTGGTTCTCCCTGTGTCTCGTTCTCCTGTTCTTGGAGTGCGATTGCGTAGTAGGAGAAACCTGTCGAACTTGCCTCAAACCTATAACTGTTGTCAAGTTCTTCACCGATTCTCGTGTCCAGTTCCTGCCAGTTCTGGTCGTTGTAGCGTTTCATCACTACATCTTCAGGACTTCTACCTCTATCGTCAAGGTAGCTTTTCTGGACTTTGAACTTGACATTTGACTCTGTAATGTCCTCGTCTTCAACTCCCTCGACATCGATCTGCTGGTAGCTGTAGACATCTGAACCAGCATCTTCCGAAACTGTTTCAGGTCTGTCTGTTCCGAGATCGCTTACCGAAACTGAGACGCTGTCGGATGAACTGCTTGAAGTGAAGCTGACCTGCTCAACTGTGGACTCAGCTTCTTCGGTGTCAGGGATGTTGACCTGAACCTGCTGGTTCTCCTCAACCTGGTCAACCTGTGCAGAGGCTTGACCAGTCTCAGGATCTACCTCAGCGTCAACCTGTTTTGGCTCAGGCTTGTCATCCGAAGGCGGTAAAGTTCCACCTGGATCTGTGTCATCTGAACCATCGGAACTATCACTGGAATCATCATCGCTTCCAGAACCATCTTCTGATTCTTGAGGGGCAAAAGTATCATCAGGGAATACCAAATCTATATTCTGAGTTCCCGATTCCAAACTGTAAGGACTATCTACCGATTCGACTCCATCTGATGAGTTCACTCTGAAACTTACTTCGTCCCCTGCTCCACTATTCACAGATAGCTTTTCCGCCATAGGAGCTTCAGACCCATAAACTCCGGTATCAGCTATTTCGATAGATCCTATAACCTCGCCATCTGTGACTGCCACTATACTACTTGAAACAGGAATTCCATTACCGTTTTCATCCACTGCATCACCGTAGAAGCTAGCGGGTTTTCCCGGAGCACCAGTTTGAGCAGCTGAGAATCCAAAACTAATCATTAACAGAGTTAAAACTAATCCAAACTTCGCAAATCCGCTTTTATTCATCTTCATTTTTTAGATCACCTATCAAGATAAGAAAAAAGGTTAAATGGAGAGGAGATTTACTCCTCTACGAGAGTCCTCTAAAAGAGGTTCTGTCTCCTGGGATGTAGTTAGGAGTCAGAATTGCTCTGTTTCTGTATTCAGGGTTTTCAACATTTACCCAGTAGGCAGCAAATCCTGAAACTGCCTTACTTCCAGAGATTGAAGCTGAAAGATCTTCTGGGTAAGCTGTAAGTCCATCATCCAAACCTATGTTCTGAAGACCCTGAAGGTCTGTGTCAAGAGATCTCTCTCCACCTGTACTTACATCAGAGTTATCTGAAGTCTCTGAGATGTCAAAGTTGCTTCCTACAAGATGCCATCCGTTCACCATCTCAACTTCTCCTGGTGAAAGTTTTTCTGCATCTGTCTCGAAGGTGTAACCGACTCTTGCATAGCTGTTGGCTGCCTCGAAGTACATTCCTCTGTGAAGGTCACTTACATTCTCAAGCATCTCTCCTTCACCTACTGAAGGTTCTTCGTAGCTTCCTTCGCTTGGGTTCCAAGCAGTTACAGAGTCAACGCCTTCAAGATCAAGACTTGCAGGCTGAGGAACTGATCTCAGGTTGAAACCTTCCTCCAAATAGAAGGCTTCATGAACCAAGTTTACCTCGCCAGATGCAAGAACATCTGATTGTCCATCGAGCGTGACATTCACATCCGCACTACCTGTCTCTGTAGCTCCAATGTTGGATGGTACGATAAAAGCTGTGAAATCTCCATTTCCAGTTTTATTGAATGTAGTCCCTCTGATATGTACATCGAGACCCTGAGAAGTCTGGAGTGTGTTGCCAAATTCGTCGACAACTGTTCCTGAAATCTCCATGAGTCCTTGGTTAGTTACAACCCCAACAAAATCCTGATTTATACTCAGGTTCACTACATCACTTGCTGAAGCAGGGCTGACTTCGAACTCGCTCGACTGAACAAGCTGAGTTGACGGACTATCAATCACATTGTCAGCCGAACTATCAATACTGAAGTTCAACTGGTAACCTGTGTCCGCCGTGTTAATCTGTAGATTGCTGAATTCAGCGAGTCCACTGCCATCAGTTGATACTGTAGTTGTTCCTGCATCGAACTCATATCCGCTTGCCTCAGCAACACTTACATTAACACCTTCAACAGCGTTTCCAAACTCATCCGTTACCTTAGCTGTTGGTGTTCCTGAGATACTTGATCCGGCTTCTGAATCTGAAGGCTCAGAGTTGACTGAAACTGAGTCAGCTGCAGCAGATTCAACTGTTATTGTACTGCTTGTGCCTGAGACTGGTGTATTCTGACCGTCTTCTACTTTCAGAGTTGTGTCTTTAGCTGCGACCAGAGTCACACTTCCTGTTGCAGCTCCATCTGTGAAACTTAGGTCAGATGGGTAAGTTGGACTTGTTCCATTTGGCGCATTACTTGGATTGCTATATGTGAAGGTGTAGCCATTCAGGGTTTCGTCGATACTTTTGACGGTGTTACTGTAATCGTCAATGGCTTTGACCTCTACTTCGAATGGTGTTCCTGCTTCCTGCGTTAGGGCTGCAGGTTCTACAGAGTAACCTGTGTGTGCTGCAGGTTCAACTGTATGAGTTACTGAATCTGCTGTGATGTCTGATGCGTTGACGGTAAGTGAATGATCTCCAGCATTCTCATCATAATAGAAGAAGTTCTCTGTGCTGGGACCACCAGTAATGGTTACTGTGGTGGTTGAGCTTCCTGATGAAGAATCTCTAAACTCTGCGTTCTCTCCTGTGGAGTTTGTTGATAGATCCACGTTTAAACTTCCGCTGGTAACTGCGTTGTCGTTTGCATCGTACCGAGTCACTACAAATTCCGTTGACTCTGAGCCGGCTTCACTTGCACTTGGAGTTGTTGTAATCTCCAAGTAATCTGTTACGCCTGGCTTGAAGTGAGCTGTTGCTGTGTCTGAAGTTACATCTCCAGCTATTGTGGAGAACTGAACTGTGTAATCTCCGCTGTTGGTCGAAGTTGCTGTAAATGTGGCTTCTCCGTTCGAATTGGTCTCTGCTGTGTCTCCTGAACTAATGTCGCTTAGACTTCCTTCGTCCTGACCACTATCTACTGAGACCGTTGCTCCTTCAATACCATCACCGCTGTAATCAGTTACTGTAGTTGTGAACTTAACTTCCTCATCTCCATCTGCAACTGCTTCATCGCTTGATGTGGTATTCGACTCAGCAGTGATGGTTTTTGCTACCTGCGTGATATTAGCCGTGAAGCTATCTCCGCTTCCTGGAAGCTGAGTTCCTGCATTAACGGTGACTTCTGATTCAGCCTGAATCTGGGTTCCTGAACTATCAAGAACTGTTACTCCCCCAACATCTCCATTTGCATCAAATGTTGGTGAAGTAGAAGTCGAGGCAGAATCACCAGTACCTGCGAAGTTACTGGTATCAAAGTTCACTGTAGCTGATTTTGTGAAGTTATCTCCTGCCAGATCTTTCGCTCCTGTCAAATCAACTGTCAAAGCACTATTCTGTCCTACTTCGACTGAATCCTGATTAACCTGAACTTTGTCGAGAACAGGATTGACTTTCACTGAAGTTGTGGCTGTATCGTCCTCAGTAACCACTTTAGCAGTCTGGCTTCCTGAAGATACTTCTGTTTCTGATCCACTTGCAGTTAGTGTCTCAGTGCTGGACGAACCTGCTGAAATTGTAACGTCGCTATTTGTGTCAACTGTATTTCCATCTGGGAACTCCAAACTTACATCTTTAGTTCCTGAGACATCTCCTACGTTGCTTATCTTTGCTTCGACTGTCAAAGTGCCCTCCTGATCAACGGAATCATCCGTATTTCCACTATTAATAACTGCTTCAAATGTTGCCGATTGATCAAGACTGAAGTCTTCAGTACGATCTTCACCAGCACTCAAAGTAAACGTGGTCGATTTATCTTCATGGTTATCGACTCCAGTGACATCAATAGTCACGTCGCCTTCAGCGACATCATTGAAAGTGTAAGTGCCACTGTTTGAACTTAGGTCTACTGTTGAATCAGCTGTTCCATCTGTGTTTTGTTGTCCTTCGTAAAGTTCAACTGTTCCTGAACTGACTGGTGTGGAGCCATCGCTTTCGAAGACTGTTCCACTAACCGACTGCGTCTGAGATGCACTCGCAGTAGCAGTATCAAGTTGAGTTCCTCCGCTAGAGTCGTACATTGTTGCTGTTAATGTCTCTCCATCACTGACTTCTCCTGGAGAATCAAGTGTAATTGATTGCTGGCTTCCACCGTTGTTCAAAGTTGCAGAGCCAACGACAGTACTGCTATCTGCTTCAGTGATTTCAACATATACATCGCCTCCGGTGTTTGAGGCCGTTGGGCTAACCTTTACATCATCGTTACTTGTCAAATCGGCTGAATTAAACGTGATTGATGCATCGGTGATGGTGAAGGAAGCTGACTCAGTTTCTCCACTTACTGATCCTCCACCGTCGCCATTTGAGACTACATCATAACTCGTATCTCCAGTATTTGCACTACTTGCGTCAACATCATCAAGAGTTAGAGTGACGTCAACTGTAGAATCCGAGCTTGACAAAGTTGACTCATCGAGTGTTAGCGTAACTGTATTACTGGTTACCGCTACACCGTTGTTTCCGCTTGAAGAAACATCTCCCGCAGATGACCCAGATAATGTGTCTAAAGTCGCACTACTAACTGTTAAACCACTATCTGCAGTAGTGACATCAATATCAACAGTAGCTTCACCACCTGAACTGCCATCGTAGTCGGTGCCGTCCTCTAATGTAAATGTGATGTCCTGAGTTTGGGCTCCCAGAGCCTTATCAAGATCGCCGACATTACCGTCTGCAATAGATTGAGTTGCTGCCGAGAATCCTGTTAGGAAAAGTAGTGTTAGAGTTGTTAAAAGTATTTTTTGTGTGTGTGAGGTGTTAGAGTTTGTCATCGTGGTGTATCGACCTCCGTTGAGAGATAGTTGTGGTTAGACATAGATATTGAATTATGAGTTTTGTTACTATTTTTAATGTTGTGGTGTTTGTTTTTCGGTTTCTTTCGGGCGAAAACACTTGAGAATGCTTTTTCCGTGTTCTATAGTTCGTTTCCAGTGTTTTGAGTGTAGATTTTGACCTGTTTCAGAAGTTTTCAGCCGTGATTTTTCCGTTGTCAAGTGTTTCTGACCTGTTAATCCAGGATTTTCGACAGATATAGAGGTTCTCCACGGCAAAATTTATCTTCTCGAGTTGTAGAATGGTTAGGATTTGTTTGTGTTTCAAACAGTTCGGAGCCGACAGGGAGATGAACCCTCCCGCAGAGTGGTTTGTCCCGATGCCTGTGGATATTCGGGGAGGCAGTTCTTGGCTGGTTTTAACAGCGAGTCAATGCTTGAAACTTTGATAGTTAGTTTGTTTTTAGGCAGTATTGGAGGATGCGGCGGGAAAAGAATGAGTTCTTGAAACGCGGATGTGTAACATCATTTATTCTCTGGGTCCTGTGAATATGAAAACAGATTCTTTGAAATTGGTGCACCCAAAGGATTTGGGTAGTCGGATCACTTACCGATTTTAGTCCGGTCCCGGGGTTGGGCGCAAAACCGGTTTTCTATTTTGCAACTGCTGGAATATTAAACGCTTGAAAATTAATGGAGGGTTATGAGGGGTTTGGTTGGCAGGCTTGTGGTGATTTTCTGTATAATTATAAGTGCTTCAGGCTTGTTCCTGCTTATGAATCGTCCTACAGGTGTTGATGTTAGCTGTGATGGCGAGATTAATGGTTTTGGCGCTCCAAGTTTTCCCTTGAAAAGTTTTGACAGCGAATGCAGGGCTCAGGTAGAGGTAAGCCTTGAAGATGAAAGGATATGTACTGGTGAGGGCAGTGTGAGAGGTAGTAGAAGTATTGTAAGTTGTGAAGGTCTTGGAGAGTATAGTGGCGAGCAGCTGAGTGTTTCAGCCAGGTTTTACAACGGTAGTGAGAACTATGCTAACGCGAGCAGCATATTCTATAACAGGAATTAAGATAGGGATTTTTTAGATCTCTGTCAGGCTCTCAAGTATCCTGGCAGCATCGTTATTTTCTACCGTGTTTTGTTGTCTTAGCAAATAGATGTTTTCTCTGCTGAAAGGTCCTGAAAAAGGTAGAATTTTGAGTCCTGTTTCCTGCAGGAATCTAGGTGCTGGTAGGAGCAGGCATTTGAATCCTTCTTCCGCGTATATTTTTCTTGCCATTTCTGCTACATTCATTTTTTCTGGTCCTGCAGCTTCCAGGGTTTCCCCATCAAATTCTTCTGTTGATTTGGCTAGTATTTCTGTTAGGTCGTCTATATGTATTGGCTGTGTCTCTGTCTTGATGTTTGGGAAGACTCTAAGCGGTGCTGCAGTTCTTATCATTTCCATCAGCTTGTTTCCCTCTCCGTATACTGTAGAAGGTCTTAGGATTGTATAGTCTCTTCCATCGTTTTTGACAAGTTTTTCTGCCTGTTTTTTGGTCTGGAAGAAGCTGTGCGGTATTTCACCTGCTTTTAGGGCAGATATGTAGATTATTTTGTCGGATTTGACAGCGTTCAACAGGTTTTCCGTGCCTTTGACATGTACCTGTCTGTATGCTTCTTCGGAATTCATGCCAGGAGCTAAGCCGATTGTATGGAATACTACATCAAATTCTTCCTCTATTTTGAAGTCTTTGGTGATATCCTGCTGGTAGTCACCAGTATTTCTGTCCAGCGTCTTGACCCGGTGTTCCTGTTCAAGCCTTTCTACGAGTTTGGAACCTATGAAGCCTGTACCTGCTACGAGTATTTTCACATTAGGGATTTTGTCGTCGGTGGCTTATCTGGTTTTTTGATTTGGATGAAATGTACTGTTGTGTTTGTTTGAAGTTCTGTTTTTAGTAGGTGAGCCGTGTTTGGTGTTTGGTGAGAACTCAGATGGATGATAAGATTGATAGTTCGTACGACCTGTTTGTACATGATTTGAAATCTATGCTTTACCTGGAGAGAAGGTTGATGGATGAATTAGAGTCTATGTCAGGTGAAGTTACGAGTGATAAGTTGAGGGATGCTTTGCTGGAGCATCAGGAGGAAACTTCGGATCAGGTCGATCGTTTGGAGAGAATTTTCAATATTATGGGCGTGGATGCCGAATCACATGTGACAGCTGATTTCAGAGGGATTTTTGAAGAAGCTGAGCAGCTTAACGAAAGGATTGATGAAGTGGAATTGATTAACATCGCTTTTCTGAACTCAGCGAAGAAAGTGGAGCACATCGAAGTCAGCAGCTACAAAAGTATGATCGATATGGCAGAAAGATTTGATATGGACGATGATGTAATAGATCTCTTGGAAGACAGCCTTGAAGAGGAAAAAGATGCAAGAGATAAGCTGGAAAGGATGTCCAAAAGCTCTTGGTGGGAAAAGATGGTTGAAAACCTGATGCCTTAACCTCTCTAAATCTATTGAGAATGATTTTCATATCGCATTTTTATCCTGACCGGTAAAATCAGGAATATCCAGATAGAGTTCAGTTTCATGAGTCATGAAGCTGTAGGCTCTAAGCGTTTCATAACAGTCGTTTAAGGCTTAGATGGCTGCTGCCTCGGCAGGATCAGAAATTCCTATATCTTCATTAGGGAAGTAACCAAGTCCGTTATTCGAGGCATAGGTCTGGTCTAGGACTTCTGAAACATTTTCAGCATCAAATGGCAGATTCTCTAAGAACTCATCTATCGTCTTTTTGGCATCCCAGAGCTTGGCCATATCGGAAAATGCTTTCAACATTGCTTCATCAGAATAAACCTCATGATCAGCACCTACTTCTTCGGCGTGAGCCAGAAAATCTAAAGAGGCGAAATAAGCATCATTAATGCCATTAACAAAGTTCTCATAGGCTTCCTCATCTAGGGACAGCTAAAAACACCTATGGATTATACTTCTTAAAAGCCTCAGCCACCAGCAATGGGAACACCAGTGTTGCCTCAGCCTCAACTTGAGTATAGTTTTTCGTGTTCTCTTTGATTTTTCCCCAGGAAACAGCTTCTTTCGGAGGAGCGCCGGACAGACTTCCGTCTCCTTCCATGCCTGTGGAGATGTATACAGCGTAATCAGTGCCGCCTCTGAACAGGTTCGACATGATCGCCTGATGCTTAGGCACGCCGTCACCCACCGAGATAATCGCAGTCTTCTCAGCGCCGATTGCTTCGTTGATTAGACTGTCCCAGTCATCCAGTATCTCTATCCCTATATCCTCATCCTGTTCCTGTCTGTAGTAGAACATAAAATCTCCGATCTCAGCGTCGATCATAGCTGGGCAGTAAACAGGAATATCATTGTTCGCTGCATGATAGATGAAGGAATCCGATTCATCTAAGTCTTCGTCTTCTCCTACTGCTTCTCCAAGTTCGTAAGCCAAATCTGAAGGAGTCCTGATTTTTTCATCAGAGAAGAAATCTTCGAAGAAGTCATCGTTCAACCAGGATTCGAGCCATACATAGTGGTCAGACTCAACATAGATGTTGCCTAACCGATTGATGCCTTCTTCACGGAGCTCTGCTTCGTCGGCTTCCCATTCTCCCATCTTGAAGTCATCATTCGCCTTGATTATATCCTCCGTATGGCTTCCAGCAGAGGTAATCATCACATCGACATAGTCTTTTCGGGCGAGGTAAGCTACTACCTCTCTAAGCCCTGAGCTGATGATATTAGAAGTGAATGTCAGGAAAATCTTGCAGTCTTCGTCACGCATCTCCTTGACAAGTTCTATCGCTTCTTTGAGGTGTGTGGCCTGGAAACCTGTTGTACTGTATTTTTCCAGCATCTCTGTCATGTCGAAGTCGCCGCGGAAATCGTAGCCTTCGACATCTTCTCCAGTAAATTTTTTCTCTGTTCCCGGTATTACATGTTCTTTTGTGTCGGAAGCGTCTTTTTCGCCTGTCATACAGATCTAACCCAGTACGAGTTTTATATTTTTGAGAAAGCGAATCAGGTTACTGGGCTTAAGGACTATAACCTTCCAGACCAGAAATTTTAACATGATGATTGGAGAAGAAAACCTTTTGAGACTAGGTATACTTTTCATATCTCTACTAGCTACAAACTTTCTAACAATACATTTGATGGCTAATTTTATACTCTACAAAGGCAGTTCTCGGGGAAAATCGCTACGACTTTCTGCAGAGTTTGCTTCACTCACAACAACACTTATCCTCAGTGTTTTAGTTTTATACAATCTGTTAAGCTTAAGTTTTGATATTACTCTTGTTTATATTGCTGCGCTTCTCTTAGGAGGAGAAGGATTACTCGTGGGAATTGTGAAATGGTGGTATATCCACAGAGAGTTGGATACAACCTGGCTAGAAGCATTCATTATATCTGAATGGTTTAAGATTGCTGTTTCGATCCTGCTGGCAGTAGTGCTGGCGCTTTTCCCCAACCTATTTTAGATCTGACTTAGATAAGAATTGTTTAAAAAAACTTTACTCGAAGCCTTTGTTATAAGGCCGAATAGCTCAGCCTGGGAGAGCGCTTCACTGAAGATGGAGTTGTCCCCGGTTCAAATCCGGGTTCGGCCAAAAAATTTATCATTTTCTCAAGAACAGGATTTTATGAGCACCATTTTTTCTCAGAATCATACTATCTCACTTGTTGAATATGGAGCACAAGAATCGGATATTGAGAAACTTCTTGAACACGAATTTGACGAAGTAGAAAGCATAGGAGATAACATCTACCAGATAAGAACCTCTGTAGGATCTGCTGTAGTAGATAACCAGGACGATAAACTACATCCTTCAGTTTTAGAAGATGAATACGAAAATCCTGTTGAGATATCAGGCGCTGAAGGCATTGTTGAAAGAGCTAGGAGTTACCTGGACAACAGAACGATTTAATCTACCACGGGTCGTGTTCGTAGCCGTGTTCTTCTGCTCTTTCAATCATGTCTTCTTCGTCAACTTCCTTTACAGGTGCTTTCTGCCAGTCTTCAAAGTCATCGTTTATTTTCTCAGTTGCTTCGGCCTCTTCCTCACTCATTACTGAGACATTAGCGGTTTCGCCATTGTATATTTCGATTATCCAGTAGTTGTTCTCCTCTCCCACAATTATCTATTCCTCATTGAAACTTTACCTCAATTCCTCTTAAATACTCTGTTACATTTCATCAAGAGGTTCGATCCCCAGTAGCTCAAGTCCTTGATCCGTAACCTCTACAAATGTTTCAACCAATTTGACCCTTCGTTTCTCAATCTTTTCTTCTACACCTGTTACCTGACAGCTATGGTAGAAGCTGTTGAACTCTTCTGAGAGATCTGAGAGATAGTTAGCGATTTTTGCTGGTTCTCGCTGATCGGCAGCAGCTTCGACTTTCTCCGGGAACTCTGAAAGCTTTTTCAACAACCTGTATTCTTCATCTTCCAGTGTTCCGACAGTTTCTCCTTCTTTTTCTGTTTCTCTAAGAATGCTTTTGGCTCGTACATTTGTGTACTGTAGGTAAGGACCTGAATCTCCCTCAAAGTCCAGTACATCATCCCAGTCAAAATTTATATCTTTAGACCGTGAGACTGAGAGATTAGCGTACCGGATAGCACCTAGACCTACTTCTTCCGCGTTGTCGACATCTCTTCCTTCAATTTCCGCAGCTTTGTCAACTGCTTTATCCATAAGGTCTGATAGTCGGATTATATTTCCTTTACTCGAGCTTATAGAACCATCCTGAAGATGTACCATGCCATAGGAGATGTGTTCATTCTGGATTCCTTCTACACCAAACATTTCCGCTATCTCGAACAACTGCTGGAAATGGAGGTCCTGCTCGTTAGCTACTATATAAAGGTTGTAATCGAAGCCTTCCTCCTCTCGTTTCTGTATGTTAGCGACATCCCGAGAAAGATACAATGTAGATCCATCGCTTCTCTTAACGACTGTGTTCGGATATTTATCATCTTCAAAGTCTACATAGATGCTGCCATCATAATCTTCCTCAAAAATACCTTTCTCAAGACCATTTTCAATTACTTCTTGGGCTTCGTCAGCTACTACAGATTCTCCCGTGACCCTGTCAAACTCGATGCCCATTCTATCATATTCTTTCTCGTTGTGTTCGATGGTTGCTTCTCTGAACATTTCCCAAAGCCGTACAGCTTCTTCATCACCTTCTTCGATTTTCTTACTCCATTCACGGGCCTTCTCCTTATCTTCCTCATCTGCTTCATCGTGAAGCTTGACGTACAGATCATACATGTGGTCCATAGGATTTTCATCGAATTCTTCCTGACTTCCCCACTTCTTGAACGCATAGATCACCTGACCGTGCTTAGTCCCCCAGTCCCCGATATAGTTCTCTGAGGTAACTTCATAGCCAATGAAACGCATTATTCTCTGAAGCGAATCGCCTATAACATTGTTTCTCATGTGACCGATATGCATAGGCTTAGCTAGGTTAGGTGCGGAAAATTCAACCAACATACTGCCATCTCGGGCTTCAACACCCATTGAATCCGTTTCAAGGACTTCAAGAACCTGGCTAGCGAAACTCTCCCTATCTAAATGAAAGTTCAAGTAGCCAGGACCAGCTACACCAACAGAATCAATGAAACCATGGTTTTCAAAGCTTTCAGCAGTCTCTTCAGCAAGTTGCCGCGGATTCTCTCCTAGTTCTGAGGCTGCCTTCATAACAGGATAGGCAAAATCCCCGTGCTCTGGCTCCGGTCTCTCAATATCTGAAATACTTACTTCTACATCAAGTTTTTCTGAAAGTTTAGAGACCAGCTCTCTTTTAATCTGCTTCATAAGAAATACTTCTTGTTAAGCTTCAAAACACTTATCAGATGAGAGTTCAAGTTCAGCGAACAACCTCTGTCAATCTCCCCAGAATTTCCTTAGCATTCCCCACAGTCTTTCCTTCCTCATCGAAAGGAGGTGCTACTTCAACCAAGTCAGCATGAACCGGTTTTACCTTTTCTATCACTCTTTCAACCTGCTGCATAGAGAGCCGACCATCAGGATATCCTGTGCCAGGTGCTTCGTCTTCACTTAACACATCTATGTCAACGCTTAGATAGGTCGGACTAGTTGAATCGTATTCCTGCAGGAATTCGGATAATACCTCATCAGCACGGTAAACATCTAAGTCATGCTGATCCAGAAATTCTTGTTCATCATCGTCAACCCGAGTAATCCCAACAAAAGTAATCTCATCCTCCTCAAAACCAGAGTTTAGCAGCTCTCTAACAACTACATCATGTGAGACATGACCATCAACCTTCTCCTTCAAATCCAGATGAGAATCAAGCCAAACCAACTGCATTCCAGGATTCTCCTGCTTCAAAGCCTTGATAACAGGAAAAGAGACCGAGTGATCTCCTCCTAGAGAAAAAATCGGTTTATCATATTCTAAAAGCTCCTCAGTATTCTCACGAATCCTTTCATGCGTCTTCTCTAAATCAAACTCGTCAATAAACACTTCATCGATTAAAACATCCTTTCCGGGTTCGAACCCCTCCAAAATCACTTCCGGAGCATTCAGAGTACCCTTACGAGGATTTCTATGAATGCCTATATCACTAGGAAGTTTCTGAAGTAGAATTTCTGCGTCCTCAGGAGAATTGGTTTTCATGAAAAATCAGCTTAAGCGGACCCGAAGGGATTTGAACCCTTGACAACGAGATAACTTCTCTTTTTCCGTAAACAGTGAGAGATGGCTGAAACGCCATAAAGTATTGTTAATCTGCTACGGCAGTTAGAAGTCTCGCGCTCTGTCCAGGCTGAGCTACGGGCCCTTTCTCTGTAAATAGATGTTTGGGCGAAAATCTTTTTTAGAGGTGTAGTCCTAGTGTCAAGATGGATACTACGAATCCGAATGCGATAACTGTTTTCGGATCGACTTCTATACCTGTGTCTGCGTCCATATACTGGACGAGTCCTCCTTGACTGGAAGGAAGTGCACCGCCTTCTTCTTTAGCCATAAAGAGTTAAGGGTTTGAAACCTTCAAAAAGGTTGTTTCAATTTACTCAGAGAATAAAATTAGTGGAGATGGCAGTAAGCCCGATTCTGTTGCTACGTCCGAAAGCCTTACGCCTTTCCAAGATGCCTCTTCTCAATAGAAGAGACAGCTGCATTTAACTACAACCAATTCACGATGATTGGTCTTGCACCCGATTTTTCAGGGCTTGCCACACGGTTCGGACCACGTTTCAACGAATCCAACAGGCTTCAAACACTCATATCATCGCTCAGCCAGTTGGGCGTGTCGTTTCTGATGTCCATGAACTTCTGCTACAACACAGTATTACCTGGTTTTACGCTTAGTTCAGAGCCTTCTCAGGCCACAGGTCTTTCACCTGCTCCGCTTACGAAAATCCGGTTTCCCAAGATTTTCTGAAAGCCCAGAAACTCCAGTCAAGGAAGTTTCGGACTTGTGGTCGGGACTTTCACTCACTAAACACCTTCCAAATTGACGAAGGCAGCGATGACAGCCACACCATCTCCAATCAGTAATTCAACTATAGATTAGAAAATCTTTTGAGAATGAAATTAGGAAAGGTGATGAAAAATAGTAGGGTTCGAACACAGAGAGTCCAAGATAACCGTGTTAAGACGGAGTTCTTATCCAGGCAGACTAAGCATTGAGTCCCACCTGTAAGGGTAGAGCTCAAGCTGGTGTCTTCCACTAGATTAGAACCCACGATTAGTAGTGGTCGGCTGAAATCCTCGTTGCCTTGGATCTTACACCGCCACTCTATCAACTCGTCTTGTACGAGAGTGGATGCGGTTTCTTTTTGAGTAGTCTTTCGAGCTTAGATGCTTTCAGCTCTTACAACTGTGAGGCGTAGCTACTCTGCATTTGCCCTTTCGGACAACAGATACACTAGAGGCCTCAGTCCAGGGTTCCTTTCGTACTGTCCGGACTTTACTCTCAAACCACAAACACTCCCAGCAGATAGCAACAGATCTGGCTCACGCCGATCTAAACCCAGCTCACGATCCGTTTTAATAGGTGAACACCCTCACCCTTGGCTGCTGTTGCACAGCCAGGATACGGAGAGCCGACATCGAAGTAACAAGCCTGCGGGTCGATATGAGCTCGCGCCACAGACAATCCAGTTATCCCTGGAGTACCTTTTTTGTCAGGCCTAAGCCTCACTTATTGGCTAAAGGCGTTCGCTAAGTCACGCTTTCGCGCCTAGATCCCCTACTAACAGGAATCCAGTCAAGCATGCATTTGGCTTTGTCCTCTACAGTCGATTTCTGACCGACTTGAGCATACTTTTGAACCCCTCTGATTCGTTATCAGAGGGATGCCGCCCCAGCTAAACTGCCCAGCTAACGCTGTCCTTCCGTAGAAGTAAGCAGCAGGGTTCCACGTGGGTAGTGTCCCATGGTCGACTGGGCGACATACTAGCGTATGCACCTCTGTAATGTCTTCTACCTACACTTCACACATGGAACCCCACCGCAACGTCAGACTGCAGTAAAGGTTCACAGGGTCTTCGCTTCCCACTGGGAGTCACCGGCTTATGCGCCGGTACAGCGGGTTCACCGGGCCACGACTTGGGACAGCAGGAGCCTCGTTCCTCTATTGATGCGGGCCAACAATTAATTGGCAAGGGACTACGCTACCTTAAGACGGTCATAGTTACCGCCGCCGTTTACCAGCCCTTCTGCTCCTTGTACGGAGGTTTCAGGTACTGGCACTGGGCAAGAGTCGCCGACTATACAAATCCTTTCGGACTAGCAGTCGGCTATGTTTTTAGTAAACAGTCGAGCTCCCCATGTAATTGCAACCTATCGTAACAAGACGATAGGCACTCCATATACCGAAGGTACGGAGCTAGATTGCCGAATTCCCTAAGTCGAGTTGCACCCGAACGCCTAAGCCTACTCAGCCAGAGGACCTGTGCTGGTTCTTGGTACGGTCTCTCACATGTTTTCAAGGGCTCCAGGAATCACAACAAACCGGGATTATTCCCAGTTCGAATTGACAGGTTCGCAGGCTCTAAGCATTACGCTCGCCATGCATTACCTGATTAGACTGCGCGAAAACGCAGCTGTTGTTATCCCAAAGCGTCCAATAATGTGAGGAGGTACAGGAATATTAACCTGTTTGCCTGTTCTCCAATCGCGAATTACGGATTGGATTAGGGCCGACTAACCCTCAGCTGATAATCATTGCTGAGGAACCCTTCCTCTTGCGGCGAAGATGATTCACACATCTTTTTCGCTGATACTGCCGGCAGGATTCTCGTTTCCACACGGTCCACACGACTTCACAGCCATGCTTCTGTCCCTGCGGAACGCCACTCTACCCATCGATAAACGATGGAAAGGTCTCGGCTCCTGACTTGAGCCCCGTCCATTTACGGTGCTTCAGTTCTCAACGGGTGAGCTGTTACGCTATCTTTAAAGGGTAGCTGCTTCTAAGCTAACCTCCCCGCTGTCTGAGAACCGAAACGCCCTTCATGTGCACTTAGTCAGGAATTGGGGGCCTTAACCTTTCTCTGGGTTGTTTCCCTCTCGGAATGGCACCTTACGCGCCATCCCTCACTCCTCGAGTCTATAACGCTGCAGAGTTCAGAGTTTGACTTCGGTCCTGTAGGCAGAGCCTACAGGCAGCCAAAATCAGTAGCTTTACCTCTACAGCAGTCTCGTCGAAGGTTGGACTTCGATCCATTTCGAGTGGAACCAGCCATTACCGATCTCGATTGACATTTCACCCCTTGACCCAGCTTACACGAGCGCTTGTATCGCAGCAACGCTTCAGGCCTCCACGGAGCTTTCGCGCCGCTTCACCTTAGCCAGGCCAGGATCGACCGGTTTCGGATAATGCCGTGGTGACTTCTCGCGCGTTAACACGAGGACCCTCACACGCAAAGCGTGCTGCGGTCTTCTTGCTTTCGCTGTGACTCCCCACCGAATCGGTGGTTAGCCTCGCCACGACGGCAAACTCCCTGCCCCGTTTTTCAAAACGGATGACACAACACTGCTCCGACTGATTCATACTAAGACCTCTCGGAAAGTTCTTTGTCAGTCATCGACGCTTGAATGCCGTGCCTAGCCTAAGACCAGATAGTTTCAGGGTCTTTTAAGCCTCCTTCGAAGAGTACTTTTCAGCGTTCCTTCACAGTACTTAGTACGCTATCGGATTCGAGAAGTATTTAGCATTGGAAAAGGGTAAGTGCCTCCCATATTCACACAGGATTTCCAACCCATGCTACTCTTGGCACGCCTAAGATCGGTGCAGTAGTCGTCTACGAGACTATCACTCTCTATGGTCCTGCTTTCCAGCAAGAGTTCAACTAAACTGCTTGGATCCAACGGCGGCCAAACCACATCCACCTACGATCTCTCGAAGGCGTTCAGTTTGTGCGTGTTCCCCGTCCGCTCGCCGCTAATAAGGGAATCCCATATTGGTTTCTTTTCCTACGGCTACTAAGATGTTTCAATTCACCGCGTTCCCGTACATAGAAATGTACAGGTCGCCGAAGCGACCTATGAAGTCACATTAGGAGATCTTGGGCTCAAAGGCTGCATGCACCTCGCCCAAGCTTATCGCAGCTTGCCACGTCCTTCTTCGGCTTCTCGAACCGAGCCATTCACTACCCGGCTTGACAGTAATCCAGCTTCTGACACCAGCTTGATTAACTCCCTGGAAAGTCGAAACTTTCCTGAGACATCAAGCTAGTAAATCGGATGCCCGGATAAAAAATAATCTTGGTTCTGGTTCGAACCCTACTTACACCAAACAAAACAAATCATATGCGGTGTGCACTACTCATCTCCACATTGTGAATTCAGAGACTGATTCGTGCTGAGGACACCCTAAACAGGCGCCCACGAAACAATGTACCGGTTCGATGCCCGGTAACATTAGACACGGCCTTAACAGTTAAAAAGGGTCATACATTAACAAACCGTCGACCCTCCTAAACAAACTGTCACGCCGTATGCAAAGAAAACCTGTCAAAACTTTAAATACCTATTAACCATTACCCGTGTACCCGGTCAAATGGTGCCGAACCAGTTTAAAAAAATAAACCATCAAAGTTCTAGATACGGAGTACGGGCCCTTAGTTCAGCCTGGCAGAACGTCCCCCTTGCAACGACTGGTTACGCTCGGTTACCGAAAACCTCTTCCCGAGGTTTTCTGGAGCAGAAGACCTCTTAGAGGTCTTCGAGACACGCAAGAATGCATTCACAGAATGCCTGCCGAGAAACCAAAAGCAAGATAGGGGAAGGCCCAGGGTTCAAATCCCTGAGGGTCCATGTAGCCCATTTCCAAGATGGACTGGGTAGGACTTTTAGCAATCGTTGGGAGTAAACGACTGAGAGTCCAAGTCTCCCATTTCTTAATAATGAGTTATAAAATGGGCTTGGTCGGCGGTTCACAATAAGGTGAACCAAAAATGACCAAAAACACGACTTCAGACTCTAATTCTAAAGAAACCAGTTTTGAAGTTCTACATAGAGTTAACTCAGAACTGGCCAAAAACCCTGAAATTTCTGATCATAACAAGCAGATTCTCGAAGACTTCTTTGACGAATGGATAGATCGAGTCGAAAGCTCGACTATTGATGATTACTCCTCACAGTGGAACAGGATAGCCGAAGAAATAGATTTCAATCTGGATGAAGCAGAAAGAGAAGATGTCAAGGAAATAATAAAGAAGCTCGGCAGGGACGAAATTAAGAAAAGAAATGGAGAGACTTACTCTGACTACAGTAAGGACAAAACTAAGAAAGCTCTGACCGTTTTCTACAGAAGTTTCGTGGAATACACAGGCGAGGGAGAAGAAGAATACCTTGAAGAATTAAACGGGTCTGCACTGGTCAGAAAACTTGACAAATATCTTAATGAGCCTCAAAAGGAAGTAATTCCAGAAACAAAACCAGATCCATCACAAATGAAGAAAATCATAGAATCTGCTGATTCTTTCAGGAACCGCTGTATAATATTCTTTGGTTGGGCTACAGGATGCCGTATTGGGGAAATTTTTCCAACCGATGATAAGCCACAGCCACTACTATGGAAAGATATCAACTTCAAAAGCAACGATGACAAGATGACTGTGCGGTTAAGAGTGAATAAGAAGGGCGGTAGCTCCAGTAGGAGAGTGATCAATATGGTTAACTCAAGACCTGTAATGAAAAAGCTCTATGAAGAACAGAATCCAGATCCAGACGAACCTGTTTTTAAGGAAAAAGATGCCGATATTCGCTGTCCTGATTGTAGAGCCAACGCCACTAGAGTCGCCAAGAATAGCGATAAGTCTATGTCAACAAGCTCACGTAGAAAGTATGCATGTGATGAATGTAGCTGGAGAGGGAAAAGTTCTTCTGCTTATAGAAAGAAAGAAGCTCTTGGAGCTGGAGCGGTTAGAGATATTGTCAAAGAGGCAGTAAATGATTCCGAAGTAAGGAATATTGATGATAACCCTCACGCAGTATTTCGTAAGGCACGTGCTTTACATAAACAAGCTATGAACTGGGGAGATGGAGGAATTAGGAGCTTTTTTGGTTGGGCAGAAAACAGCAGTTCTCCTGGCCACTACAAAGAAGCACTTGAAGTCAATCAGAAACAAGACCTGCAGAACGAACATCCAGAACTCGATATTAATGTCGAGGGCAGATTCTACGATGAGTCATTAAAGCCAACCAAGTGTAGCGAGTGCGAAAAGCTTAATAGCAGGTTATGGGACATATGCAACCGTTGTGGCAAAGAACTTACCTACGATGGTATGGTGATGACAGGAGATACACCGGATTCCACAAAGAATGAGATTAAGCACGAAGTGAAGGACTGGGGTATTGACTATCTCTTGGACAAATCCTCTATTGAAGAGGAAGACTTCAAGAGTGAGTTGATGGATGTGCTTGACAACAAGCTTCAGGAAGTGGACTTTGACAGTCAAGACCTTGAAGATGGAGATGAGGAGGGTATAGAGGATCTAGACAAAGAGGATATAGTTGAGAAGATGCAGAAATTACAGAACAAAGTGGAGGAGTTAGAAGGCTAACTGAATAGGCTTCTCAACCTTTTCTCTATCAACTTTTCTCTTTCCTTCTTGAACTTGAGGAACTGATCAAACTCCTGAAGACTTTCTCCTGTAGGGATTAGGTGTTTTTCTGGTGATTTCTCTGATTGTGTTTTTATCCATTCTCCAAATTCCTGATCATTCTTTGTTGTGTTTTCATTTTCTGTGAGAAGCTGGAGGTTTCCTATCTGTTCGTAGTTCTCAAGATATTTTTCTATCTTTTCTTCGGAGTAACCTCTTTCTCGTAGTTTTTCTTCTTCAAACTTGGAGTCTGGGAAGATGTGGTCGGTGTGGTAGCTGATGTGCCCCCAATCTGTTCTATCGTATAGAAGGGTTAGTGCTAGGAATGTTCTTTTCTTGCCGTATTCGAACTCTAGAATGTTTTCAACTATTTCTTCGTTGAACCCGACAGTCTTTCCTCTTCCACGCAACTTTGAATTGATCTTTTCTACAGGGAATTGGCTATTGCCTTTAATTGCTTCTCTGGCATCTCTAAGAACAGTATCTGATTGTCCTCCGAATGTTCCATTCAGTAGAGAGCTTAAGAACCATTTCTGAATCTTTTTCCTAGTCTCTGTTTTCTCTACGGATTCTCCGTAGAGTTCTACTGACGGGTTCTTCATGTAGAAGTAGGCTATAGGTATCAGAGCATTTTGGCTTGTTAAGTTGTTTGAGTCAACTCCAAAGCTGTTAACCAGTTTTACTGCCTTTTCTATAGCTTCTTTGATATCATTCCAATTAGCTTTGATCTTTTCTAGATTAGTTGCTGTGAAGTTATCTACTTTGTATCTTACAGGTAATTCAGATAGTACGAGAGAGCTTTTCAGCACGAAGTCTTTGTCGAAGTCGTTGTCTTCGTCTAGTTTATTGTTGATCCGGTCTACGAAGTTGGTTATCTCTTCTCTTGCGTTTATTTCGTCTTCTGAATCGCTTCCTTTTGCCCAGTTTCCAACTGCCATCGAAAGTAGAAGGTCTGACTTTGTTAGCTGGGTTCCTCCGTCGTTTGTTCTAATGAATATGTCAAGGACTTTCTCCATGTCCTGTTCTTTCTCAGTATAGTAGTTGATTATCTCCTGTTTTTTGATTATATCGTATAGCTGGCTCAAGTTGCTTTGAACATAGAACTCTTCGTCAGAGGATAAATCTTCGCTTTCTTTAATCCTATTTACTTCTTTGTGCTTCTGTTTGTCGTTTTCTAGCCCTAGGATCTTTCCTACCCTGTACCAGTATTCGCCTTCGCTGTTTTCTGGATCTTTCTTAAATTCAAATTCGTACTGGAGTCGCATCTCTCCTTCTGTTGTTTCGTCAGGGTTTGAAAGCAGGTTTAGGTATAGCTTCTTCTTTTTCCATGCGTCTTCATTATCATATCTTTTCCATTTTTCTTTGGAAGTGTAACTACCTTTCAAGCCAATAAACAGGGAAGAAAGCCTCTGCTGACCATCTAGTACCAGACGAATATCTGATTGACCATTAGCATCAGTTGTCTGATTTCTATGTAGTGCAGGATGTGGAGTATGTTTCCTGTTCGTGGTGTAGTTCTGTATAAACTGGTATTTGACATACTCTTCTTTGTTTTCTTCATTTACTTTCCAGAAGAGGAATGAACCTATAGGATACGATCTCATTAGAGAATCGAATAGTTTTACTATCTGATCTTCGTCCCAGACGAACTCTCGCTGTATCGCTGGGAGGTAGTACTTGGAGTTTATGTTTTCGACTGCTTCTGCTATGCTTTCTGTACTATATCCCATTATTCATCCCTGAAATGCTTCTTGATGTATTTTTCTGTGTCTCTTTTGCTTAATTGGTCTGTTCTGCTGTCTTCTCTCACATAGAAGTCATCAGTTGCCACATAGATTGGTTCATCGCTAGGCTCTACCCCAATTACGCAGATGGATTTATCTCCAAGCGTGTCAAACCTGACCTGTATTTTCTGAGAGGCAAATGTCTCCCCTAGATTCTGGCTCAAGGCCTCATGTAGCTGGTCTTGGAACCCATCCTGCCCCTTCTGAACGGCTTTGAAGTCTTTCTCTAAGCCTGTAACCTGTCCTTCTTTATCAACACCTAGAATGAGGTGGCCTCCTGCGGAGTTTGCAAAAGCACATACATGCTTGGCAATTCTTTCCTTTGCCTGAGCATCACTTTCCTTATCTGGAAGCATCCTTTCTTCAAACTCTACATTCTTGTCCCGGCCTTCTTCCACCATATCTCTGCTATCTTTCTTTGAGGAATTGATGAACTGGTTGTAGAGCCAACTCTGGAATACTTCAGCAAACTGGTTATCATTCGTGGCCTTGTTGAAGAACTCTGTGTTCTGATCTATCATATCCAGCATCTCTTTCCTTGTTACATTCTTGAACTTCATCTGTGCCTTTTCCTTATTGTTCTTCTCTACAGTCTCCTTAAGGGCCTGATTCTCCTGTAATCTGTTCTTCAAGTGCTTGATAAAGTTCTTGTCCTGTTCATCGACTTCATATCCAAATTGCTTGTTCAACATCTCTACGATATTCTCTAGTGGAGATTTTTTCTCTTCGCTGACCTTCTTACCATCTTTCATTTTATGCGTAGGGCCAAGTTCACCACCAGATTGCTCTAGTGATCGGTCTTCTTCGTTGGACACTTCTTTTATGTGGTACTGGTCTAAATCCACAAACTGCTTTACTTCATTAGGCATATCGCCTGTTTCTACAGGTAGCTTCCTGTATAGAACTCTTGAGAACTGGTAAAGCTTATGCAATTCCTCATCTCTGAAGTTAACTACTTTTATGAGGAATGAGTAAAGCTGTATAAAGTCTTTCAGCTTTTTCCTGAAGTCTTCCTGTTTTTCTTCATCGGTGTTTTCGTATCTATCCTTCACAGGATCAAGAACGGCTGTCAGTTCGTCCTGTCTAGTTTCCTTACTGTACCAAAGTTCTGCGAAGTCCTCAACTTCACTTTCCTTGAATAGTTTGAACTCCTTCAGTTCTTCTTCCAAGTCATAAACAAGCTGTGGATTGGTTCCCTGCTTCACTTTTGTCTTGGTATAGAATCTCTCGAAGGCTTTCTGTATATCTTCAGGATCATTCTTGAAGTCTACCACCATGGTGTCTTCCTTGTCTGGATGAGTTCTGTTAAGTCTAGAGAGTGTCTGAACTGCTCTTACTCCCCCTAGTTTCTTGTCGACATACATGGTATGGAGTAGAGGTTGATCAAATCCTGTCTGGAATTTGTTTGCTACTATGATTGTTCTTGCGTCATCTTCCTCAAATTTGTCTTCAATCTTTGTGTCTAAATCTTCGTTAACATCTTTCTCAGAGACTTTCTCTCCGTTATATTCAAATTCGGAGAAGGCGGCTAGAGCCTTGAAGTTGTAATTGTTTTCATCAAGGTATTCGTCAAAGGCTTCTTTGTACTTGATTACCTGTTCTCTTGATCCTGTTACAAGCATAGCTTTGGCTTTTCCATCGATTTTGTGCATTACTTCTTCTACGAAATGTTCAACTATTATCTCTGTCTTCTTGGATATCACAAGATCGTGACTATCAACAAAGGATTTCAGAAGCCTCTTTGTCTTGCTTTCTTCGAACTCCGGGTTGTTCTCTATGGTTTTCAATAGGTTGAAGTAGTCATCGTAGGTAGTGTAGTTCTGAAGTACATCTAGGATGAATCCTTCTTCTATTGCCTGACGCATACTGTAGAGGCTGAATGGTTCATAGCCCTCATCTTCTTTAGGTTCTCCAAACATTTCCAAGGTCTTTTCCTTAGGAGTAGCGGTAAATGCAAATGAACTAACATTTGAGAGAGCTCCTCTACTTTCCATATCCTGATTTAATCTATCCTGAGGTGTGACTTCTTCCCCTTCTTCATCATCTATATCTGCTAGGGTCTTGGTCTGACTATCCTTCAGTTCTCCTGTTTGTGAGGAGTGAGCTTCGTCTATCAAGACAGCAAAGTTTCTGTCGGACAAGTCTTCCATTTCTTCAACTATGTAGTCGAACTTATGGATTGTGGATACTATTATTTTCTCTCCACTTTCTAAGGCATTTTTTAGCTGTTGAGAACTTTCCTCTACATTAGCGACTACGCCTTCTACCTGTGAGAACTGCTTCAAGTGGTGCTGAAGCTGATCGTCAAGAACTCTTCTGTCAGAGATAACTATAACTGAATCATATACTGGTTCGTTCTCATCATTATGAATTTCTGCTAACTGGTGTGCCAACCAAGATATCGTAAATGTCTTTCCACTGCCAGCACTATGCTGTATCAGATATCTTTCTCCTGCACCATTCTTTTCTACATCATCAACACATTTCCTGACTGCCTGTAGCTGGTGGTAACGCGGGAAGACAAGTATTTCTTCTTCAGTAAGGTCTCCTTGATCGTCCCTTTCCTTGAACTCAGTAATAAAGTTCTGAACTATGTTTAGAACACTATCTTTACTCAATAGGTATTTCCAGAAGTAGCTTGTTCTGTATCCTGATGGGTTAGAAGGGTTTCCTGCACCGTGATCGTTTCCTTTATTGAACGGCAGGAAAGTTGTATCTTGTCCAGCAAGTTCAGTTGTCATGTAAACCTCTTCCGGACTGACCGCAAAGTGAGCCAAACACCTACCAGGGCTGAAAAGCTTATCCCTAGGATCTCTATCTTCCTTATATTGTCTCTTGGCCTTGTTTACATTCTGGTTAAAATCTACTTTCAATTCGGAAGTGAAGATAGGTATTCCGTTAAGGAAAACGGCTAGGTCAACAGATTCCTTACTTCCTTTGTACCTTAACTGCCTTATTACGGAGAAAATGTTTTTCTCATAGTTTTCTACCGCCTCCTTGTTCCTGTCTGTCGCTGGCTTGAAGTATGCAAGTTGCTCAAACCTTGCTCCACTCATCCTCAAACCATTACGAAGAACTTCTATGGCTCCCTTTCTCTTGAGTTGTCGATCAAGTGTCTTCAGGAACTTCTCCTCTGCATTATCACCTTCGAAGTTCTCTAGTTTCTGCCATTCCTCTGGCTGTGTATCTTTTACAAACTCCAGAACATCTTCTGGAATTAAGCAATATTCTGTATCGAAATGTCTGTTTTCTCTCTTCCTGTAGTTTCCGGGATTAAAGCCTGTGTAGAGAGGTTCAACTTCGCCTTCTTTCCACTCTGTGTCTTTGGAAACTAGTTCTTCAACGATGATGTCTTCAAACTTCTCTTCTGTTAATTCCTTCGACATTATACTTCACCTCTTACATCAATCTGTCCTGTGACAGCCTCTGTAATTAAAGCCTTCCTGTATTCCTTCAAGCGTTCAATTCCTTCCTCTACCTGCTCAATAAGTTCATCAATATCCGAAGTTTCCTGATCTAGATGATTTACTATCTCTCTTTGCTCTTCTTTCGGAGGAAGTGGAACTTTCACTTCTCCAACCGTATCACTATTTAGGTTAGTTTGCGTTCCTGTCTTGCCTGCACCTGTAAATACACCCTGCGAATGGAAAAGATAGTAAATAAACTCCTTATCCGCTTCTAAATTTTTTAACCAAACTAGACCGTCGTGAATACAAGTATTTATCTTTGTAATTTTTGGTATCCCATAAGAGCCTGCTATACTGACTATAAGTTCGTTTTTTGGTACTTTAACGCTTTTACTAGATCCAAGTTCAGAAAGCGTCTGCTCTGTCTCAGTCAGATATTTGCCTCTTGAGGATATATCCGAGATTCTAACCCAATTGTAATCCCCATTTTCGTCAAAGTATTTTTTATCTGAAATAGGTCTTGGAGAGGCCCCTCTCTTCACCCAACAGAGAAATTTTAATTTAACTATCTCCCAATTCTGAGGTATTTTCTTTAACCACTCACTATTTGTTCCCTTCAATTCTACTTCAGAGTTTACACCTTGCATTATCCTGTTTGTTATCAAAGATTTTCGTTTTTCTTCCAATAAATCAATTAATTCTTCTTTTTTCTCAATAAGCCTATCAATCTGTTCTGTTTCTCTATCTAGAAATCTTACAATAGCTTTTTGCTCATCTTCGGAAGGCAAAGGAACTAGAAGATCCTTATACTTATCAGCACTTACATTTTCTATGGTCGACTGAATAAGAAATGTATCTATCCAGTCCCAATAGTTAGAAGATGATGTAAAGTAACTAAAATATTCTGGAAGTATGTGATTCTTGAGTCTTACTCTTATTAGGTAACCTGCAAACGATGCATCATCTTCTTCCACACCGTTATAAAGCGTGGCTTTACCTACTGTCGCACCACTTCTAGCTAATAAGATATCTCCCCTTTTTAACTGATAATCTTTGGCTATTTCTAGTGGGAGAGATTTTTTAGTTTTCTCTCTGAGTTCTCCATTTTCTTTGATGTCTGTGATCCTTATGTATCGGGGCTCTTTAGGATCATACTCCCTTGGCGATTCGCTAGCACCATACTTTAAATTTTTCTCTATTAGAAATTTCAGTTTAGTTAAGTCCCAATCTTGAGGAATCCTTCCCAACCATTCTGCTTTAGTTTCTCTGTATGCACCATAAGGTTGATATTCAGTAGTTCCTGAATTTTCTTCTCTAAATTCTCCAAGCGATTTAGTTTCACTCATTCTTTTGTCACCTTCTGGATCATGTTTACGATCTGGTTTTCGACTTCTTCGATGTCCTCTTCTATTTCTCCGAGGTCTCTTGGTGGTTCGTATTCGTAGAAATAGCGGTTGAAGTTGATTTCGTAACCAATCTTTCCTAGTCCGTCATCTTGTGGATCTTTCATATCTTCGTTGATCCATGCATGTGGCTGGTAAGGTTTGACCTCTTCCTCAAAGTATTCTCTGACATCTTTTCCAAGCGGCACATATTCGTAGTCGGTTAGGTCAGTGTCTCTTTCGGGATTGCCGTTACCGTCTGTGACGATCTCTGCTTCTTGATCTTTTTCTCCGAGAGCTTTGAAGATATTGCCTTCAACCGATTTCTTCAAGTCAAGACCTGCTTCTTCAATTGCTTCTTCAAGTTTCTCCTCAAACTCATCTTTGTCTTTGTAGAGCTTGTCTTCCATTCCTTGAAGCATTTCTATAATCGCTTCCTGTTTCTTCTCTCCTTCTTCGTTATCTGACAGGTTCTGGAAGGCTCTTTCTTCTTTGATCTGTTCTATCCTTTCTTTGGAAGCTTTGAAGTTTTTGCGTAGAGGCCGTTCAATCCTGACTTTTCTGTATCCGAACTCACTGATATCGTGTATCTGTGAGTTTTCTGACTCTTCATTTGCTCTGTAAAGGTCAAGGATATCTTGAATCTGGTCTTCTGTCAGTTCTTTTCTCTTATCGCCTTTGTTTTCGGACATCAGATTCCAGAACTCTTCTCCTGAAGCGTCAATTAGTTGTACTTCACCTTCTCTTTCTGCAGGCTTGTCGTTAGATAAAACCCAGATATAGGTTGAAATTTTTGTGTTGTAGAAGAGTTCGTCTGGCATCCTGATCAGAGCTTCTAGCCAGTCGTTTTCTAGAATCCATCTTCTTATGCTACATTCGTTTTTGCTTTCTGAAACATTTGGATCTGAAGTGAATAAGGGTGAAGCGTTTGATATGAAGGCTATTCTACTTCCTCCGTCTTCAGGTTCTTGTCTTTTTGATAGCATGTTTTGTAGGAATAGTAGCTGTCCGTCATCGGTTGATGGTAGTCCTGCTCCGAATCTTCCTCCGTAGCCTTGTTCTGCTTCGTTCTTTACAGCGTCCTTATCACTTTTCCAGTCTTTTCCGTATGGAGGATTGGCTAGCATGTAATCGAACTGTTTATCGGGGAAAGCGTCTTTAGATAGTGTACTTCCGTCTGCTATATTGTCTGCGGCTCTTTCTTCTTCTCCTTTGATAAACATGTCTGATTTGCAGATTGCATATGTCTGTGGGTTTACTTCCTGTCCAAACATCCAGACTTCTACATCTTCGTTGGCTTGGAGTATTCGGTCTTCTGTTTCTGTGAGCATACCTCCTGATCCACAGCAAGGGTCGTAGACATGCATGATCTGGTTTTCTTCGAAGTCTTCTCTGTCTGGTTCGATTGCTAGTTCTGCCATCAGATCTACTACTTCTCTTGGAGTAAAGTGTTCTCCAGGGTTCTCATCCAAAGATTCGTTGAATTTTCGGATCAGTTCTTCGAAGATATCTCCCATAGTAGAGTTGTCTACTCTGTCAGGGTGTAGATCAACTTCCGGCTGGCAAAATCTTTTGACTACTTTGTAAAGTAGGTCATGCTTGTCTAATTCTTCTATTGTACCTTCGAACCCAAAGTTGTCCAGAACATCTTGCATTTCCGGTGAGAAAGAGTGCATGTACTCTTTCAGGTTTCTTTCAATATCGTTTGGTTCGTCTAGAAGTGTTTCAAGTGTGTATTCGGAGTAGTTGTAGAATGGTGCTTCTGCGGCTTCTTTTAATACTTCTTGTAGAGCATCTTCATTTAGCTCATCTTTGTATTGTTCGTATTGTTCTCTTACTTCATCGTTTGTAGGTTCAAGAACACAGTCTAACCTTCTTAACACTAGGAAGGGCAGTATTACCTCTTCGTAGTCTCCTCTTTTGAATTTATCTCTTATTAGATCAGCCGCCCCCCAAACAAAATTGGATATTTCATTAAAATCAGACATAATCTATCGCTTCCCTCTGTTTATCAATACCATAATAATCTTGATATGATCACTGGTGATAAAGCTGTTCAAAGGTATAGAAAGTTGAATTATTCAAAAAGTAGAGGCCGCTTGAGGCGGCCAGTCTATGAGAGCCTAAGACGGCTTACGGCCGTTACTCGATGACTCCATACGTCAGCTTGGTTACGCCAGCTAAACGATGAAATACCCTTTGTTGGATATTAATCCAGTCTCCTTTGTTGCTTAAAAGCCCTAGCCATTCAGAATCTCCGTGCCGCTCTTATAAGTCGCTAAAAAACATCTTTTCTTGATAAGACATGTCTGACGACCTTAACGAGATCGCAGATGACTACACCGGAGAGAAATATCAACCTGTAAAGGCTGATTTACACTCTTTTGTAGACTATTACAAGGGAGACCTTGCAAAAGGCTCAATAATACAGTACCTCCGATTTCTGGCAGAACTGGACTTCGATCCACTGGCCGAGAATCCTGAACCTAAAGAAATAGATATTGATGATTTCCATCTGGACCAGTTCCAGCGGTGGACGCGGAAGAAATCCAGAAAAAAGTTCGGAACAAGCGACGGCAAAAGTAACAGCAGGCACAGATACCAGTACCTATCATTCCTATCGCTGAAGAAATACATCAAATCGCAGAAACCTGAACTACTTCAGTACCTTCCAGAGTCCAGAAACTTCACAAAGCCCACCTCACAGAAGCACACACTGAAGTACACAGAGGATCAAATACAGGACATGATGATGGCAGTTTCCGACAACAGGAAACTGTTCCTAGGCATATCACTAATGTACTACGGAGGTATGCGTAGCTTCGAGTTGCTTCATTTGACACCGGAATGGCTGGAGTTCAAGGAAGAAAGAATCGAGGTAGAGATTCCGCCAAAGTACGCCAAAGGTCAGAAAGAGAACAGGGAAAAAGAGTTCACATTTGTGAAAAAGCTGTACGAACAAGACCTCAAGAAGTACATACTAGACCACTACAACTATGATGGAAGCTATGAAGACCTAGTGGAAGACCTATCAGATAAGGAAGAGTTTGAACCTGTCTTCAACTTTGTAGAAGATACCGAGAAAACATACCAGGACTTAATGCGTGAACGCTACCACCTGAACCAGAAGCTGAAAGATGCGGCTCAGAGAGCAGGGATAAACAGGGCCGATGAATTTTCCAGCCATAAGCTGAGGCGTTCATTCATACACAAAGTCTATGATTCAAGTAACGATCTATCCAGAACAGCACAGGTCGCAAGACACTCCAAACCAAGCACCACAGAACAGTTCTACCTGCAAAGAGACAAGGAGGAGAGGTTCGACACCTATCAGGAAGCATTTTCCTGAAAAGCTATATCGGTGTGAAATAGCCATTTCATCTATGTTGATCCCTGTATATAGGGGTTATTGGCTAAAGAGCCGGACACGCACCTTTAACTCCGGTCACATAAGTCAGACTTTGAAATTTTATCATTCTCAGCAGTCGGAACAGTTGAAAAAATGGCAGTGGGATCTCTACAGTCGTTTAAATCCTCTTAATGAGTCGTCAGCTAGAAAATAGTATAAAGAGGGTCTGAAAAAGGGAGTTGATTCCCCGACCCCTGATGGCTTTCCCTACATCTAGTCTCCGGGCACTAGCCGGTTAAATACCTTATTACGGGAAGTACATCAGCATGTTTCACAGCCCGTCAACATTTTCTTCACACCTAATATTGACAAGAACATTAAACTCTAAAAACACTCTATAAGTTGCTTTCAGACATCTAAGCGGCTAAAAGCATTTTTAAGCCACAAAGTGTACTGGGACGATGATGGCAACTACCTACAAAAGTAGAGCTACATCTAAAGAAGAGTACCTAAAACTTCTGAACAACCTGAAGGAAGTCAAGAAAAACAGAGGTGGCTACAAAAAATCCTTCGAAAACATGCTGGACGAGTACTTCCTCTGCAAACAAGTTGAAAACCCTGACATATACTTCTTCCGTTATAGATTCGGAGAGGGAAAATCTACATTCGGCCTCTCACAGCTAACAAGAGGAGACCTGTTTATCTCTCCGACACAGAAGCAGAGCAAGAGCAATCAGAGTCACTACGAGGACATACACCCAGAGAATAAACATAAGACAATCAGAATATTCGGTTTCGACTACATTATCGGTAGGATAGACCCGATAAGAAGCAATATTTAACCGATACTATCAGGGATCTTTGGGAGGAAGAATCAGATCAGAGGAAAGAGCTTGAAGAACTCAGAGATCAAGAAGAGACACCCAGACAGGCAATTCTTGAGTACAGGAAAAGACACGATGAAGATCCTGAACTACTGGATATATACCTGAAGCAATTCAAGGAAGAAACTTGGAGAGAAAATGTCGTATTTGCATGTCCTTCCCGAATGGAACTGCTTGAACAGAGAGCCTTCCTGTCCTCTATGGACAGAGTAATGATGGACGAAGGTATTGAAGAAGAATTTGTTGAGAGAAGGTTCGGAGAGCTTTCTGAAGAACTTACAGCAATAGGCGTGAAGAACCCTCAGAAACGCCAGGTCAATATGCAAGACTACAGTAAAAGGCAGGTCAAATTCAGAGATTATAACCCCAAATCAGGCCTTGAAAAAGAGAAGATAGAGTCCCTGAAGGCGATGGCCAGAAAGATTTTGATCAACATCTATGTCAATTCCTACGAAGTCGAAACTGTAGATGTTGATTCTCAAGAGACCGACCAGAAGGGATTAACAGACCACATAATATTTGCAGGTGGAGAAATCGAAACAGAAACTCCTCATACCGAGTTTCTTGTTCAAAAATTCTCTAACCTCTGGCTTAATGTAGCAAAGAAAAACTTCCATGGAAGCACCCTCATAGGCAAAGAAAAGCATAAACTGATGAAAGAAGGAAAGCTTGAGAAGTTGAAGAAGCTGGAAAGGATGGAAAGAGTATTCAACAAAATATTCATTTCCAGACACTGCAGACTGACTTTTTCCAAGACAAACAGTCTAATAGACAGCATGAAGCTAGAGAAACCGCTTTACTACGAGCTATGGGATATAGCCGATAAAGCGGATCAGGAGATATGGGTTCTGGACGCTACTACTGGAAAGAACTACTACCAGTACATGAAGAGACAATACAGATATGAGGCAGATAACCACGATGCAGATATAGATGAGGCATACCTTGGAGACGGCAATAATTTCTCAGGAGTCGAATTTGAAGACAGAACCTACGAATCAATTGATGTTGAGGAGCTAGAACCTGAATACGAATGGTATCTCTGGGACTGGAATGTTGAGGATAGCAGGTCTACTGTGACCATGAATGCCTCCAAATCAAAGGTAATGGATGAGATAGTTAAGGAGATCAAGAAGGAAGCAGAAGAAAAGAAAGTTGGTGTAATATCGTACAAGCATATCAGGAGACGGTTTGAAGGCACTCAGGTAATTGCCCAGAACTTCGCCCAGTCAGAAGGAACCAACAAATTCAAAGATGTCGATCACCTGTATGTGATCGGATCTCCTCCAAAAGCAGGGCTTCTTCAGGATTACATTCGACAGTATAGGGAACTGCCTGCCTTCAACCCCATGGAGAATGAGGAGATGCGTAGAGTCAGTCCGCACGGCGGCCTAGTAGATTTCAGGGATGTTATATCCGTGGAGAAGAAAGCCGAGAACCTTGACAGCCTCCTTCAGAAACTTCACTCCGGGAAGATAGAAGTTGACTCAGGAACGGAATGGTCTGATTTCTTCGACAGAAATATCGAGAGACCTGTGTTCGATGCATACTTCAGAATGAGACACCAGTTCAAGGTGGGTGGCAAGGTAACTAGAATGGGATTCAACGCCATGAACTTCCTGAAGGATCCTAACGGGACTGCAGGAGACTGGCTATGTGACAGGAAGGAGGACAGAGAGATTATTGAAAACTGGGAGGATATGCCGAAGAAAGTATTTCAGGAGAAGTCCTATGTTAATTCTCATGTAAATCTGAAGAAGTGGACGAGAAGATGGAAGAACGAAAATTTCGAAGATATTCCAGAATCAACTTACTACGACTGGAGAAATAAGTGGAAAGAAATAGGTCTAAAAGATCCCGAATAATTGTCCCTTATCCATAATAGGATCCTTTAATAGATCGACCCCACTATTTCGGGATCAATCCCGATCTTTGCTCCAGACCATCTCTAACAATACCCAGTTTGTAACATGAATCACAGATCCATTCTTTCTCAGGTGTTAATCGAAACTCCTTCCTTTCCTGTTGGCAATCCGGACACTCTACAGCCTTAGAAATATGGAAGAGATCGCCCAGATCATCGGAATCTTTCTTGATATCTCCAACTTCATTCTCCAGAAACAGGTCATCCCAAAGATCCCTAACTGAATCGTCAAATCTGATATCTGGGAGCATATCAACTTTCTCTTCCAAACTGCCTGTAACTTCTAGAGGAGGAATCTCTATTTCCTTGTAATATGTAAACACATTACCTAGAGATTTTTTCTCATAGATATGGGATTTCCTTCCTTTCGTGTAAAACCACCTGAGAAACAATTTGTTGCTCTGGACAATATTTTCCTCCCATTCTCTAACTTTCTCTCTCATAGCCTCTTTCTCAATCTCTTTCTTCTTCTCCAATAGATCATCTTCCATGTAGATCACCCTGTTTCTAGACCTAGCTCCTGTATAGGTCTTCTGGCTTCACCATCTGACATCTCTGCAATATCTTGGATTTTCTCACTAGTAATACCAAGTTTTCTGTGTTGATTGATGTCTTGCAAGATTTTCTTGACTTCTTCTTGAGAAAGAAGTTCAAATTCCAACTCTGCACCTATTGAAACTTCCAGACTGTCTGGATTTTTAGCAGTAGCAATTACTCTCTGTCTTGAGTCTACTGCCTGCTGTATGCCTTCATGGAAATCAGATCGTAGCTGATCTACCTGGTCAAGTACTAGCACTCTCTGTTCGTCTGTGTCCATAGATGCAGTTTCAAGAATGTTGTTGATTGTGTTGACGATGGCTTTCGGACTATTTCGCTTAGAACAGTCAATCCTGTCCCAGTGCATCTCATGTTCAACAAGGGCCTTAGCCATCATCTCTGCCGCAGTTGTCTTCCCAGTACCTTTCGGCCCGTGAAGAAGTAGATCAGCGTTAAGTTCTCCTGTTTCTACAACTCTTCCAATAATTCTCCGGGTTTTCCCATCCTGTCCGTGGAAGTTCTCAAGTTTCTCTGGTCGAACCTTCTCCGGTTTCAGTTCTGTCACTGTTCCTCACCTTCTGAGATCACTGGAGCTATGGTGTATACTGCTTCGAAGTAATCTAGGTCACCTTTCCTAATTACCAGTCCAGAATCATCTGAAAGGTAAAATTTAACTCTTCCAAATAATCCTTCCAGTATTGAAAGTACAGCATACCGGTATTTGGAGGAACCTGTACCTTCCGCCGAATATCCGATATCTTCCTCTGTAATCTGGTTCCTGTTTTTATCCATAATGCCTACATTCAAATCTCCATCATCAATTGAGAGCTCAAGTAAGTTTGCTCTTTCTGTTTCTGCTTCACTCAGAAAATCTGTCAGAATCCCGCTAAATAACTCTGCTTTAGCGTTCATTACATGCTCGGTTGAATAATAGATATCGCTTTGAGAATCATAATGAATCCTTTGAAGTGCTTCATTTACGGATTCTCTATCAGATTCATATTCTCCAGTCTCAAGCTTAATTCTTTCTGTATCCGTTTCGATAGAAAGCTCTCCCTCTACATGTTTCAGAACAAGATTTTCTTTCTGGTCAAAACCTGTAATCAAGCCTTCTAATCTTTCACTATCAGGAATTTTAAGCTCTCCCGTCTGCTTCACCCAAACATTACGGTAATCTATGTTGATCAGTGCTATCTCATTAGACAGTTCCTGGACTACCACTCTGTCAGGATCTCTCTTTGCCTTGATAGTATATCCATCTACAAGAGAGTTCTCATCACTTCTTCCATCTAAGAAGAGCTTACCATCTCCAGTCACCAAGTTGTGTAGTTCTTTGAGACCTCCCTTTGTGATCTCAATTTCTGCGGTTTTTGAATCGGTCGAATTTTTGGTCGATATTCTAGATTGCATGAGTAATTACCTCGTAGTATTATCTGAGTTTTCAATTAAGATTTCCTGAACATGCGAAATTGCGTCTAGAGAGTCTTTTTCAGTGGTTTCAGCATATAGTCCTTCAAGCCTGTCAAGAGCAAGTTTTGTCCCAAACAAGTGGGCTTCATCTGTTTCCAGCTTCTCCTCTTCTAAAACATCTGCTAGAATATTTCTGAGTAGAGAGCTCTTTGAGCTGCCAGAGATATCTTCCAGTATCTCAATCTGGTATTTGTAGAGGAAGAAGCTTGTTATTTCCTTTTCCGGTTCCTCTTCTTCTATCTGGTCAACCGTATTCTCCTCGAGCTTATACATCTCTATCTTCCTCCATATCTTCTATCAGGTCGTTGATAGCCTCTTCTATGAAGGTGTCAATATCTGTATCATTACTGTCCGTCATCTGTCTCAACTCCCAAAGCCTTTTTCTCAGAATCAGACAGGTATGAATGAGAGGCTAGCTCTCTCCGGATACTCCTTCTGATTACTGTGCTGATGTTTTCTCCTCTTGCATCACAGAAGCCACGAAGCGTCTGCAGTACAGATTTTTCAAGTTTGGCACCTATTCTCACATTATTGTCATCTGTTTCCATGCGTCTCACAGGTGAATGCATTTATAACGGGAATAGCGTGTCAGCAAGATGACACAGGTGTCACGAATGACTGTAACTGTTACCAAAGACCAGATTGAGAATGTAATCAGAGGATATCAGCAGGAAGCTGAGGATAGTTCCGATTGTGCATCGAATTTGGATATTAGAAAAGAACTTTCGGAAGAAGGAGAAATGCCTTCGCATGGACAGATTTCTGAGAAAACCAACGAAATGAAGAAAGAAGAACGGATAAAGAGAGTTTACGGCGATGATTCAGGGAGTAAAAAAAGATGGTCAACTACTGATTGGACTCTGCCTCAACCTAGTGTGAAGAGACAGATAGAATCAGCAAGGAAAGAGTTGAAGAACAGAATACTCCGTCAGCCCAAAATTGAGGAAGTTGCTGAGGAACTGGGCAGAGAGAACACAGAAGCGTTTCGGATGCTTTTCCGTAAGTCTGTGTCTGATAAATGGAGAAGCCCAGATCCAGAAGAGATCAAAGAAAAGAAAGAAGATGTACAGAACAGGGTTGAAGAAGCTCTCCACCTCTATCTTTGGCCTGAAGAGTTGAAGGATAAGATAATCGAAAATACAAGGGAGAAAAGTCAGGAATACTATGAGAACAATAGAGAATTATTTGAGGAGTTCGAGATAGAAGTTACTAAAGTTGTTCCTGTTGACATTCCCCGTAAGTTCCAAATTAAGGCTCCTCCAAAGCTTCGCAAGTTCATGCTAGAAACTGAATTGGAGGTGGATGTACCTCAGAGTTTCAGAGAGGAGGAAGAAAGTACTGCTGAATACCACAGAAGATTAACGGAGAGAATTAGAGATAAGATTGGTTATGAGATAGGCGATGAATCTCGATATTGATGGAGATTCTAAACGCCAGAGTGCAGAGATTGTTCAGTCTGTGAAGTTACCTAAGTTACCCTGCTTACCTTCGGACTCATATTCATCTAAAGCCTCCTTGAAAGCTTCTTCAGAAACTATTCTGACAGGTCTGTTTTTCAGGAACTTGCTTTCCACAGCTTCTTCGACCATAGGAGGTTTCTTCCCTCTAAACTTCATCCTGTAGTCTTTCGTGCTTCTGACATCTTCATCGGAGAGAATCTCAATATCTTCAGCAAAGTATAGTATATTGTCCAGTTTTTCCTCTACTAATTGATCTCTTTTTGGGCCTTGAACCCCCATCTGTAGATTCTGGTTGAACTCATCATAGAACTCTTCTTCATTAAACTCCTTTGGATATGATCTAGATTGGTTAGATTTCAAGAGTTCAAATAGGACATTCTTCAATATTATTACTGGATGGCTGGAAACAGTATACATTATAGGATTCTCAATTTTCCCATAATCAATTCCATCGCCTACTTTAGAAGATAAGTCACTATCGTTGCAGTTGTAATCTTCTTTAGCGTAAAGTGACTGTTCCCACTCATCCAACCCCCAAACTGCCAAGTTGGAAGGATAATCGTAGTCATACCTATCTGGTTTAACTTCTGCTAAATTCCTAGCATTAGTCGCTACGACATACTGTATGAAGCTAATGTCCTTCTTTCTGCATCCTATCTGGGCCTTTAACTCTCTTTTATTCTCTTCTTCATTTAGAACATCTTCAATAGATGAAATTTGTTCCATCCACGAAGAGTAGTTACTTCCAGATTTACATTCAACTATGCACAGCTTAACCGCGTCCCCTTCATCCTTTACAAGTAGGACATCGGCGTTAGAAAGACCTTTTTCTTCTAGTGGCTCAGTAAATGCAAATTCATAACCTGTTTCACTTCCTTCCGCCTCTTCAGCTTGGTGAAAGGCAGAAGATATCTTGCCTACAATATCATCATGGTTTTTCCGTGTTTTAAGAGAGTTTTTGAGTTCTTTTCTTTTAGCTTCTTCATCTATTTCTGATTTCTTTTCTTCATACTTTTCTCTGACTTTTTCAATAGATGGATTTGGTATTTCAGACAATTTATCTTCGTAATCTACCTCTTCCATCTTCATGTATTATCTCACTGCTATTGCATTAGCTCTCGGATCGATTTGGTCTGTGACATATTCGTAAATCCTCAGAGCCTCATCAATTCCGCTGTCTTCCCTTGGATAGATTCTAAGGGTATTATCCTTTGATTTTATCGCCACACGGCCATAGTTACTGGAATCGACTAGTGTCGCAGATAAGTGCGGCTTACTACCTAACTTTTTATCCAGCTTAGAAACTGTAAAACCCCAGTATTCGTTCTGTATAGCTTCTCTGAAGTTATTGACATCTCTGTGCTTTAGCTTCGTTTTGAGATTAATGGCCCAAGGTTTGCTTTGAGGTATCGAAGAATCCTTTGAATACTTATTGTTCTTAACTTCGTAGTCTGAAGTGTCTATAGCACTTTTGATGTCTCTCAATCTGTCGATAGTTTCTCTAATTAGCCTGACAGATTCGTTTAGCCCTCCTTTATTTATTGTGAAAACTCCGTCCGTCGAGACCTTGAATTTGAACTGGTTAGGCCTCTGGAACTTCATCATGGTCGGTAAAACACCGTACTGCCTCTTCATTTCTTTGTATGTTTCTAGACCGTCGTCAGCAGAGTACTGGATTGATCGATCATAATCTGGTCTTCTTTTAGCATCTATGTTTACATGCTTGTTTCTCTTGGCTGAGAACTGCGGGATCATTATGTTCTTGTACTGTTCTACAATATCCATCCTGATATCTTCCATGTGTGCCTGACTTACCCACATCCGTCCAAGATTTTTCTCCCACTTAATATGGTTGAAAAGCGTGTTAGTAATATTCCCAGTGCTTCTAGGCCCTTCAGTCTTTCTAGCAGTTGTAAAGAACACAGGAAAGTCCTTATCATATAGCATGTAGTACGGCTCCTGTCCCTGGTGTGTCTCCAATAAGAAAATATTGCCATTATCTGTCAAAATGTCAAAGGACTTCTCTAGTGAATTAATTAGAGCTTGCTTACTGTGAAAATCGCTGACTGTACCAATTATGTTAAGATTGCCACTTATATTCTCCAAATCTATTTCCTTTCTAATGTAGTCGCTAAATGTATCTAGTGAATCATAGTCTGTGGAGCCTACTCTGAGAAAGTCCTCTTCCATACAAAAACTAAACCAAAGCTGAAATTTAAACGACTTGGTTATATATCACACCTACACGTCTTAACCATTTAGCTACCTACAAGCTTCTGAATCAATTTCATCCCTATTAATATTGGAAGAAAAAGAAGGAGGGGAAAATAGGCTTGTTCTGATAGTTTAGATTGCAGGCTGTTTCAACGGCTCTAATCGGGCATCTAGGTTGTCTTCCAGTTTTTCTCTCAGCTCTTCTGGAAGCTTGTAGTGGTAGTACCCATTTACATGTCGGCGTTCTAGAGTTTCATACCATCTTTCTAGTGTATCTCTACTCTTTTCTGGTATTTTTCCGGTAGTTTGTTGCTGTGCGAACCAAGAGATAGGATTCCACTTCTCGTGAGTTTTCAGGAAATTGCTTACTTCTGCTTCCATGCCCTCTCTGTATTCTTCTTTGATTTCTTTTGTGCTGAAGGCAGAATTGGGCTCATTTATACATAACTTGGTTATGATAAGAAGGATCTTCTCCGGGTTTTCTCTATGGTTCCATACAGCATCTTTGTTGGAAAGATTTTTGCCATGTTCAAGGTCTTGTTTCATTTGTTCTATGTTCATTAAGGATCACAGGGGGAAGAGTCTAGAGGCTGTTTAGAACCTTTAGACTAGTATAGAGAGGTTGCAGGGAGGAAGTTGCACTCGACAAACAGTGTCTGCCCATATCTTCCGGCCAGTTAGACAGGAGATATGTCGATACCAGTTTTGGTATGCTCCTACTGGAGCCGCCCTCCGGTTCTCGGAACGACATAAGAGACCATGTCTCCGGGCACGCTGAGATTTCCTATGCTTCCTCTAAAAATATGATTTTAGAGCTGTTCAATCACCTTTCGACAGTGTGGATGGTAGCTTTGCCCATCCTTCTTGTAGGTTGTATAGTGTTTTTCCGTAACACCTTCGCCTTCAGAGTAATAGGTTCTGAACATTTGGTAGATTGAACCCACAGGGCCGTAGAGTTGTTTAATCAATTGTTCTGTTTCTTCCTTTACTTCTTCTTTTGGATCTTCTTCAGGGTTCTCCGGATCAGTATAGGTAATTTTTCTGATGTAATCTGGGTTGAGAGGTAAGCCACAGTGTTCGCATATTTCTACATCGCTTTCAACTTCTGGGAAGAATGAGAGAAAGTCTTTTGGGGAGTTGAGTATCGGATCAAAGCTGACTTCGTAGCTGGAGAAACCATCCCCTTTGGTGGTGTGAGCTACTAGCTGGTTGTCCAGTTCTTCTCCTGTAATTGTCCTGTTTAATAGGCTTAGTGTCTTGTCTTCTATAGCAAATGCTTCCGGACTGCCTCCTAAATACCCAAGTTCTGCCAGTTTCTTCAGCTTCGTTCTCAGGTTTACGCTGAGTTCTAGTACCTGGCTCAATTCTTCTTCGTCACCACATCCGTGCTCAACTATTGCTTCTAATATTCTTTCTTCGTCTCCAGTTAGATCACTCAACAGTTCGTACTTGTTATCATCCCGCTTTTTCACTAGGTCTATTTCTCTGAACTGCTTCAGGTACTTTGATACTGTGGATTTTGAGACCTCTACATTTTCGACGATATCAGTGAATCTAGATGGGTTCTCATGCAGGAAGCCTTTGATCTGATTTTCGGCATCTGCTTTTCGGAATGTTTCCATGTCAATTGGCATAATAACTAATTAAACCTACCTACTTTTATATAGTCTTTGTTATTTCTATACCTAATATTAGAAAACTATACTAAATAGGTGTTTGTCTATACATTCCGAAAAATTATAGAGAATATAGGTAATTAAGAAATAAAATTTAGGATAAGAAAACTACAAGTACTATTTAAGTTTTAGCTTCTAGCGAGACCTTGAACCGTTGGACTGAGCCTGTTTAGTGGGATTGCTTGACTGAGGGTCCATTTTTTGTTGTTTACTGTTTGGTTTCTGCAGGGTAGAAAGAGTAGTTGTGTTTTTTGTGGGAGAATATAGGCAGGTTTGAGTGTTTTTTAGGTGAATTCTTGGATTGTTGGTTTTTGGTTTGTGTTTTTTCCTTGGATGCTTTTTGCTATGGTTTTGGCTAGGTTTACGGGTACTGCGTTTCCTATCATTTTGTAGCCGTCTCTGATTTTGTCGTATTTTAGTTTGAAGTTGTCTGGGAATGTTTGTAGTTTGGCTGCTTCTCGTATGCTGTATCTGCGGTATTCGTCTTCGTGTCCTTCTTTGAATTTCCAGTTGTCTTTTTCTATTTTCTCCATTTTTGGTGCTTTTGGGTGTATTTTTTGGTGTCTTGCGTTTGCTTGGACTGTGTATGCGGGTTCGTCCCAGTTTCTTACCCGGTTTCTGGACATGTATCTTGATGAGTAGCTTCCTATGTAGTGTTCGTGGTTGGGGAGTTCTAGTTCTTCTGGTTTGTGTGGTTCTCCTTCTGTGGGTTTGGATTCTGGCATTCCTTTCAGTACTTCTTGCCCCATTTTTTCTTCTGTGCCTTCAGGGAATTCGTAGTTGAAGTCGATGTCGTCTCTTATTCCTACGATTATGACTCTTTTTCTTTCCTGTGGGACGTTGTGGTAGGAGGCGTTCATTTTCTTGTATTTTACGTTGTAGCCTATTTCTTTGAATTTCTGGATTATTTCTTTGAATTCGTCTATGTTTGTTTTGGAGATTATTCCTGGTACGTTTTCGGCTACGAAGAATTTTGGTTTTTTGTGTTGGATGATTTCTATGTAGTTGTAGAATACTGCTCCTCTTTCGTCGTCGCTTCCTCTGAGGTGGTTGCTTGCTAGGGACCAGCTTTGGCATGGCGGTCCTCCGATTATTCCGTCGCATTCGGGGAGTTTGTCGTAGTCTAGTTCTCTGATGTCTTCTATTTTTAGTTCTGTTTCGTGGTTTTGGTCGTATGTTTCTTTGAGGAAGTCTGCGTAGTCTGTGGCGAATACTATTTCGTAGCCTGCTTTTGAGAAGCCGAGATCCAGTCCTCCGCATCCGGAGAAGAGGGATATGATTTTGTCTCCTTCGTTCATAGTTCAGTCTTCTATCTCAAATATTAAAGCATTGATTCTGTTTGCTGGGTTTGCAGGATCCGGCGCTTGGATTTCCTGGTATTTGATGTTTTCCTGTTCTTCTATTGCTTTTATTTTGTCCTCAGGTATTTCTTGGTATTTTGATTTTTTCATAACTGCGAAAAGCGGTTGTTTTTCTTCTATTTTGTGTTTGTAGTTTTCTATGTGTTGTGAGAAGTAGTTGGCAGGGTGTGACATTGTCCACATGCCTCTGATCCGTAGTTTTGTTCTGCCTAGTGGGTCTGCGTCGTGGACTTTTCCAATTTCATTGGTCTGTGAGCTTAGGTCTCCATAGTCTAGTTCTCCTACTGCTTGGCTTGTCTTCTTGGAGAGCTTGTTTGAAAGGTTTTCGTATACTTGTTCTGGTGCTGCCCAGCAGTCGCCGTAAACCATCCAGATGAAGTCCAGGTTGTCTTCGCCCCTCGGCACTCTTCCCAGGATGTACACCAGTTCTTTTTCATTCCAGCCACCAAGATGGTCTTCGCATTTTTGGCATGAGTTTGTTATTCTTTCATTGGAGCTCTTGAGTTTTTGATGCGGGTGTGAACTGTTGAGCTGTATTGAGCCTGCTTTTGAAGTTGTCTTCTTCACCTCAAATGCTTCCCCATTCTCTATCATGAAGTCTGGAGGATGGTTCTTGTTTCCAAGCCACGAGAAATGTTTTGAATACTTTTTCTCTTTTTCATCCTTGGTTTCTATGTCAAAAGATCCGCAGAACAGGTCCATAGTAAAGTACTCCAGTCTATCACCAACCCTGTTAATCCTGTTACTGCTGGAGTATATTTCGCTCATGTCTCTGTCATCCATTTCTGCATAATTCAGTAAAGCATCCAGAATATTAACCATGTACAAAAGTTGACAGAACATTAAATAAAACGGTTTAGGACAGGAAAATACCTAGAAAAACGGGGGATGAACTCCCTATTTTATCTTATCTTGGTATATTTTGAGGGCTGCTTTGGTATCAAATTCTTCTCCTGTATCCGGATCGACGAAACTTCCGTCGTCGTTTTTGAAACGTTCTAAGCTCTGTGAGTCTTCTTCACCAGTCTGAGAGTGATTCTTGGCATCATTGGAAGATTTCTCAGGTTTTTCTGCCTCCGATTTTATTCCTTGTATCATTCCTTGTAGTTCTTTTTTGGTTTCTTCTAGTTCTTCTTCTATGTCCTCATCTTCAGCCATTTTTTAGCCTCTTGTATTATTTTTGTTTTGTTGAAGGCAGGGATAAGTATTTTTACCGGGTTTCCCGTAATCTTGTTCTTATGGATGATGCTGAGGAAATGTTCGAGACTTTGGAGGAAGCGCATGAAAAGTTAACTGAGTTGGAGGAAGATAGAGATAAGCTTCTTGAGGCGAATAAGAAATTGGTGAGGATTTTGGTCTCAATGGAGAACGATTTGAAGGATGCCGGAGTAGACTTTGAGGAACTGGATGAACACAGTTACTCCTTCCATGAGGGCTGGAGTAGCCGTAGAGATGGTTTAATGATTGAGGATATTTCTGAGGAATCGGTAGATAGGCAGTTGAGGCAGCTAGATCAACTTCTAAGCAACAAAGATATTTTATAAGCTAAAACAGGTAAAAATTAGGTATAGAGGACGATAATCAATGGAAACTGAACAACAATATGTATGCGATGTATGCGATGAGGAGTTCGAAAGTGAAAAAGAACTGCATGTCCACGAAGGACAAGACCACCCTGGTAAAAGAGTAGAAGAGCTGCAGGGACTGCTTGAAAGAATCGATGAAGAAAGCAAAAAGGTCGCAGAGATAAAAGAAAGAAAGGAAAACCTTGAGGAGAGAGTAGACGAGCTTCAGGACAAAAAACAGCACTTACAGGATACTGTATCAGATCTTGAAGATACTAAAGAACACTTGGAAAACGAGCTCAGTGACAGAGAAGATAGGATTGATGAACTGGAAGACGAACTTGATCAAGCACATGAACACGAAGAAGAACAGGAAGACAAAATTGAAGACCAGAAACAGAGAATCGAGGAACTCAAGAACGAGAGAGACTCACTTGAAGAATCTGTAGAAGAGACAGACCAGCTTTTAACCAAGTTCCAGAGACAGGTCGACCAGTTCGACGAAGAACTTGAATAACCTTTTTCTCCTTTTTATTTTATTATAATAGATGGATGAAATAGTAGTTATTTCTTCTCTGCTTTTACCATTCTGCGGTTTCCAAAGAGCTTGTCCAGTGTTTCCAGCTTGTAGTCCATTTCCCGAAGTTTTTGTTCTACCTGATCTGTTGTGGCTCCGTATCTTTCTACTGTTGGATGTATCTCGCAGTAGATTGCTTCTGGCAACTCCTTTTTGTCTATGTTTTCCATTCCTTTTAGGACTTTGAGTTCTGCTCCTTCAACATCTATCTTTATGACATCAGGAGACGGAATTACTTCTTTGTTTACCAAATTATCTAACCTGCATGATTTTATTTTAGTTCCTTCTTCAGAGTTTGTCAGATTTACTTGGCCTTCTCCTGTAACATCTTTCTCAATACTGATTCTTTCTGTGCCTTCTTTATCGGAGGCAGCTTTCTCCATCAAAGTAAATGAAATATCATTTCTCTCCGCATTCTGTTTCAACTTATCAGCGTTTTTAGGATGTGGCTCAAAAGAATAGACTTCGCAATCTGTTAAACTCCCTATGGAGCATGTATAAAGCCCTATATTTGCTCCTACATCGTAGAAGACTTTATTTTCATCTAAAGATTCGGCCATATCTCTCAGCACAGGCTTATCAGATTTTAAGCCTCTTAATATCGTGAACTCCTCAACGTTAGGAGAGTGAAAAATTATTTCCTCATTCATTATCTGAAAACAGGCTCCATCATCATAATAGATGCTGAGAAATTTATTCGTCACTGGTTTCAGACCTGAAAGAACAAAGACCTTCCTGCAAAGAAAAGTAGCCCTGTCAGTATAGACATGTTCTGCAAAAGCATCAGCAATTGAGTGGAAATAACTATTCATAATATAGTAATCAAGGCAGCTAAATTTTATTTAACTTCATAGAAGACGCAAAAAGTCTAAACATAAGTGGTGAAAAGGTTGTAGGAGACGGGTTCATACTCACTTTCTTGGAAAATTGAAAGTGAGTTAGGTTGGTCCTCAGATTTGTGTCTGAGGGACCTAAGTTGTTTTGGAGGTGATCCAGCCGATGGTTCCCCAACGGCTACCTTGTTATGACTTAGCCCCCCTTGCCAAGCTCAGACTCGACTCACCAAAAGATGAAGCTCGTCTGAACCTGACTCGGGTGACTTGACAGGCAGTGTGTACAAGGAGCAGGGACTTATTCGCCGCTAGATGATGACCAGCGACTACTACCGATTTCGCCTTCACGAGAACGAGTTGCAGTCCTCGATCCGTACCAAGACTGGATTTAGGGGGTTAGCTTCTCCTCTCGGAGTCGCATCCCTTTGTTCCAGCCATTGTAGACCGCGTGTATCCCAGAGCATTCGGGCCATACTGACCTACCGTGGCCCGCTCCTTCCCCTGGTTTATCACCAGCGGTCCTCTACGAGTGCAGAATTCCCAAAGGAATCCTTTGCAACATAGAGTGCGGGTCTCGCTCGTTACCGGACTTAACCGGACACCTCACGGCACGAGCTGACGGCGGCCATGCAGCTCCTCTCAGCGCGTCAGGTAAGCTCTTCAAGCTGACCGTCATTACTGCTGTCGGCTCTGGTAGGGTACTCTGCGTTGAGTCTAATTAAACCGCAGTCTCCACCGGTTGTGGTGCTCCCCCGTCAATTCCTTTAAGTTTCAGCCTTGCGACCGTACTACCCAGGCGGTCCGTTTATCGTTTTCACTTCGGCACCGGCTAACCTCGGAGGTTAGCCGACATCAAACGGACAATGTTTACAGCCAGGACTACGCGGGTATCTAATCCGCTTTGCTCCCCTGGCTTTCGTTCCTCACCGTCGGATCCGTACTCGTCGAGCGCTTCCGCCACAGGTGCTCCTCCAGGGATTTTAGGATTTCACCCCTACCCCTGGAATAGCCTCGACGCCGTCCGGTCCCTAGACCTGCAGTATCCGCTGCACGCCCACCTGTTAAGCAGGTGGATTTCACAGCGGACTTGCAAGCCCGGCTACGAACACTTTAAGCCCAATAATAATGGCTACCACTTGGGGTTCTGCTATTACCGCGGCGGCTGGCAGCAGTATTGCCCACCCCTTGTTCCGGCACCTCCTTACAGTGCAGAAAAGTAGCCTTCCTTGTGGGAAGACTACACTCGGAGTCCCCTTATCGCACGTTAGTGCATTGTAAAGGTTTCGTGCCTGCTGCACCCCGTAGGGTCCGGTATCTTGTCTCAGAACACGACTGGCAGCTCCCGCTCTCACGGCTGCTACTGATTATCGGCTTGGTGAGCCGTTACCTCACCAACGACCTAATCAGCTGCGGTCCCATCCTATGGCGTCAGAACATTTCACAGAGAACACTCTCCGGTGATTCTCTGCTATTGAGTATTAGCCTCAGTTTCCCGAGGTTATCCTCATCCATAGGGCAGGTTGACCACATGTTACTCAGCTATCTGCCCCGAACGAATCGGTGGACTAGCATGGCTAAATCGGACTCCGATAGCGGTAGCCTCTGGCAGGATCAACCAGAATTGCTCCAAAATCAATTGGAGGGTTCTTGACGGGAATTTGTAAAATAACGAAAGGTTCCAAGCCTTCCATATGTGTCAAGTAAATATAGTGCATATTCACTAGGAATATGCGGCTACATGCTATCAAACGAGAACAAAATTGCTCTCGTTGATTCCGTCTCCTACATCACGCAAAAAAGATTAATGCGCTCATCAAATGGCTCTGAATGAGCTAAACCCCGGACGCGTTTCCTCGTCGGGTAAGCATGAAGTCCGGCTTAAATCTTATAAAGGGTATCACTCCTTAAACCGGATGACCGTGAAAAGCCACGGCACACCTAGGCATTGAAAGATAACACTTATGAAAGGAAACATGAGACGGCACTGTCTGAGTTTAAGTTCTTTCCAAGAATTTTCACAACAATGTATTGAGACATGTAATTTGGAGGGCGGAGGGCGGGATTTGAACCCGCGTCCCGACCGCCACAAGGTCGGAGTATAGACCAACTAACCTACCTCCACCATTGGTCTTCTAGAAATGTTTTTGTGCGGAAATGTTTTTTAACCCTAGCTGGTTTTTGTCAGTGGGTGTTTTCGTCATCATTACCGGTTGCCCGGTTCAGACGATGTCTGGATGTCATCATCTTGACAATACTGTTTTTGGTTCGTGAACATTTAATAAGCAGGAATGTGTATGGTTGTTCAGAGGTTGTATTTTTTTGTTATGAGCGGTCGTTACAAGAATATTATTAGAGGTGTGATATTGTTTTTCGGAGGATTTGTTGTTATGGGTATTGGTACTGTTTTGCCGGAGCAGTGGAAGGTTTTCTATTACTCTATAGGTGCTACGATTACGTTCATGGGTGCGACGGTTATCGGGTATCTCATGACCAGTTCTACTTGAGACAGTTTTTTATCTAGAGAGAACACTTTTCTTTCTTACAATGAAATTTTCAGGTAAGTTGCTGGTGGTTGCGGCTGTACTATCTTTGGTGGTTGCGGCGCCTGCAGCAGCACAGAATGAATCGGACGCAGATTTTGACGAACCAGAAGATGACTCAGATATAGATGAAGAGGATGAAGAGAGTGAGGAAGATGAGTCGGAATCTGAGGAAGACAAATCCAGAGATGAAGATGAGGACTCGACAGAGTTAAATTTAACTCAGAGTGAAGCTGAGGAGATAGCTCGTTCGGCTCTTTCAGATAGAAACTGGAGCTTAGAAGATTCAAGCGTTGAGGAAGAAGGCTACTACGAGTTCGAATTTGTCTCAGGTGAAAGCGAGGCAGAAATACAAGTAGATGGCTCCTCAGGAGAAGTTCTCAGGCAAAGTGAAGATATTGAAGAAGATGAAGAAATGGAAAATGAAGAAAAGCCTGTTCAGAACTTGGAAGAAGCAAGAGAAAGAATCTCCGAGCTTGAAGAAACAGTGAAAGAACTTAAGAAAGAGATCAGAGAGCTAGAAGGAGAAGAAAAAGATCTTCCGGAAGAAGCAAGCGACAGAGCAAGAGAGGCAAGAAACTCCAACAACTCTGAAGGTTCAGAGTCGGAGAGAGAAGTTGAAGTACAGAAAAACGGAACTGAGGTCGAGATCGAACAGGAAACAGAGGATGGAGAGGCAGAGACCGAGGTAGAAGTTGAGAGAAATGGTACGGAAACGGAAGTAGAAACAAAAGGTCCAGCAGAGAACTCTAATCGCCCAGGATTCGTCTCAGACATGCTTAACAGCATCTTTGGATAAAAACCTTTCTTTTTTCTTTATATCTGTTTTTTCTTCAGTAGTTGGGCATTCACTGCTACAATTACCGTGCTGAGAGACATCACTACTGCTCCTACTGCCGGTGAAAGCATTATTCCGATCGGTGCGAGGACTCCTGCTGCTAGTGGGATGGCTAATGCGTTGTATCCTGTTGCCCAGAACAGGTTCTGCTTCATCTTGCTGTAACTGGCATTACTCAAGTTGAATAACTTGACGATGTCCAGCGGGTTGTTCTGTACGAGTATGATGTCTGCGGATTCTACGGCCACATCTGTTCCTGATCCGATCGCTATTCCGACATCTGCCCTTGTCAGTGCCGGAGCATCGTTCACTCCGTCACCTACCATTGCCACCTTCTTGTCCTGGTCTTGGAGTTGTTGGACTTTCTGGTCTTTATCTTCCGGCAGTACTTGTGCAAAGAAAGTATCTATACCGAGTTCGTTTGCAACTGCCTCTGCTACCTCTTCCGAGTCGCCTGTAAGCATCGCAACCTCGATTCCCATGTTGTGAAGTTTCTCTATTGCTTCCCTGCTTTCCTCTCTGATCACATCTGCGAGCCCTACTGCTGCAACAGCTTCTCCATCTCTGAAAAGGTAGATTGCTGTTTCAGCGTTTTCTGCTGCTTTGTCTGCAAACTTTTTGAGTGCTTCTGGAATTTTAAAGTTTTCTGCTTTTGCTAGGTTTGGTCCTCCGACATGGACTGTTTCTCCTTTTACTTTTGCTTTGACTCCTTTTCCTTTGATTGCTTCGAAGCCTGATGCTTCAGGTACTTCGAGTTCTTTCTGTTCTGCGGAGTTTCTGATTGCTTGAGCGATTGTGTGTTCGGAGTCTGATTCAACTGCTGCCATATATTTCAGTGCATCGTCTTCGGAGATTTCTGCGGTTTTTATGTCTGCTACGCCCATTTCTCCTTCTGTGAGTGTTCCTGTCTTGTCGAAGATTACTGTGTCGAGTGTTCTTGCTTGTTCCATTGCTACTCTGTCGCGGACCAGTATCCCGTTCTTTGCGGCCATCGATGTGTTTATGGCTACTACTAGTGGTACTGCTAGTCCTAGTGCGTGTGGGCAGGCTATGACTAGGACTGTGACTACTCTTTCGATTACTGTGACATCGAAGCCTACTGCTATGGTCCAGGCGATCGAGGTTAGTATTCCTGAGCCTAGCGCGATGTAGAATAGCCATCCTGCTGCTTTATCAGCCAGCATCTGGGTCTTTGACTGGCTTTCCTGTGCCTCTTCCACAAGCTTCATTATACCTGAGAGTGCTGTTTCGTCTCCTGTGGCTGTTATTTCTATTCTTAGGCTGCCTTGTTTGTTTACTGTTCCTCCTATTACTTCATCGCCTGCTTTTTTGGAGACTGGTGCGGATTCTCCTGTTATCATGGACTCGTTGACATCTGATTCTCCTTCTATTACTTCTCCGTCGGCAGGTATTGATGCTCCAGGTCTTATTAGTACTTTGTCTCCGTTTTCCAGTTGTGATACTTTGACTTCTTCTGTTGTTCCGTTTTCAAGTATTTTTTCTGCTGTGTCCGGCATTAGTTGTGCTAGTTCGTCCAGTGCTCCTGATGCTTGCCTTACTGAACGCATCTCTATCCAGTGTCCGAGAAGCATGATGTCAATCAGTGTTACTAATTCCCAGAAGAAGCTGGACTGTGTATCTAGGAAGAGTGCTGCCATGCTGTAGGTGAACGCTACTGTTATGGCGAGGGAGATCAGCATCATCATTCCGGGCTGTCTGTCTTCTGCCTCGGATTTAGCCATTTTGAGGAATGGTAGTCCTCCGTAGCCGAAGATTATGATTGAGAAGATGGGTACGATTAGGTTGCTGCCTGTGAACTGGATTGGTGTGTATCCGAGTAGTCCGGATACGAATGTTGAGAAGTAGAGGACGGGTAGCGATAGTATTGTTGAGATGAAGAACTTCTTTTTGAACATTTTTTCGTGGTGTTTGTGTCCGTGTCCTGAGTCATGGTCGTGGTCTGTGTCTTCATTGTGTTCCATCGTGTTATTCCTCTTTGGCTGGTTTTTCTGTGGTTTTTTGGTATAGGTAGATTATTGCTAGGATTAGGAGTGTCCAGATTAGTAGGGTTGTTATTGTTCCAAATTCGTTCATTCCGGATAAGCCATGTGTTCCTGTTCCGTGCATCATAGCTGGTCTTCCCTCTGCCATTTCCTCATTTTCTTTATCTCTTCTGTCTGTGCGTCGATCATCTGTTGCTGCATCTGTTTGAGTTCTGTGTTTTTGCCGGTTTGATGGAACTGTTCTGCCATTGCGATTCCTCCTTGATGGTGTTCAATCATCAGTTTTGCGAAAAGATGGTTGAATTCTGTGCCGTTGTTTTCACGCAGTTGCTGCATTTGTTGTTCGGATGCCATTCCTGCCATTCTGTGATGGTTTCCTGGTTCGAATCCTTGGTTTTGCATCCACTTAGTCATCTGCCTATTTTCTTCTCTTTGTGCTTTGGATATATTATTTGAAAGTTCCAGGATATTTTCGTTTTCTGTCCTGTTTTCAGCCATTTCCGCCATCTCGATCGCTTGGTTGTGATGGACTATCATCATGTTCATGAACATGAGGTCTGCGCGGTTGAATCCTTGGTCGTCCTGGTTTTCTTGGGTGTTTAGAGCTGTCAGGGTTATTAGGGTTGTTAGGACCAGTATTATTGATGCTGTGGCTATCTTTGAGTTGGGTTTGAGCTTGTTTTTGATTTTTTCGTGTGAGACAGCAGTCATATCATATTATGATATGTGGCTGTTTTTAAGACGTTTCACATTTTGATATGTGGTTATGTCGGAGCCGAATTTGAATCATACTTATCGAGTTTATACTCTTTTGTTGTTGAAGATGGGTTCTAGGCACGGTTATGAGATTATTGATAGGATTGGTGAGGTAACGGGGAAAGATCCTAGTACGTCTCATATTTATCCTTTTCTTTCAGAGCTTGAGGAGAATGATTATGTTGTTTCGGAGAATGGTAGTAGAGGGAAGAAGATTTACTCTTTGACTGAGGAAGGTAAGGATTTTGTTGGAGATCAGCTTGACTCTTTTGGAGAGATGCTTCACGCCGCTATAAGAGATGAGATAGACGAGTGCAGTCACTGCAGTTGTAAGATTTACGATAATGGTTACGAGGACGATGGAGATGTTTTCTGTTGCAGGCACTGCGCGGGTGCCAGCGGTTGAATAAGAGTTTGCGGTTAGAAGCATTATTGGGTTTTTCCTTTGTTTGAGACCCAGGTTTTTATGAAATGTTGATTGTTTGGGCTTGTCGAGCTGTTTAAATAAGTTATTAGGAATTTCGATTTTAAGATGGAGAGATGAGGAAGGAATTAGGAATACTGACATGTCTTCTAGCAGTAACTGTTGATCCTGTGGCTGGTGCAGGATCTTCAGGCGAGGCTGTTTCAGGTTTTATGGTTTTAATTGGTTTGCTGAGTCCTTTTATTGCTTCAGCAGTTACCAGTTTGTTTTATAATTATTTGAAGGATTGTTCATAGCCCCAACCGGCGCACACATGATAGCAAGGGCAACATACCAAGAAGAGAGAACAAAAGAAGAACCAAAAAACTCTCTAAAAAACTTCATATAAAAAAGAAGGGTTTAGAAGAGGTTTAGGATCTTATCTAGGACCGTGGCGGAACCTTCTGCTTCTTTTTCGTTGTCCTGCCCATCTTTCTGAGATTTCTCTGCTCCTGTGCTAGGATCTTCGGAAATCTGTTTCTCACCTACCACAGTCTGGTTGTGAAGTACTTTGAGAGTGGAGTTTTGCGGTGCTGTAAAGTGTGCATGGTAGTTGACGTTGCCTATACACCTCGGGGCAACCTTCGAACTCTCAACTCCTTCAATCTTCATCTCGTAGAGATTATCTCCAGTCTTCCTCACTTCACTTGTCAGGTTATACTTCGGGTGTGGTGTCTGGAAAACCCCTTCAACCACCAACGTATTGTTCCCTGGAGAAACATTCCTATGACCAATTGAAACATTATCAGCCTCTGCTGCACCACACCTACCATCCATCTGAATGAAATCCAGGCGATAATCCGAACCCTGCGACAACGGTACCGCAGTAGCCTTCAACTCCTTATCCTCCGGCTGCGTAACAGTATTATTCGGATCATAAATACCTGCCGTCAATACACTCAACGAAACAACCATCAAACCCATCAACAAAATCTTCTTCATAAAAACAGAAATAAACAAGACCCCTTATAAACCCGTACTAACACGTTCTACGCAAAACGAACAAAGAAATATGCGAGAGCGAGGATTCGAACCCCGGAACCTCTACAGGACAGCGCCCTCAACGCTGCGCCTTTGACCACTTGGCTACCCTCGCAAATTGTAAATTTGCTTGAGGTGCTGAAACTCTGAAGAGTTTCACTACCCTTCGCGTTGGAAGCCTGTGAATGGTTTTCGGTTGACTAGTTTTTTAACTGGTTTTGGTGAGGACCCGGTTTAAGTTGTATTACCCGTAATTTGTTTGTAGTGACTAGAAAGAGGTATAGTGTTTCAGGAAGTGTTGAAAGAAATTTAGCTGCTATAGATACTGTAGGTATGAAAGCTGAAGCAGGTGAAGAAGCTTTATGCATCCATGACTGCAATTTTGGAAACTATGATGGCGCCGTTCTCTACGCTGAGAGGACTCCATTAGAGGAAGTTGACAGGGATGCCGCTGAAGAGAATAGCTTATCTGTTTACCGGAGAAATACGGGCGGCTCTCCTTTCCTATGGAGAGAAGATGATGTTGTTTTAACAGTATCTTCTGAAGCCGATCCATTGGAAGAAACGATTGGTCCTGCGGTTAAAAGCACTTTAGAGAGCTATGGCGTTGAAAGCGACAGAATTGAAGTAAAAGACGATGTTAACAGGAGGGCAGTCTATGTAGATGATATGCCTATCTCTTCTTTTGGTTCTGTTAACACCAATAGATTGAATGTTTTGTCAGGTTTCGTAGCAGCTCGGTCCTATGACGCCGAAAGAATCAGCCAAGTAGTGAATCTACGGAGAGGAGAGGAAGAATACATAAGGGAGATGCCTGCTATTTCAGATTTCGCCGATGATATCCAGGAGTTTTTCCAGTCGCTCACTTCAAGATTAGAAAAACAGAACACAGATTCAGATTCCTGGAGCAAAATACTGGATAATCGAGAAGACGATTATAGAGAACTAGAGGAGCGAACCGGCAGCAGACACAGAGGATTCTGCCCCGTCTACAGAGAAGATCTTGAAGATTTCAGGAAACAGATTTCACAAAGCTGTCAATAATTCCAGCTACCTTTTCAGGTTTCTCAGGGAGCATCTGATGACTTGTGTTCAGTGTTTTCAGCTCACAGTCAAGTAGTTCTGCTACTTGTTCAGACTTGTCCTGAGTTATTGCGCCGTCTTTTTCAGCTGCAACTACTGCAGCAGGTTTCTCCACATCTCCAAGCTGTTCTGTTACATCGTATTCTATCATGGCTTTAAGCCCATTTCTTATGGGTCTGTCATCTGCTTTCTGTAGTTCTCTACGAGTCATTTCCCGTATTTCTGGTTTTTCACTTTCAGCAACATAGTTCTCGGTTATCTCCTCAGCCCACTCACTTTTCTCAAGTTCATTATACTGTTCGAGGAAGTATTCAACAGATTTATTCTCAGGATCAGGAGTGTCAGCAGAAGTAGCAAGTAAAACAAGGCCTGAAAAGTTCTCGTACTCTGCTGCATACTGAAGTGCAGTCATACCTCCCATCGAATGACCTACCAATATCGGATTATCTAATTCAAGTTCCTCAATCATTTCATTGAGATCCTTGGCTAACTCTCTGATAGTGAAAGGCTTACACCCTGAACCACCATGACATCTCTGATCATACCTTATCACAGGATTATCCAGATCCAAGTAAGGAGTTATCAGCTTCCAGAACTTTTTGCTGCCAAGCCAGCCATGAATGAAAATTATAGGCTTGCCATTTCCTTGTTCAATGCCGTATTCAAGCCCCTTGAAGGTTCCCACAGTCTATTTATTCGGGCGCCTGCTTTTGATACTTTATGAAAAAAGCGTCTCACAAAGTCGAAGACGGCAAAATGGTGAAAATCCAGCTCGAAATAAACGACGAAACAGTTGAAGGAGTCCAGATCAGAGGAGACTTCTTCCTAGAACCTCCAGAAAAACTTGAAGAACTGGAAAAACAGTTAGAAGGACTCAAACAAGATTCAACCATAGAAGAAGTTGCTGAAAAAGCCAAAAATGTAGAGGCCGACCTAATCGGTTTTACACACGAAGACATAGGCAAAGCATTCAGAAAAGCACTGGAAGGTGACGAAAAATGACTGAATGGCGTATAATCAACGAAGGAGAATATAGTGAGGCGATGCATCATGCGATCGACGAAGTGTTGACAGAGAAAATGGACAACGGCGAGATGAGGCCGACGCTGCGATTCTGGTACCGAAAAAATCCAAGCGTGCCAATGGGTCGTTTCCAAGCCTTTGAAGACGAAGTAGAAGTAGAGTACGCACAGGAAAAAGGCATCGAAGTTGTCAGAAGATTGACAGGTGGCGGGGCGATGTTTGCCGAACCAGGGAATGTGATCACCTACTCAATCTATATCCCAAAAGAGCAGGTATCAGAAGGCTTCAAGGAAAGTTACGAAGAACTGGACCGATTTGCTGTTGAAGCGTTGAGAGAGTTAGGAGTTGACGCAGACTACGCCCCTCTAAACGACATCGAACACGAGTCAGGTAAACTAGGTGGGGCAGCCCAGCTCAGGAAAGACAACGCAGTGCTTCATCATACGACAATGAGTTATGACCTGAATACTGCTGAAATGTTGAGAGTTCTAAGAATCGGAAAGGAGAAGGTCTCAGATAAAGCCGTCAAGTCTGCTGAGAAACGAGTCTCTCGCATCTCCGATCATGCTGATGTCGAGCGCAGAGAAGTTATTGAAAAAATGATTGAGAAGTTTGTTAAGGATAAAGAGCATGAAAAAGGAAGTCTGACTGATGAAGAAGTCAAGAAAGCAGAGAAGCTGTCAGAAGAAAAATTCAAAACAGAGGAGTGGAACAAAAAACTTTAGTACTTCGGACTCTTCTCCTCCACACCCTCCAGATGGTTCTCATGCCGCGCCATCAAAAACAACAAGTCACTTAAACGGTTAATATACGCAAGAACTTCTTCACGGAGTTCTACATCTTGATCAAGCTTTACTATTTTCCTTTCTGCTCTTCTAGCCACGCTTCTTGCGTTATGCAGTTGTGCAGCGCTTTTACAACCGCCAGCTAACACAAAGCTTCTAAGCGGCGGACATTCTTCCTGATAGTAATCACAGCGATCCTCTAACCTGTCGATATTTTCATCTGTAACCTTAGTATCAGGTTCTCGGTTAGCTAATTCAGCCTGAAGAATATGAAGCTCGTTCTGTATTTCCTCAAGCTCCCCCTCTTTGTCAGTCGCGTAGCTTCTACAGACGCCTACAAGAGAGTTTAACTCGTCGACCGTTCCGTAAGCCTGAATCCTCTCACTGCTTTTCGAAACCCTTTCACCAGAACTCAAATCCGTCCGACCTCTATCCCCATTCCCAGTATAAACCATGCATCAAGATTGACAGCGGAAACTTATAGAACTTCAAGCCACAAATCTAGACTGTGAAACTGTACGAAAACGAAGCCAAAGAAATACTCAGAGATCACGACCTGAAGACCCCTAGCGACGGGGAGGAATTCGTGGTGAAGGCACAGGTACTGGCCAACCACAGAAAAGAGAAAGGCGGAATAAAATTCGCAGAAAGCCGTGAAGAAGCTGAAAAATTAAAGCAAGAAATGCTCGGGACAGAGATAGACGGGCAAGAAGTAGACGAAGTACTAATCGAACCTCAAATAGATTTCTCAGAAGAATACTATGTCAGCTTCATGTACAGCACAGACACCCGAAACCCTGTAATGATATTCTCCAGAGAAGGAGGAACAGGAATCGAAGGAAAAGAAGCAGCAAAACTAGATCTGGAGGACGATTCACAGTTTAGATTCCGGCAATTCCTAAAAGAAAACGAGTTCAAAGGAAAAGAAATCGTCAAAATAGCGATACAACTACAGAAACTTTTCCAAGCCTTCCTGGAAGAAGACGCTCGGATGCTCGAAGTAAACCCTCTAGCCAAGACAGAAGACGGCTTTGTCGTACTCGATGCAATGATGGACCTAGAAGACGATGCATCGTACCGCCATGACCGAGACTTTCCAGAGAGAAATGCAGAAGGAGGAGAAAAAACTGAAAGAGAAAAAAGAGCTGAGAAAATAGATGAAGACGACCATAGAGGCGTAGCTGGAAAATACACCGAGCTAGACGGCGACATCGGAATGATGCTAGCAGGGGGCGGCGCCTCTCTCACAAACATGGACGCACTGATGGAATACGGCGGCAAACCAGCAAACTACACGGAGTACGGTGGAAACCCTCCGACAGAAAAAGTATACAAACTGTCCAAGGTCATCATGTCCAAAGAACTGAATGGGCTGTGGCATGTAGGAGGAACAGCCAACAACACAGATGTGGAAAGAACCATGGACGGATTCATACAAGCATTAAGAGAAATAAAGCCCAAATACCCTATAGTAGTGAGGCGGGACGGTCCTCACGCAGATGAAGCATTTGAAAAACTCAGAGAAGTAAAAGAAGAGCTCAACTTGAACATGAAGCTGTTTAGAAACGATAAACCGATGACAGAATCAGCTGAAGACCTTATGGAGATGGTCGAAGCATACAAAGGTGAGATGAATGAGTAAAATTCCTGTTTTCGATATCGGAGATACTCTATCTCCTTCGAAAGAGTTCTCCCGGAAAGTCTTCAGAGAAGAATTAGAGAGGCAAGGTGTTGAGAACCCTCCGAAGTATCCTTATGAAGGATTCAACGAGATGAGTGTAGAATCAATCCAGGAATGGTTTGAAAGAGATGATATTGATGCTGACGCCGAGGTAGCTGTTGAGAAGTATAAAGAAGCAAAGAAAGAGAGGTTAAAAGAGCTTGAAATGTTTGAAATGCTCAGAAAAATCGGGAAAGAGATTGAAACCCCTGGAATTATCAGTGACAACAAAGTAGCTGCCAAGAAATTCTACAAGGATATGTTCGAAGAAGAAAATGTTGAAATAGAGGGCTTTGTAGTTTCTGAAGAGATAGGAGTTAAGAAGCCAGAAAAAGGAATTTTTCAGGAATTTCTAAATAGGAGGAGTTTATCCGGAGAAAACTGCGTCTACTTTGGAAACAATATTCCGAGAGACTCAGCATGTGAAAATGTTGGAATGCAATTTGTGCTCGTAAAACAGTTCGAAGTATTCGGAGATAACTGGAACGGCAGACAGGTTTCAAAACTAAACTTTGAGAATGTTAGAGAGGAGGTTACAAGATGAGTATTTTCGCAAATGAAGACACCAAACTAGTTATTCAGGGTATTACTGGCAGAGCAGCAAGTGAAAAGACACCACACATGATAGACTACGGCACCGATGTCGTGGCAGGCGTCACCCCGGGCAAAGGAGGCGAGGAAGTGCATGGCGTACCTGTCTACGACACCGTCCGGGAGGCCAAGAGACAGCACCCAGAAATCAATACTTCACTAGTGTATGTCCCTCACTTCGCAGCAAAAGATGCAATCCTGGAAGCACTGGACAACGATATCACGGAGATCAATGTGACAACAGAGAGAATCCCCACTCGAGACATGTGGGAAGTCAAAGACAAACTAGAGCAAAAAGATGCCACACTCGTAGGTCCAACATCTGTCGGAGTAATAAGCCCTGGAAAATCCAAGATCGGTCCTATAGGCGGCAACAAAGCTGAAGAAGCATACGAAGAAGGAAATATAGGTATTATATCCAAGTCTGGCGGTATGACCACAGAGACCGCACAGGTCGTTCAGAACGCCGGATTCGGGATTTCCACCGCTATGGATATCGGCGGCGACAAAATAGCAGGAACAAACTTCGTGGAAGCACTGAAAATGTTTGAAGAAGACGATCAAACCGATGCAGTCGTCATCTTCGGAGAGCTAGGAGGCACTTACGAGAACCAGGTCGCAGAAGTTATGGACGAAATCTCTATGCCCGTTGTTGTCTTTATCACAGGAGAATTCACTGAGTCTATGCCGACTCAACAGTATGGACATGCAGGAGCAGTGATCCGAGGCGATGAGGACAAGCCGAGTTATAAGAAGAAAGTTTTACAGGAGTCTGGCGCGCATGTTGTAGATGTACACCATGAGATCGGCGAAAAACTTCAGAAAATATTCTAGTTCGTTTCTATATACATCAGCATGAACAGGTTTTCAGCGACCACCTTAGAGTCGTATATGCTTTGGATATCTAATGAGATAAGATACTTGCCGTTATGGGCATAAACTTCATAGGTCTGACCATAAGATACGGTTCCAATGTTTGATGCTTCAAGCTGCCGAGTCATAGGAACAGGCGTCTCAATATTCTGGACCTGATATTTTGAGAGATAATTATTGAAGGCATTTTCTGCTGCTTCTGAGGAATTATGCCTCTTTACAGTAGAGTATACAAATAGAGGTGAACTTCCTGTACTACTGGTCGCCTTAAACTGCTTTTGAGCTACATCAACCTCACCCTCACGATAAAAAGAAGATTTAACAGTAGTATATGAGGTATTAACATTTCTGCCTAATTCAGAGTTACTATTTTGAATAAGTATATCGGCAAGTTCTTCCTTATTTTGAATATCGTTATCTTTATCGGTTTTAGTTTGGAATTCAGCTCCTAAATGTACTGCTGCGTATGAAATCGCTGCTAAAACAATAATTGTCAAAGCAACTAAGCCCGTTTTCCTGTCCACAAAGTTAGTATAATCCAGGCATAATTAAAAGACAACATTATGAATAACATAAGTTTAACAGTTAGAATCGACTTGTGTAAACTTAGGTAGCCCACAATGAGCGATAAATGGAAAACTTCAATCTCGTCCTCAGGAGAAGACTCAGTAGTCAGAGGAGTTCCAAGAGAAGAAATAATGGACATGGACTTTGCTGACGCAATATGGTTGATACTGAAAGGTGAGAAACCTTCTGAACAAGAATCCAAAATATTCAACACTATACTAAGTAGTTCTATCGATCATGGAGTCGGGACGCCTTCAACTGTTTCCGCCCGCACAGTTCAGAGCGGTGGAAACGACATGAATACTTCAGTAGCTGGAGGAATTCTAGCACTAGGCGATAAGCACGGTGGAGCGATAGAGGACTGTATGGAAGTGCTTCAGGACGAAGATTACTCTCCAGAAGAAATTGTAGATGTTTTTATAGAGTCTGGAGACAAGATTCCTGGCTTGGGGCACAAAGTCTACGAGGATGTTGATCCTCGGGCGGAGAAAATCTTTGAGAAAGCTGAAAAACTAGGTATTTCCGGGAAGTATGTTGAGAGGATGAAGAGTATTTCTCAGGAGTTTGCAGAGGAAAAGGTTCCGCTTGTCATAAATGTGGACGGGGCTATCTCCGCAGTCATGAGTGATCTGGGATGGCCTTCAGAACTTGGTAAAGGATTTTTCATCATAGCCAGGACACCAGGATTAGTAGCGCATGTCCACGAAGAGATGGAAAACGAAGATTTCAGAAGAGAAGATGGAGAATACACAGGTGAATGAGAAGTGGTTGATGTAGATAGATTCCGCTCCAGTCTAGGCGAAGTAGCCGTTACCCGAGGCCATGTAGAGAGGAAGAGAAGTCAGAGCGATGACTGGGACAGAATAGATGAAAACTTTAGCGAAGAGAATCTTGTAGATTACGTGGACTTTGAAGATGTAGAGGACATCAAATTGGAGAAGGCTTCCATCTATCCTAACATCAAGATAAAAGTTGATGGAAAGTGGAAGAGACTTTTCTTTCATGTAGGAGATGAGGTCGAAGAATGTTTCAGGCGGTTAAATTATAGGTGGCGTGCCTACCACCAGCTACACTAACACAATTACTATTCTTCTTTTTCGAACAGTTTTTCCTCAGCTGCCTTCTGATTTACTGCTCGGTTAAGTTTTTTCTTGGCTTCACCGACTTTTGTCGCAGTACTTACTGAGAAAACAGCTTCTAAAACAGTTTTACCTTCTTCTAAACCCTTATAATTTACTTTTGGCTCCGGCTTGTCAAGTATATCTTCTTCCAAATTCATGGATTCAATTAACATCTCCTCAAGTTTCTGTGATTTAGAGTTTTCTACCTTAAACTCTATTGAGGCTGTTGCTCTCTTTCCCCTGGAGTAATTTTCTAACGGAGTTGTGGTCAGCATGCTGTTAGGCAGCACAGTCTTCTCACTTTCCCCATTCTTTACCGTTGTGTGTCGCAGGCGTATTTCTTTGACTACTCCAGATTTTTCACCGACTTCGATGTAATCTCCTTTGATAAAAGGACTGTCAAGGTACAGCATAAATCCTGCAACCAGGTTTGATATCTGATCCCTCATCCCGAAACCTACTGCAACTGTTGCAGCTGCAGTTATTGCTCCGAGAACACTAACAAGGTTTCCGAACTCTGCAGCCTGAAGAGCTACTATGAAAGATAGGAAAACTCCTGTGATACCTGTTAGATTGGAGAATGAGTGTCTTGTCACCATATCAGTGTTCCTACGAGCCATTAATTTCTCTGTCAGCGGCATGAGGACCACCCTAGTTATGGAAATCCCGAGAAACATCACTATAAGGAATCTTAGAAGCCTGAAATAGATCTGAACATCCGGGAAAAGCTGTTCTAACACCATGTAGTTCTAATGACGGACAGAGGTTTTTGAATACACAGGTTTTAATTACAGGTTTTACCAAGTTTTCAGCATGGTAAGCGTACTAAGCAAAGTATTCGACAGATTCACCGAGGACGATGAAATCAGCATAGAGAACATGGATCTAGAAGAACTAAAGAAAGAAAGAAGCGAACTAAGAGCAGACCTAGAACTAAAACGAGATAAACATGAAGGACTAGCCGAAGACAGAAGAGTGAAATTTGAGAAGCTTCAAAACACAGAAGACGATCTTCTACAAGAAGAACTAGCCGAAGAAATAGCCAGTATCGAGGACGAAATGAGCATCTACCACAATGAACACGCACAGGTAATGGACGCACTCAGAGTAATCGACGGATTAATCGCTGTTAAGAGAAAACAGCAGCTGATGGAGGACCAAGGAATCGTCCAGGAACTAGAAGACATGGACCAGGAAGAACTTGTCGACGCCCTGAAACAGGAAAGAGTCCAAGAAATGATCAAAGACGAGAAATGGGACGAACTACAAGACCTGTTCAGAGGACAGTTAGAGCCAGAATACTCAGGAAATCAGAGAGTCAACGAGATAATCGAATCAGCAGAGAACGCGGAAGAAGAAAGCGTAGATGCTGTATTGAATAGAAGAGATAGTGAGAAAGGAAGGAATATTCACTAAATCTTCTTTTCCATCCTTTCCACTGATTTCCTTGTCTCCTGAAGTTCCTTTAAAATCTCCATCAGAATATCATTCCTGTTTACGGAGTCAGAACCTCCTTCCTTATCCTTCTTGATATGCTTGTTAATCAATTCCTGAACCTGTTTAGGCTCTTCTATACTTCTGAAACGCATCTCAACGCCAGAACCTCCAGCAGTAGAAACCTCTATGTTTCCGTAACCGAACTGTGTTCCGAAGAAGCCCTGTGAGAAGCTGATGTTCTGAACCTTGTCGAAACCGATCTTCTGAACGCTTCTAGACAAGACACCAGTCTTCTTATAGAGACCTTGTGTAGTAACCACGAAATCAGTGTTCTTGATATTCAGATAAGCACCTACCACAATCGGAATACCTATACCGACCACGGACAAAGGAATTCCTATAGCCAGTGCCGGATAAATGCTTTTCATCAATGGTTCTCCGCTCCAGAGAACCTGTTCTTCTTCATCTAACGAAAGCCAATCATACTCTGAGTTCTGTGTCATAGAGGCAAATTAGCAATTTGTATTAAAGTAAGTTGGAGAAGTTGTGCGGTTGCCGGGATTTGAACCCGGGTCATCGGCTCGAAAGGCCGAAATGATTGACCAGACTACACTACAACCGCTTCGGTGTGAAAAACATTGACGAACTTAATACTTTTAAATGGGATTTCTTCTCTCCCAAAAACTTTTCACAAAGAACACGAAACAGGTTGATTATGAGTGACGACTGTATTTTCTGCAAAATTATTGAAGGCGATGTACCAAGCTACAAGGTATACGAAGATGAAAATGTCTACGCTTTTCTGGATGCTGAACCGGTTTCCAAAGGTCACACACTGGTGATTCCGAAGGAGCATGTAGATGATATTCACGGTGCTGCTGATATGGACTATATGTGGGAGCCATTGGTCAAGGTTTCCAACGCTGTGAAAGATGCCTTCGGTGCTGAAGGCGTGAATATCGCCCAGAACAACGGTGAGAAAGCAGGGCAAGAAGTCTTCCACCTACACTTCCATGTAACTCCGATCTACGAAGGAGATGAACTGGATATCACATACAACCGTTCAAGCCTTGAATCAGGTGATTCAGTAGCTGAGGAGATCAGCGAACAGCTCTAAAGTTATCCCACAGCTATTTTTCCTTCTTTTAACGAAAGAATCATAAGAGAACAAGCCTCAAAAATTAATATGGCAATTCTTGAAAACCTGTTAATAGTATTTGTAGCAGCCTTAATAACAGACTTGGCTACCGGTTTAGGAACGATTCCTTTCTTCTTCGTGGAAGAGTTCTCTCAGCGCTACCTTGTAGGAATGTGGGGATTAGCTTCAGGCATCATGCTTTCAGCATCCTTCCTCGGATTGATACCAGAGGGATTGAAGGCTGCCCGAGAATACCCGTTCTTTAACTCAGAATTCCTGGCTGTCGGCATAGGTTTAATCGCAGGAGGACTTCTAGTCATCGGAGCACGGCGCCTAGTGGATGATGCAGAACTAGATCCTGGAACATTCGAAGAAGCCGGATTCAAGAAAATGGTTTTAATCCTAGGCGTCTTAACCATTCACAGCTTCCCAGAAGGCGTAGCTATAGGAGTAGCATTCGCAGAACTTGGACTAGGTAGCGGAGTACCAATACTTGGATTCGCAGTACCAGCTATCGCGATCACAATGACTATAGCGATTTCAATCCACAACATACCGGAAGGAGTAGCCATTTCAATACCTTTCAAAGCCAACGGGGTTTCCAATTGGAAAACAATGGGTGCGGCAATATTCTCTTCAGTTCCACAGCCTATCGGAGCAGTAATAGCATTCCTATTCGTCAGAGAAGCACAGGCATTCCTGCCAATAGGCTACGGATTCGCAGCAGGAGCAATGATCTACCTAGTGCTGACAGAATTCGTCGAAGAAGCATTTGAAGAAGCCGAGGACATAGATACAAGTGGCTGGCCAGAATTTATCGGAGGAAACACCGCAGGACTAATAATCATGATACTCCTATTCACCTTCATATGAAAGAACTAGCTGGAAACCTGATAGTTGAAGATGGGAAAATACTCCTCTTATACAGAGAAGACGAAGAACACTGGGAAGTACCGGGCGGCAAAGTAGAGGAGGACGAAAGCCCTACTGAAGCTGCTGTGCGGGAGGCTGAAGAAGAGATAGGAGTTGAAGTTTCACTGGAGAAACCTTTCTACACCGGAGAATTCCAACATAATGACGACTTATTTTTGTGGAACGGCTATATCGCGGAAATAGAGGAAGGAGAACCCGAAATAACGGAAGATAACTTTGGAAAGTTAGAATGGTTCGAAGGAAGCGAACTGGATAATTTAGAACTCGCTCCTAACTTGAAAATGATATTGCCTGCGTTGAGAAAGTTGTAGCTATTCTTCAAGTTGATTTTTTGCTCTTCTGTATATCGGCGTTCCCATCCGGTCTCTTGTTTCCATCAATTTATCTAACTTGTTCGAAGCTGTTTCCTTTGTTATAGAATTGTTTTTGACCATCGATTGAAGCATTATTGGAGATATAGCTACTTCCGAGGAAGACAGTTTTTTGATCTCAGCCATTGCATGAAGGTCATCCGTAAATAGGAAATCTGGGTCTATTTCCCGTGTCAACGCTAGGCAGCTTGCCTCTCCAGAATCAATCCGGTTTGTCTGAAATCTGCCAAATTCCAGTTGATGAATATTTATCTCTTCCTTAGATTGAAGTGCATTTTCTGCTGCTTCAGCCAGGTAGTCGTCTTGTTGGGAGATTTCTTCGAGCTCTGAGATGACTTCTTCTGTTGTGTGGACTGAGTGTTGTTTTATTGTTTCTTCTAATATTTCTGCTATTGAAAGCGAGATAAATGCTGTAGTGTCTAGTATTATCATTTTTCGCTTAGGCCTGCAAGTTCAGATGCTTTCTCATCGGATTCGTTCAGTATTTCAGAAGTGGCTTTTACTGACTCAGCGTCCTGTTTACCTATCACAGCTTTCATCTCATCAAAACCTAGTTCTCCATCGAGATAGAGTTCTACGACCTTCTGCTTGAAATCCTCATCATTTTCGAAATTTCCTAAGTACTCTCTCAGGGCTTCCTTCATTATCTCAGTTCTATCTCTGTGCGTGGCTTCTGCTGTAACATCAGCCTTCTCAAGCAGTTTCTCAGGCAGCCTAAAGTTTACCCTAGTAGTCATGTATGTACATTGTACATACAGATTTAAAATTGTATGGAAAAATGCCCAAGTTTCAATCCTAGAAAACAAAATAGGAAAATATGTAGATTAGGTTAATTTGTGTTCTGCTACTTCGTCGATGGTGTCGACATGTGTCAAGAAGATTGTTCTGCAGCAGTATTTCTCAACTCCTAGATCATCTAGGACTTCTCCTTTGTCCTCGTCACCTTCTTGGGCTCTTTCTTCGAATTCTTCCCATTTGTCGCTGATGACTTTACCGCATGACATGCATCTTACCGGAAACTGCATAGATTAACTTTGCACCTCGTGGAATAAATAAAGAGTGGAAAAATCCTATCTGTAGGATTTCTGCTGTTTGTGCCGTGCTCCTTTCGAAGACTGGCTTGGCTTGTGGGTTTCTGTTCTTCTTGGATCCTCGACCATCATGTTACGATCGTATTCTCTGAAGTCTCTCTCTAGGTCGTCGCTTCCTGTGTGATCGACTAGTGCCCTGGCTACTGCCATTCTGGCGGCTTCTGCCTGAGCCTGGATTCCTCCTCCTTCAGTATCTACAGTTATCTCTAGGTCGCCGAATACTTCTTCACCGGCGATGGTGAGAGGTTCTTCTACACGGCTTTCAAACATGTCTCTGTAAGTGTGAAGTGGTCTGGAGTTGACTCTGAGTGTGCCTTCTCCGTCTTCTTTGACGGTGGCTCTTGCCTTTGCTGTCTTTCTTCTTCCTGATGTGTGTGTTGCCATTTTATTCGGCACCTCCGATAAACTCTGATACTTCACCAAGCTTTACATAATTCCTATGTTTGAGGTCGTCGCCTTCCTTGGCTTCGGCCTCTTCAACTTCTTCCTCCATTCTTTCAGGGATTCCCAAGTAAGTCTTCACATTCTTGAACTGCTCTCTTCCATCGCTTTCTTTGAATGGAAGCATGTTCCTGATTGTTCTCTTCAAGATTTTGTCAGCTCTCTTCGGGTAGTAAGGACCAGTGTCTCTTCTACCTCTCTCATATTTCTGCTGGTACTTCTCCTTTACATTTTTCTCGTCGCCGGAGATAACAGCTTTGCTAGAGTTGACAACTGCAACTTCTTCGCCATCTCTTGCGATCTCTGCGACTTCGGAAGCAAGTCTTCCGAGAACTTTTCCTTCAGCATTGATTACTTTCATTATTTATTTCACCACTCTGACATTTTCTCCTTCAGGATTTTCTTCAACTAGGTCCTGGATGAACATAAACTCGCCTTCCTCACTAATCTGATTCTTGGCGCTGTTCGAAGCCTTGAAAGCAGCGACATTGACTTCTTTGTTTAGGTAACCGCTTCCAAGAACTTTTCCAGGTACAACGATGGTTTCACCGTCTTCAGCAACTCTCTCAATATCTGAGAGATTGACTTCTGCTCTTCTCCTGTTAACTTTTCCAAGGTTTTCAGCTACGCTGCTCCAGACAGGTGCATCCTGCTCCTGAAGCATTTCTATTGTTTCCAAAAGTACTGGATTTGAAGTATCGAATTTTTTATCCATAAAGTATACACCTCGCAGCCTATCTCAGCTACTTATCGGTATTAACTGATTGGTGAGGAAAAAGTTATAAAACAGGAAAACATTGTGTTACGAGTTCAGTAATTTTTCCATCTCATCTACAAATTTTCAAGCCGTTCCATATTCCTGACCATGCTCTGTTATCTCTTTCATGAAAGATGAATTCTTCATTTCTTCAAATTCTTCGGTACTAACTACTTTAGGTGAGATGTACACATCTTTCTCAAGCATAATGTCGTAAGATATCTCAAAAACCTTCTCCTTCAAATCCTTATCCTCTAAAACAACCAATACATCTACATCACTATCTTTTGTTTCTTCTCCCCGAGCTACACTTCCAAAAAGCAAGACTTTCTGAAGCTCGGACCCAATACTCTCGTCTAGGTCATTGAAAAATTTGTTAAAAGCTTTACTGTGAGAGCTCATACATAGTAATGTTGCAGCCAAGACTTATAGAATTAATCATTGTAAATCCAAAAAAGTTTCTATAAAGCCTAATAACTCCAAAACTCGGGGGTAGCAGAACTACAAAACCTTTTTTATCCTCTATCTTGGATTACTAAGTCAGATATTAGACAGTACCGTATCTTCCACAAGTTTCAGGATTTCTGGCATATACTTCTCCTCAGAAGGCTTTACACCATCTCCTGTATGAACATGGTCTGGAAATGTTTCAACATCGTGATGCGGCGAGTTATCCCATCTCCTGATCAAATCATTATCTTGGTTCATGAACTGGAACCTGTAATCATGGTTATCAGGCGACTCAAACTCTGTGAACTCCAATCTAGAACCATCAACAAAAACTATACTTCCCTTAAGCAGAACTGTTGAACCATCAATCCTCTCAAAACTCAAGTCTTGCTCATCAATAACATAGTCTAATTCTTCAAGAGTTTCTCTGACCTGTGAAATCATTTAATTTCAGCCTTCTCAAGTCTCTCCTTCCTATCCTCCAGTCTCTGAACAGACTGGTAAACAGCCTTCCACTCAAAATAGTCCTGGTCATCACCTAAATTACCTGACTCAAACTCTTCCAAGAACTCCTCGGAATCCATGTCGTGCTCATCCTCAAAATCCTCTAATCTTTCTCTAAAACGCTCAAGCTTCCTCTCAACAATATCAAGCTCACGGGACACACTCTCTCTAACAACATCCAAACTACCGTCAGACACATCAACCTCAGACATAGAACACAATAGGAACTCCAAGACTTTTACCTTTAACGCTAGAAGACCAGGAAAATCTCAAATCCTTTTTTCAACTTCTCTTAGATTTTCTTCCTGATAAAAACCCGGTCTAGGCCCAACCTTATAGATAACATAGTTCTGTCCTTCGACATCAAATATCACTCTGTGATTAAGTTCTCTATCCCGTCCACGCATAACCTTAATCCTGTAGACATCCAAACCTATATCTTCTCTCTTGATGAAACTCACTTTACTCCAGTCAAGCCCTTTCTCCGGAAGTTTTTCAATATAAGACTTCAACTTCTTCTGAACATGACCTGGAAGCTGTAAGAATTCTTTCTCAGCTTCACTATTCCACTTAATATCCATTATTCATCAAGACCTGCTTCTTCCATCACTTCCTCATGACTTTTCAGATCCCCATCTTCTTCCTTCCTCTTCTTCACTTCCTGAAGCTCCTTCTTATTCATCCTATCCCTCAACTCGTTCCTAAGGGCTTCTCTCACAAACTCAGATTTACTAGGATAGTTCTCCTCCTCCACAACTTTCTCCACTTCTTTCTCCTGCTCATCCGGAAGCCTAACACCAATCGCCATAACCAACTATTGTACCACAAGCGTTAAACAAGTTACGACTCGAGAGAATATCTTCAATATAACATTTCATGCGGGCATCACATACTCCGCATTCCCTCCTCACATGACTAAGCTCTTCTCGAACATCAGACCCAATAACCGGATCGACACTTCTATCGTCCAACAAAGAAAACAAGGGCTTCATATTTCTCGGGTTCTGTACCTGCCGCTTTCTAGAACTGTAATGGAGCCCTTCAAATTTTCCAGGCCTATCTTCAATATACCATTTACAGTTTTCTCTACAATTCCCGATGCCTGTATAGATGCATCTAACCTGACAATAACTAATCCTTCATAGTTTTCTGTATCATAATGCTCCGGGCTTCCAAACTCTAAATCCCTTGTAATTAAAATAGCGTCTTTTTCTACAGCAACTTTGAAAACTTCAGAATCCGGATCACCTTTCCGCTCAAGTTCCCTGATATTCCTGGCTTGAAAACCTTTACTTCTAAGCTCTTCGGATAAACTATTCGGCAAGTTCTCATCGACTAAGAAATCCATTGATAATCAAGCCAGTGAACCAGTCTTCTCTCCCTTCATAAACGAGGAAGCATAGCGTACAGCAGCCTGAACACCTTCTTTTTCCACACCATACTCACTCTTTATCTCATCAAACTCCATGCCAGCCTCAAGCATACCCAAAACTTCCTCAACAGTAACCCTAGTACCTTCTATTATAGGCTTACCATGCCGAACATCCTCATCTACAACAACATCAACCATGCACAAACAGTTGAACTCCAAGACTTTTACAGTTAACTCAATCACAGGAAGTTGTTTTCTATATAGTTCAAGGCATCAAGAATCTTGTCAGAGACATTTCCTGAGTCTAAAGGCGTCTCCTTTACTTCATCACCTACATGCAGATGATCTGGGAAAGTATCCAAGTCTTCATGATGTGGAGAATTATCGAACCTTACTATATCTTCTCCATCCTGCCAGTGGAAAGAGTAAATATCCTCAGAGACAAAAACATCGATAAAACCTTCCGACAGGAATATTCTAAGGTTTCTAGGTGTATCACCAGGACTTCTCTCAATAGAAGTAGATTCAACCAGGTCAGGAAACTCTTCCTCAACACTTCTCTCAAGTTCAATATACCTTTCTAGAACTGTTCTAGAGTCTCTATCCTCTCCTTGAGGTTCCGCCATTCAATCACCGCCTCCCAGGCAGGATGTTCATCAACTTCACCTGACTCAACCTGTTTCTCCAACTCACTTAGAGAATCAACACTGTACTCACTCTTCAACTCCTTAACCCGTGCACGGCACTCACGCAACTGAGTAGAAATATACGACTCCAAACCCTTACGCAAAACCTCACCACGACTCTCACCAGTAACACTAGCCACCGACTCAACATCAACCTCAGACATAGAACATAATAGAACTCCAAGACTTTTATCGGTTTACCTAGACCAAGTCGAATTTATTTTCGAGCATCCGGAAGAACTGCTCTAAACTGATTTCATCTGATTCAACATGATCTCCCGGATTTTCTATAGGATGAGTATGCCACCCTCCAGTATTGTCGGCTCCAAAGACTCTTTCCTCATCAACTATGTATGCGAAAGCCACTCTTCCCGTATCAAAGTTTCTGAAAACATCTACAAAACCATCCTCCAGTTTGATACGAGAATCTACAACAACACCCTCCTTCATATCAATACTGAAATCCTGTATAAAATCTTTTTCAGCAGCTAAATCAATAATTCTAGAGGAAAACTGTTCTACATTCATTCAAGATCTTCCAAAGCATCTTCTATAACCTTTTTACGGGAAACCAGTCCTTCCCACTCCCAAAAGTCCTTTTCAACTTCGTGAGAATGCTTATCATCAATATTATTATCTTCCCATTCATCTTCAAACTCTTCAAAACTCATACCGTATTTTTCTTCAAACCCCTCAATTTGATCCTCTACCTTCCCTAAACGATAGATCATAGCATCTCTAACAGTAGAACGAACTGCCGAGTCAACACGAGACTCTCCCGTAACATCCTTCAACAGCTTCGCAGTATCGCCGGAAACACTATCAACATCAGACATAGAACATAATAGAACTCCAAGACTTTTACAATTAACTCAATTAGGCAAACCAGAATTTTTCAGTAGAAAGTTTATCTGAGAATGCGAGCTAAAGAAAAGAGAAAAGAAAGGAAATTGAAGGAAAGAATTTGGTCGAGAGCTTTACTCGACTACTGTTCCTGAGCTGGTTTCAACTGTGACCTTGCTCTGTCCTTCCAGTGCGTCCTGGTTGTTACGGTAGTCAGCAAGGAAGTCAGCAGCTGCTCTTGTATCTTCTCCGGTAGCACCGGCAACAACAAGTGCAGACTGTCCTTCACTGAAACCATCAACCATCTGAATCATACCCTGACCAGTAGTGTAATTACCGGCAGGCATGGTCTGGTTATCATCAACCAATTCCTGAGTCAAACTGTTGGCATTAGGTCCACCAACAAGGATCAAATTGTCATTGTTCTTAACCTGACCAACGTTACCGTCGTCAGCAAGAACACCTGATGCATACTGTCCAGTAGGCGCTGCAGCAGTAGCAGAACCACCGGAAGAACCATCAGCGGAAAGCGCACCATCAGCACCAGTCATAGCGAATCCTGATGTTGCCTGTCCACTAGGCATGTTGATTGAGACAACTTCTTCATCGTCTCCTTCATCATCAACACTTACGTAAGCTCCAAACTCATCATAGTTAACTGTGACGTCCTCATCTTCCAGACTTCTGTCTTCTGTCTCAAATCCAGAGTAGGAAGCTACGCTTGCTGCCTCACTATCGTCAGACTTAGTCTCTAGGACGTAAGCCTCTTCCTCATCCTGATCGTTTTCAGGCTGAGTAAAGAGTACAGCTGAATCAGCGTCATCGTCACTTCTATCACCTAGATCAACCATTCCATTGTCGGTTGTCAGGTTGTACTGTGCAAAGTCACTATCGACGTTTGCAGTACTTACATAGTTGGAACCTGTAAACGTGAGTGTTGCTGTAGCGTCGTTGGAAACAACTCCGCTTGGAATGTCAGCAGTCTCTGTTGTGGTTGAGGTATCGAATGTGTCTTGATCGGTTGCTGCAGGCTGATCAACATCAACAGTTCCTACGTCTGTTGCATTGACTACCTCAATGCTTTGGATGTGATTGTAATCAGCTTCTCCAGAGGTGAGTGTAACTCCTGCAGTGTCAGAGCTGAAGGATTGAACCGAAGATGCTCCGCTTCCATCACTGTTCTCTGTGGTGTTTACTCTAACTTCATAGAGGTCTCCAGTACCAATAGTGATTTCTACATCATCAGAACTCAAGTCAATTGAGCTGGTAAGTCCATCTCCTACAGTTGCAGTGAAGTGGTCGCTGACATCAAATGCTTGTCCTGCTTCGATTCCAGTTTCTGTTTCTCCGTCGTTGTCGACGTCTGTGTCTGGTGCGTCGAATGCGATTGCTGAGTCTGTTGCTGTGTACATTGCAGGCCATAGCTGTCTGTTTCCGTCTGCTGTGCTTCTTACGAAGCTGACTTCTTCTCCGTCTTCGAATGTTACGTGGAAGTCTTTTCCTTCGATTGATTCGTCCTGAAGTGTTGCGGTTCCAGCGCTTTGATCGTAGACGTCGCTGTCTCCACTGTTTAGATCAAGTCCGTCTTCTTCTACTGTGACAGATTCTCCTGTGACGACGTTTTCGAGTGTGACGGATAGTTCTCCATCACTTTCAGTTCCTAGGTCGGAGTCTGAGACGTCTGTTACTTCGTACATGTCTGCTTCTTCGTAAGCGTTGAGTACGACTCTGTCGTCTTCTTCAACTGCTTCTCCTTCGTACTGTGCGATTGTTCCGTCTTCGTCTCCGAATACGGATTCGTCGTCGTCAGTATCGGAACTGTCTGTGTGTACAGGTACTGTTGCTTCTTCTCCGTCTGTTGTGAATGTTACTTCTGAGACTCCTTCGTTTTCTGAAGTAACTTCGATTGTTTCTGCTGCGTTGTCTTCGTCTGCTGTGTCTGGGTTGAGTCCTCCGTAGTGGAACTCTAGTCCGAAGAGTGGATCTTCGTAAGTTTCTCCCTGCTCAATGAAGCTTTCATCGTTGTCTTGTGCTCCAAAGTAGAAGTTGATTGCTTCTGTTGATGTGAAATCTCCGCCATCAACTGTTACGTATACTCCGTCAAGTTCTTCTCCGTCTACTTGAACTTCGTTACTTGATTGATCGATGGTTAGTTCGTCGCTTCCTTGGCTGAATGCTACTCTACCTTGTCCGTCTGGACCGGTTCTGTAGATGTCGGATACTCTGATGTTTCCGTTTGGACCTACTGAGTCTCCTTCTTCTACTGTTTCTGTTTCTCCGCCTACGGAAACTGTTGCTGTTACTGAGTCTCCTTCTGAAACATATGTTGCTTCAGCTGTAACTTCTTCTCCATCAACTGTAAGTGTTGTGGATTCTCCAGTGTTAACTTCTACTCTATCGCTTGAACCATAAAGAACAAGTTCGTCACTGTTAGAATCGTCGGAGAATGTGTACTCTGTTCCGAAGAGTTCAACTGTATCTCCATCTTCGATGTATTCATCTGCGTTTGTTGCTGAGTCATCATTGTCACCTGCTTCTTCGAAGTCTACTGAGTCACTGAATTCTGCTGTTGCTGAGAATAGGTGTTCTCCTTCAGAATCACTGACTGATGCAGGATTGTTTAGGTGAAGGATAGGATCGTCGTAATCTCCTTCAGCTTCAAATTGCTGGGATTGGTCCTCTACTCTGACATCGTGTTCTACTTCTACATCGTTGCTGTCTGCGGACTGGAATGATGTGGTTTCCAGTACACTGATGTCCTGATCGTCGATTCTTGTGATTCCGTCTCCGGATCCTTCGTATAGGAATAGGTTTGTGTTATCTCTGTTTAGTGTTACTCCGTTGTCTGCTGCCCAGGTTCCTGATACTCCGGAGCCTGTGCTTACGGATTCTTCTCCGAATGCTGCTGCTCCGAGGCTTCCTGCGATTTCTGTTGCTCCGACTACGTCTGTTACTTTTGCGTCGGATCCGAGGACGATTGATGTTTCTACGTTTCCGTCTTCGTCTACGAATGGTGTTGGATAGTCTGCTAGGTCTGCGTCCATGCTAGATCCACTGGACCCACTCTGTGCAGAAGCAAGTGCTGCTCCTCCAGTTAGGGTTGCCCCTACGAGTAGTGCGGAACCAGCAAGGGCTGAAAAGTTGTCTGTTACCTTGTTGGTAATCTTCTTGATTGATTTCATGATTAAGTAAACCTCATGTTTGACACATCGTGTTTTTTTGTTTTTGAGACAACCCTTTGTGTCGGCAGGTTGTCTTTTCCTCATGTTTCTTGGTTTTTTGTTGTCGGAGCGCCCTGAGGAAAAATGGGTTGCTCTCCGCGGGATCCCGATTCCCGGAAAAAAACTTCGGCCCTTTTTTCTCGTGTGGGCGTGTTACTGAATATTATTTGAAGTGGGAATCGGATTGGTCCCAGTAGGTTTCTGGGATATAGTGGTTGCTTCGTCTTATGGTTGTATAAGATGAGACACCTTTTTAAATGCTGTGTATTTTAGGCGTGTTTTAACCGTTCACGAACCGTTTTGGACCGTTCTCGAGCGTTCAAACATTGTTTTGGTGTCCGTATTTTTGCCGAGGGTGTTTTTGAAGCTTTTTTATGTTTTTGTAGTATTTTTTACAGAAGTATGAACGAGTTTGTTTTCGACTTTTTTCTAAGATGTTTTAAAGGTTCACAACGTGTTTAGGAAGGGTTTCTGCCAATTTGGGGTTTTTTGCAGAGTCTAGAGTTGTTTTAAACAGTTCTTGGTTTGTTGGGTTTTCTGTTCGTTAAAAATCGAACTTTCAGGTTTTGCAACTGTGAAGTGAAGAAAGGGTTGTCGGATGTTTAGTTATTGTTTTGGTGTCAAGGATAGTTGCATAGTAAGTGTTCTAGGAGAAGTTTTCTAGGTTAAGTATGGTAGAACTTCATCGCGTCCAGTACCTGTTGAGGTGTTAAATTGTATTCGTGAGATATCTCTTCTATATCCCATCCGAGCTCCTGGTAGGATTCTATGACATCAATCACTCTTATCCTGCTGCCTTTGATTCTGCGTTTTCCACCGAGAACATCCTCAGTAGATACTATCTGACTTGCCCTGTTGAATCATCCAGAATATTTATTGGGTCTAGTAATGGGTTTTAGGCTTTTGCGGAGTCTTCGGTGAGTGATTTGGTTATGCTGTAGTCTACTTTGATGTCGTTGTAGGGTATGATTGGTTTCTTTTTTCTTCCCTGTTTTTCGAAAAATACTATCTTGTTTTCTTCTAGTAGTTTGAGGTCGTTGTGGACTTCTTTCACATTTCTGTCTAGTTGTTCTGCTAGTTGTGTAATGCTTTCTGGGTCTTCGTTCATCAGTTTCTGCATGAGTTCCAGTCTTTTTTCCGTGAGAAGTTGTCTTATTTTTTCGGGGTTGTCGAAGCTTAGTACTGATTCTGTTTTTTCTCCTTCTATTGCTTTCTCTAGTCTTTGTTTTGATTCTTGTTTGAATTGTTTGAATGATTCTTCTTTTATGACTAGGTTTTTTCCGTAGGGTATTTGTTTCATTGGTGTTTTTCTACCTCTTTAAGGAATTTTTCGTAGGTTTTAGGTATTTGTTCTTGTTTTTCTGGCGGGTTCTGTATTGGTGCGGTGTCTTCTTCGCCTATATGTTTGTGATGTCTGACGTCCGAGTGTTTGTTGTAGTTGTCGTATCTTAGTACTGTTTTTCCGTTTTTATGGGTTTGGAAGCTGTATATTTGTCCTTGTGGATATTCTTGGCTTTTTTCTACTTTGTAGACTATTGCCTCGATTTTTATGCTTCCTTCCGTTCTCTTGTCTTGGAAGATCACTTCTGCCAGTTTAGCGCACCCTTTATGTGTTGTTATTGTTCTCAAAGATTTAAGTGCATTGGGGTTTAACCCCTAAGAAAGTGTTTTTTACAGCAAGCGTTTCAACTTTTGCTCTAGTTTCTCTGCTGTTTCTCTCATCGGTCGGATGTCTGGCCTGTCTACTACTAGTTCTGAGAATGCTGCGAATGGTATCGCGACGGCCACTACGACGAATATCATGCTGGGGTCGATCGTCTCACCAGTAGCTAGCTTAACCGCTATAAGGTCCTCTACTGTCCCCATGACGATGCCGATGACAATGAATTCTAGAAATCTTTCTATCTGGTTGGTGTTCATAGTTCGTTTTTGTGGGAGAAAGTGTTTATTAGTTCAGTCTGTCTGATATCATCTGTTTGTCGTATCCCTTGTCTCTGTGGAATATTGCTTTCACTTCGATCCTATTATTTTCTATGTCAAATATCGCTCTGTAGTCTTTTCCTCCTTTTGAACCTTTCTTCATGACATACTTGAACACCTGGCGGCCGTTTACTCTAATCAAATCAGCATTTCTGTGGTTAGTTCCCTCCGTTTCTAGCTCCATTATCTTATCTATTACCCAGGCTCTATGCGATTCTTTAAAGCCCTCCACATCTTCTAGAGCTCTTTCTTTGATTTTAACTTCCATAGTTACAGCCCTAGTTGATCCTTAGCCTCTTCAATAGACAAATAATTACTCTCACCTTCTTCATCTTGCCTCAGTCGCTCTATTACTATTTCCTCTTCTTCCGGCGTTAGACCTGTGTCCTCGTTTATCTGTTTTCGTAGTGCTGCTCGGATGTATTCTGATGTGTTGCTGTACATGTTTTCTTCGGCTAGTTCGTCGATTTTCTCCCTCATCTTCTCCGGTACATTTACACTGATAGTCGGCATAGATTTACTATAGTGTTATAATCTAATAAAGTTTGTGATTTAGGAGCATAACCTGGCTCGATGCGAAAAGTTATAAATTTTAACGGATAGTTACATTTCGTTACAATGGCAATTACTATTGACGAGTTTGAGTCTCAACCCAGCGATCTACTGAGTTTGGATAAAGACACACAGGGTTACAGGGTTTTAGAGTTCCTAAGTGAGAACAGTGATAAGGCGTTTACTCCTAAGGAGATTCGAAGTGAGACCGGGTTGAAGAAAGGTAGTGTAGGTGCTGTACTATCCAGGTTAGAGGACCAAGGCTTGGTGCGCCACAAGGGAAAGTACTGGGCTATTATTGAGGATGATCGATTGGCTTCTATAACTGCGATGACTCAAGGAAGTTCCTCATCAGTAAACGATGACTACTTCGGCGAAGATTAATGGATCGCGGAGATGTAGTTATAGGTCCTGACTTCATCGGCGGAAACAGTGGAAGACCATTCATAATCATCAGTAACAGAGATCATCCTTTCAGCGATGAAGAATGCCTAGTCGTTCTTGTTACAACAACTGAAAGAAGTGAAGCAATCCCCCTGCCAGAAGAAAAGTTTTCGGAAGGCAAACTGCCAAAAGAAAGTTTCGCATCACCCTGGACAGTTACAACAATCAAAAAAGACGCCATAAAGGAACATATTGGAAGACTTAACGAAGAAACAACCCAAAATATAGCAGATCAATTGAGAGACTATATTGAATAAGAAAGTGCCGGGGACAGGATTCGAACCCGTGAACCCCTGCGGGACGGGATCTTAAGTCCCGCGCCTTTGGCCACTTGGCTACCCCGGCTAATGCAGTGTATTAGAGTTTTTCTGGGTGAGTATTAAAAGAAATCTCCTTTGTCGAAGTATTCGTTTTGAATATTGTCCCCCTCCATTCTATATTCCCATTCTTCGGCACTAGGAGGAGCTTCTAATACCTGTGCTACCGCGTCATCCAGTCTTTTGAGCTCCATTTCAAGCATCGCTGCAGTTTCAATTACTTCTTCGTATCTTTCTTGATCTTCTCTACTGATGCTTTTACCGCCGTACATCGCATTGAATTCACGGGAAAAGGACCGCTGATATATTGGCGTGCTTCGTCCCAGACATTAGAAAGTGAGTATGCAGCATCTCTCAAGTCCTGCATGGCCTCATCCTCATCGCCATCCTCATATGTCTTCTGTACCGCTCCTATTTTTGGAACAGAATCTTGTTCCAGAGGTACTTCGGGATGATGGTCTGCCGCAGCAACTGCTTTCCGTGCTGGTTCAAGTACTTCATTGTATAACCGCCTTGCATGTTGTACAGGATCTCCTTGACCGCTCATACGGAGAAAGTTGTGAGAAAAAAGTTATAACATATTATCGGATAAGTAAAAAGAAATGTGAAGGAAAAATTATTCTTCGTGACCGTATACTCTTCTAAACTCTTGGTCTAATTCTGCTACTGCGATAGCTACTGCTCTTGCACCTTCTTCTACGGATTCCGGGCCCTGAGATTCTACTGAGATGAGATATCCTTCATCTGTTTCAGCCACATCTACATCAACATCAGTTCTCTGGTAAACTGCTTCGCGAGTATCTTCATCTGCAAAATGAGAAACAGGTACTTGGATATCGCTGGATGTGTCGACAAGTACTTCAGTAATCCTGTAATCTACTCCTACATTTTGTGAACTGATTTCCCCATCTACAAGTTCTCCAACCATTGGAACAGCTTCAGCATCCCCATCATATCCCAGGATACCTTCCAGTTCATTTAGGATTGGATCGTAGACAGTATTCTGTGCAACTCCAGTTTCAAATACATCATAGCCTTGTGCTCTTAATGCTGCATTTCTATCCAGCTCTTCCTGTTCAAGACCATCTTGTTCCAATTCTTCTCCCGTAAGATTTTCCTCTGCATCAACTAAGAGCTCCTCTCCTTCCTCTTCAATTTCTTCTTCCGCTATCTGCTGTTGCGCATGATCTGAAGAAAGTTCTTCTACAGTTCTGCTCCCAAGATTGTCAGGATCAAATTCTGGCATAACAAAGAGAAAGTTGAAAGAAAAGCTTTATTTAGATATGCGTCAGTACTAAAGTTCGGCTACTGCTTCTTCGAATTCGTCTAGCTCGTCTTTTATTTCTTGGATACTTTGTTGCAGTAGTTCTTTGTTTGTGTATCCAGATGTGGATTCGATTCGGAATACGAATTGTCCGTCGTCTGTTTTCTGGTATCCGATTGTTCCTCCTTGGTGTTTGGCGTGTTCGTCTCCGGTGTTGAGTTCTGCTTCGCCTTCGAGTGTTAGTTCTTGTCCTTCTTTGAGTTCGACGATCAGTGCGTCCGGATTAACTGGTTCTGCTTCGTCGTTTCCTGCTTGGATGTCGGATGCGTGGACTGCTGTTTCTCCTTCTTGCTGTACTGCGATGTGGACTGTGTCGTCTTCGTCGATGTTTTGCGGTATTGTCAGTGGGATTTGTCCCATTCTGTTGGCTAGTACTTCGTCGAAGAGACCGGATTCGTTCTGGTTGATGTGTAGTTCCTTGATTGCTAGTGTTGGGACTTTGGTCATCATGCTTCTTCGCAGTGCGTTTGCGACTGCTGGGTTAGCGTTTGATAGTTGTGCTTCAAGTACATCGTCTTCTTCGTTTAGAATTTCAAGTTTCACAGTTGAATCAAGCCTCTTCAAATAGATAGTAAAGTTGTGTTTGGGGAAAAGAGCTGTTTTTTATACTCTTCTTCCTCTTTTTCCGCCTTTTTCTCTGCATCCGTCGTGCGGTACCGGTGTTACATCTTCGATGTTGCCGACTTCGATATCTTCGTTTCTGGAGATTGCACGGATTGCTGGCTGTGCTCCTTGTCCAGGCATTTTCTGTTTCTGTCCTCCTGGTGCTCTTACTCTGATGTCGACTTTTTCGATTCCTTTTTCTTCTGCTTCTTCCATTACACGTTTGGCTGCTTTCATTGCTGGGAATGCTGAGCCTTGGAGTCGTCCTTTGTCTGTTGTCTGTCCTGATGTGATTCTGGACAGTGTTTCTGCTCCTGTTGCGTCTGTTAGATGGACGATCGTGTTGTTGAAGCTTGAGTAAATGTGTACAAGTCCTTTCTTAACCATTATTCATTCTCCTCCTGTTCTTGTTCTGTATCGTTTTCTTCTGCTTCCTCTTTGTCTTCGGATTCAGCGTCTTCCTCTTCTACTTCTTCAGGCTCTTCTTCTGTTTCTTCTTCATCTGGTGTTTCTGGGATTCTTTCTTCTAGTAGCTGTTCTTCTTCCTGTGTTAGGAGGTATCCCGGAGTGTTTACTCTTTCTCCGTCGATGTAAATGTGTCCGTGGACTACGAGTTGTCTTGCGTGTTTTGGTGTGTCTGCGTAGCCTTTTCTTTCGACGGCTGATTGGATTCTCCTGTCTAGTATATCTGTTACTTTTAGTGTGAGAAGTGCTTCAAGTCCTGCGTTTTCTCTGATCAGCCCTAGGTTGTTTACACGGTCGATTACTTCTTGCTTGGCTTCTTCGTCTTCTTCTGCAACAAGTTTTCTTGCTTGTCTTCTGAAGCTTCTTAGCTGGCTTTGTGCCTTGTAGATTTCTTTCTTGTTTTTGAGACCGTAGTCTTCCATTAGTTCTTCTTCACGGTCCATTCTTTCTTCGTTCCAGCCTTCGTTAGGCGTCTCGTATTGTTTTTTAAGTTTCTTTACCATTTATCGAAGCACCTCTGTGCTTCTGTTAATCTGAAAATCTCTGATTTTCATCTTTGAGTCACCTATTCGTCGTCTCCGTCTCCACCGGCTGATGCTTCTTCCTTGATGGAAGCTGTGTCTACACCAACTTTTGAACCGGATCTGAAGCTGGATTTGGTTTTCTGTCCTCTGACCGGGAGACCGATCTTGTGTCTCCATCCTCTGTATGTTCCTGTCTGTTTGAGTCTTCTGATGTCAAACTCTTCTTTGAGTTCTAGGTCTGATTCGATTAGGTGGCCGTTTTCTCCGGTTTCTCTGTCTTTTCTCCGGTTTCTGAGCCATTCAGGTACCTCTATCTGATCTGGATTCTTGATCGCTTCTTCTATTTCGTCTATTTTTTCGTCGGATAGGTCTCCGATTTTTTCTTGGTTATATCCTAGTTTTTCTGCTACTGCGTTTGCGTACATATCGCCGACTCCGCTTAAAGCAGTTATAGCTTTGCCTACCGGCTTTGTACCGTCGATTCCGGTTCGTGCAATTCTTACTATTTCTTTTGTTTCAGACATGAAAGATACCCGTGATTAGAGAAGTCCTGTTAAATTTTATAAAGGTGGTAAACCCGTGGAAAGAAATTAAACCCGCGGTCAAAGAAACCTATACCATGATCGAAAGAGACAAACTCAGGTACTTCTTCTCAGGAGGAATGTTCAGCCTAGGACTTTCCACAGCAGTTGCCGACATGAGCCCTTTCCTGGTTACAACTTGCTTCTTCATAGCATTCATACTTTCCAGAGACGAATTATGGAAGTTCGAAAGAAAGATGAGAGAAAAATAAAGAGAGAAAGAAGATTAGCGCTCATCTTCTTTCTTGATTAGGTGCCATCCGAATTCTGTCTTAACAGGGTCGGAGACTTCTCCTGTTTCCATGTCGAATACTGTTTCTTCGAACGGTTGGACCATCTCTCCTTTTCCGAAGAATCCTAGGTCGCCTCCTTTCTCACTTGAAGGACCTTCTGACTTCTCCCGTGCCATCTGCTCAAAAGTTTTATCACTCCGCTCCAGCTCCAGTTTGATCTGTTTAGCATGTTCTTTGCTGTCAACCAGTATGTGTCGTGCCTTGACCTCTTCTGCCATAATGATAATTGTGTTACTGGAATCTTTTAGTTAAGTTGCTAAAGTAGCTCCTTGGTAGCCGAGTAGTGCGCCACTATATACCCAGAAAAGAATATTGACGACGCCAGAAATGTCGTTACAAGATTTTCTGATGCAACTGCAGGAACACCTATTATCATTCCAAGAACAAGAATCAAACCTCCAGCTACAAGACCTACTGCTTCTTTCCTATTTTTCAAACCAAGTTTATTTCCTTTTTGATTCTGAGTATCTTTTCCATCAATGAATCTACCTGTTTCTACTTTATGGGCCGACAAATAAGCCGTCCAAACCACCAGAGTCGTGAAAAATAGATAGCTATAAGACGCAATTCTGGCTCGGACAGCTGTCAACGCAAGTGAAAAAGATGCGATCAGTATCAATGCTGTAAAAGCCGTATACCTAAGGAAAGCTCTCTTCCTCTGCTTAGTCATATCGCCACCTCATTGATCCCTTGATGAGCAACCAGATAACCTGTAAAACATGCAAAACCAGATAAGAAAGCAAGCACCAAATCAAAACTAATTACAAGCTCAGCAAACAAGACAGTACCCTCTGCACACATCATAAGCCCAACAAAAATTAAGACAAGGTTTCTGAAACCGTCTTTAAGATATCCTGAAGATCCTTTCAGAGAACCAGTTTTCTCTGAGATATCCTCAAAAGATTCAAATCTGTGAGCCCCAAGCCAAGAGACCTTGTAGCCTACAGATACAAGGACAAAACCGAAAAATACTCTGAAAACTGCCGCATCAAAAGCAGACGAAGCCACCAGAGCAAGCCCTGAAGAAGTCACAATTATACCTAACACCAGAGAAACATCCGAAATAAGGCTATCCTCATCCATCAGTACAAATTAGATTATGACCTCAGATTTATCTTACTAAAAAAAGGGGGGGGTGCAAGAAATAAAGAAAAAAGTTCTTTCCTGCTTTCAGACTTCTTGGAGATCCGATTTCAAAGCAGCCAATGGGATGTACTGTGCCAGGAACGCCGAGATAAACAAGGTGATCTCAACGCCTGTCTCTCCGATACCTGTCCCGAGAGCCACCAAATGAACCCAATACAGTATCACAACGGTCGCTGCACCAATCAAGCTTATTCCAGCAGGACTAGGAATTCTCTCCTCCATAATTTAATTCACCACCCTATTACCAGAAGAAGCTGAAAGTAAATCGATTATTACGGAAAGAAGACATCAATACATAGTATACAAAGAATCTTAATAAAAAAGGATTTACGGCTTTTATTTGCGATAAGAAGAGTAGTTTAGTCCCCCCAGGATTCGAACCTGGGTCTCCGGCTGTCTTCAACCAAAAAACGATGGCGCTTTTTGGTTGCCAAAGGCCGAAATGAATTGTCCATCCAGAGAGGTCAAAACACTCTTAGATGTTTGACCACTACACCAGGGGACTATTCTAGATAAGTGTGGTTGAGGAAATCTTAAAAACTTCTTTAGTTAGCATGTTCGTGATGTTCTTTTCTGTGGCAGTTAGCACATAGGACTATGCATTTTTCGATTTCTTCTTTTATCCTCTTCTTAGAAGTATTTTTCCGAGATACAAGATCTGTAACCGATGCTTCTTTATTTTCGGTATGATGGAAATCAAGACAAGCTCTGTGGTCTTCACCACATTTTTCACACTCGAAGTTGCTTTTATAACTCTTAAACCATTTCTTCAGTTTTTTAGTTCTCTCTTTAGTTCTGCTCTTTTCTTCTTCCCGATTTTTATAGTAATATCTCTGATATGGAGAGAGTTGACTCCAAGATTTATCATCTGGAATATTCACATCTTCTGGTTTTGGCTCAATTTGGCTATTCTGTCTGTTTTGGCTTAATCCAGCTTGCTTTTTGGCCTCATTCCACGACCCAAATTTTTCTACTATAGTTGACGCTGAAGAAGGAACAAAATCAGCGTCATTGTATTCTCTTATTGTTGGGCTGTGGCCTAATTTAGCCTCGGCTTTTCTCAGCCCATCCAAACACTCTTTCTCCGAATAACTCATACACACTGTTATTTGAACCCACTCTTATATCCAAATAAGAGAACAGAATTTTGTAGCTTACAATACCGAGAGCTGCTGAAGATACCTTTCCAATTCCTTCTCTAGAGGTTCTACTTCTTTCCCAATAGCCCTTCTATGCATTGCCTCATTATTTATTGAGAGGATGAATTGAGAGATATCTTCTATTGATTCACTGCCTAGGTCTCCTTCTGCTGTGTCGCGGAGGATTTCTTCTATTTTTTGTTTGTACATTTCTTCGAATTTGTGGAGTTTTTGTCTGTAGTCTGGGTTTCTGAGTCCTTGGGTTCTGAGTTCGATAAGTGTTTTGAGGAAGTCGTCTTGTTCGGGTAGTTTGAAGGCCATGAATGCTGCTGCTTTGAATTTTTCTTGGTCGTCTGTGCAGTTGCATGTGAATGCTTTGTTTTCGAAGTCTTCCAGCATGTAGTCTAGAAAGTCCAGTAGAAGTTCGTCTTTGCCGTTGTAGTGGTGGTATAGAAGTGATTTGCTTTTGTCGAATTCGTCGGCGATATTCTGTATGGAGAGCTCCGAGTAGCTGTGTTTGGCTAGTGCTTTCCTGGTTGCTTCCATTATCTCGTTTTTTGAATCATTGACCATGTTGACTGAACGTTCATTCAGTATTTTAAGAGTGTGGTTCAGTACTTTGATTATAGATGAAGGTTTTTCTTGAGAGATTGGCTGATATTCAGGTCAGGCATTCGCAGAAGGTTATTGTTGGTTCTGTTTTGGTTACGGCTTTGTTAGCTACCGGTCTTCCGAGTATTCAGTTGGAGACGGATTTTCAGTCGAGTCTTCCTGATGATTTAGGTCCTATTGAGACTCAGGATAAGGTTGAGTCCGAGTTCCGTTCTTCTTCATCCATAATTATACTTTTCCAGACCAATGATGAATCTAAGGAAGATAGTTTTGTGTCGGATGTGCGGAGTCCTGATATGATCAGGATGCAGAAGGATTTGGAGGAGGAGCTTAGTTCTGAGACTATTGTAGGTAATGTGCGTTCCTCTGCTTCATTCTTTACAGAAGTACCTGGGTCCAAGGAGGAGGTTAAGAGGGTTGTTGAGGCTTCCGGATCCGGAGACCAGTTGTTCAACCGTGATTTTACGGCTACTCAGATGTATGTGAGTCTTGAGGAGGAGATGAGTGAGGAGAATATCAGGAAGGCTACTGAGAAGATTAACAAGAATCTTGAGCAGACTCCGAAGCAGCCCGGTATTGATATTACAGTTACAGGGAATCCTGTGATCAGGACGGATATAGGTGATACCTTGGTGGATGACTCGGTTACGACTATTTCGATCGCCTCCGTGCTGATCCTTGGTTTGCTTACTTTGACTCGTGGACGGGTTTACGGTCCGATCACTTTTGTACCTTTGTTTATCGGTTTGATATGGACTCTAGGTACTATGGGGCATCTGGGCATCCCTCTTACTATTGCAACGATTGCTTTAGGTGCTATGATTTTGGGTTTGGGTGTTGAGTATGGTTCTTTCATTACTGAGAGGATTATCGAGGAGAAGGATGAAAGAGGAAGTGTTGAGGAGGCTTTGCGAAGTGCAGTACCTACTACAGGGCTTGCAATTCTTGGTTCTTCGACCACGACTATTGTAGGGTTTTCAGCTCTTTTGATTGCGTCAATTTCTTTCATAAGAGATCTTGGATTGACTTTATCAATTGGGATTGCGTTAACTCTTGTTTCGGCGTTGGTGATTACGCCTTCGCTTATACTTGAGTATGAGAGGTGGAGTAAATGATTGAGGCTGTAGTAGAAAAGTATTCTAGGGTTGTTGCGGAGCATCCTTTAGCTTTTCTTGGTTTATTGATTGTTTTTGTCGGATTGATGGCTTCAGGAGCTTCAAGCGTTGAGACAGTTGAGCAAAACAATGAGGACTTGCTTCCAGATACTATAGAGTCTGTTAACGCGTTCGATATAATTGGTTCGGAGTTCGGGCAGAGGGGTGGCGGCTCCACATATACCGTGCTGCTTGAGACATCTCCTAACCATGTTAACTCTACTGAAATCCGTGATGTACGGAGTCCTGAGTTGTTGAGGTATATTGAAACAGTTTCAAGTGATGTTGAATCAATGAATGAGGTTGTGTCGGTTGATTCTGCGGCTGATCTTGTTGATAGTCCTTCTACGAAGCGGGAGGCTTGGAGCCAGATGAAGAGTTCAGGACAGGCGTCTCAGTATGTTTCTGATGACTACAGTTTTACAATTATGAGGGTGTCGTCCACCAGTATTTCTTCAGGTGAGGCGGAGGAGCTTGCAGGTAGGATTAAGGAGTCTGTTGAGAGAAATGATAAGCCTGCAAGTATTGAAGCCGGGTATACTGGAGATCCTTTCATCAACCAGGCGTTTCAGGAGCAGAGTCAGAGCACTCAGGGACAGACGACTTTAATATCTCTTGTAGGAGTTCTTGTACTGGTTGTGGTGCTTTTCAGGTCTGTGGCTAATGGTTTGACATCTCTTTCAGCTTTGATTTTCGGTATTATGTCTGGTTTCGGTGTCTATGGTTTGTTGGGGCTTAATCTTAGTCCTGCGACTTCAGGAGCTATTTCGATGGGTATGGGTATTGCGATTGACTTCGGTATCCAGAGTGTTTCAAGATACAGAGAGGAACGAGAGGATCTGAGTGTTCAGGGATCTGTTCAAAACATGATTCTAGGTATTATCAACCCTATGACGATTGCATTGGTGGCAGCTGTAATCGGTTTTACAGCACTGTCATTCGGCAGGATTACATTCCTCTCAGATCTAGGTACGATGCTGACTTTGACAACCTTGTTTGCTTACATCGGTGCATTAACCTTGATACCTGTCCTGCTTGTAATATATGACAAGTATATCCAGCAGTATTTTTCTAGAGGTGTTTTTCAAATTATACTAGGTGAATCACAACAATGAAACTACTTAACATGAAGACAACGGCACTTATCATCATTACAGCATTTATAGCTAGCAATGGTTTGGCGCAAGTCAACCAGGGACCGAGCTCTAATGTCGAGTCTACATTGATTAACACTGATCCTGTGCCTCTGCAGTCAGGGGAGCAGGGAGACCTCCGTTTCAAGATTGAGAACACGGGAGGAACTGACGCAGAAGATGTAGAGGTCAGGCTGCTCGATAATTATCCTTTCCAAGTGAAGCAGGATAGGAAAAAGGTTTACAGACTTGGAAGCCTTGAGACAGGTCAGGAATACCAGATCAGTACCGAGGTACTGGTTGCGGAAGATGCTCCGGACGGAAGCAACGACTTCAAGCTTAGAGTCATCAGCGGAGATCTTAATAGGACTGTAAATGTTCCTGTAGAGGTTCAAAGCAGTGATATAGAGTTGAACCTTGCAAATCTTCAGACTCAGCCTCAGCAGTTGATGCCTGACACGGATAACAACCAGGTATCTATTGATCTCGTGAACAACGGAGATAAAACCGCTGAGAATGTTGTCCTTAATCTTGAAGCACCAGAGTACTTTGAACAGACATCCAGCTTCTCAACCAGGAAAGCTCTTGGAAACATTAATCCAGGAGAGAAAAAGACCTCAACCTTCGTACTGGATCTTAACAAGACGGCGCCTGCCGGAATGGCAGAGCTTTCAACAAAGACCAGTTACTCTGCAAGTGACTCCACAAGCCAGGTAACACAAACCGATAGCTTCCAGTTAAACATAGAAGGCAAGCCACAGTTCAAAGTAACAGGTGTCGAAGGCGGCTTGAAAACCGGGAGCACCGAAGAACTTCGTCTAACAGTTAAGAACAGAGGAGAGGAAAAATCTTCCTCGACAAGAATACGAGTGATGGACTCTTCCGACCAGCCATTCAGTTACGACTCCTCCAGCCAGTACATCGGCACACTTGAACCAGGACAGGAAGGAGAAGCAGTATTCGAAGTAGAAACAGAAACAGACGCAGCAGCCAAAGAATACCTACTCGACTTCGAAATAAGAGGAGTCAAAGACACAGAAGTATTCGTAGAAGACACAACAACACCAGCAGAAGTAAAACAAAGCCAAAAAAGTTCAGACATCCCACTCCCTGCCATAGCCATCCTAATCCTAGCAATTAGCGGAGCAGCATACCTATTCAGAAACAAGATCAGAGACAAAGTAACCAATCAAAAACAGTAACCGCCTACATCCTTTCAATTATTTCCTCTCTTCTCTCTCTTTTTCTCAGGAAACAGTTTAGTCCCCCCAGGATTCGAACCTGGGTCACCAGCCATTTCCCGTCGAAGAGATACCTCTTCTCAAACTGCCTCCATAGGAGCCAGTGTCCAGAAGCTGGTAGGATTGACCACTACCCTAGGGGACTCTAGTAGGATTCTTATCCCGTGTATCTTTTATGTATAGATCACTGACCTGGCACTCCCCAGAGCGAAACCAAAGCAATAACAATCACAACCACTAATAGAATCAGGATTTTCGAGACCGTGGTGCCTGCTCGAGCTGCTGTTCCTGCACTTGGTGGAGATGGCAGGTTATCTCTAACTTTTGACTGTTCGCTTTCTGCTTTCTGCAGTTTTTTAGAGTCAGCACCATAGGCATCTCTAAGCTCGTTGTAAGTATTTTGTATGTCTTTAAGCGGCGGGTTGGTTCCTATGACGTGTTTCCATATGCCTTTTTCTTTTGAAAGTAGTTTGTATATGTCTTCTAAGCTATCTATGCTATTCTGTAGGTAGTCAAGTAGTTCCTCATCTTCTCTGATTATTGTTTCGAGTTCCATGTCCTCTTCTTTCAGTGTTTTGTCAATTTTAGCTTCTTCTTGTTCTTCTTGTGCTTCATGTCTTTCTTCTTCTTGAAGTTCTTCTGCTTCTGCCTTCGCTTTTTTCTCTCTTTTTTGGTCTCTTAGTTCTGCAAAGACTTTCATCAGTTCCTTATCCGTTTTTTCCATAAACTCTGTTTCCTGAGATATTTCTGATGAGACATTTTGTACGAATGCTTCCTCTTCCTCAAGATTTTCTATTTCACCTGTAAGTTCGGAAGCCATATCAATGGAGGTATTTAGAACATAAAGTGCTTCTTCCAATCTTTCCAAAACAACTTCAACCTCATCGTAATCTTTCTTACCTAGGTTGATATCGTAATCATCACTTTGGACCTTCTGAAACTTGTTATACAATCCACCTAAATCATTCAAAGCTGATTCAAAAAGTTGTTTTGCCTCTCCTTGGAGACTCTCAACAATTTTTTCCTGGCTTTTAATCTGTTTTAGTTGTCCCTCTTCTGCGTTTAGCGCTGCGTCCTCGTCTTTCTCTGCACCTGCAAGATCTCTTTCAGCTTCTCCTTCTATATCTTCAGCTTCACCTTCTTCTTTGGGACTTCCTTGCTGTTCTCCCTCCTCTAGTTCGGCTTTAGCCTCTTTCGCCTCTTCACCTGCTTCATCAGCCTCCTGCTTGGCTTTACGTGCTCTTTCCTTTGCTTTTTGCCCCAGCTTGCGGTATGTTTCCTCATTCTCTTGATAGTGCTCTTTGGCTCTGCTTAGAACCTTCTTTACTTTTTCAGACTTTTTAGAACCGCTATTATTCGAAGACACAGTTTTTTATTTTAGAAATATAAATAAAAAATGTACGGCGAACCTTCCTCAGCCTCTCCTATCTATCAGCATGTAGAGTATTACGATTGTGAGGGTTGAGAATAGGACGCTTGGTGCGAAGATTTGGAGTATTTCTTCTGTGAGGATTCCGAGGTCGATTGCTATTAGGAGTACGACCAGTGTTTCTATATCTAGGCTGATTAGGCTGGCTGCTATTGTGAATGGGTTGTCCATTTCATGGAGTTTTGGTATTATGTAGCCTATTGCTAGTTTTGAGATTGTTGAGAGTAGGAAGAGCACGGTTGCTGCTTCTATGTTGAGTATTATTGTTTCTAGGATTAGTCCTAGTCCGAACCATGCGAAGAATACCGGTATGAATAGTCCTTCGCTGATGCCTTGTATTTTTTCTTGGAAGGCTTTGGAGTCGGTGAAGTCGCTTCTGGAGACGAGTACCCCTGCGAAGAATGCGCCTAGGACGCTTGAAAGCCCTATTGTCTGTGTTACATAGCTCATGGACAGTAGTAGGGCGAATGTTATGGCGAACTGTGCTTCTGCTTCCTCGAACATTATGATGTAGTCGTCGATTATCTCTATGAATTCGTGTAGGAGGTAGAATGCTCCTGCGAACCCTAAAATTGAGGCAGCTTTGACTAGCTGAGATTGTAGTCCTGAAGTGGATAGTATAACCATTATTGTGAGGATGATGAATCCTACGGAGACGTTGATGACTGAGGATTTTATTGTGTATTTTCCTGTTTCCTGTCTGAGCATTCCTCGGTTCAGCATTATCTTTGACGGTACTCCGATGTCGACGATGGAGTAGCCGAGTGCTATGAATGCGAAGGCTTCAAGACTGGAGTATGGTAGGTACTGTCCTCCGAAAAGGTATAGGGCAGCGAATATGAATGCGAAGCCTCCTAGAAGGATCGCAGGACCGAGTTGAAGTCCTTCTTTGTGACTGAATATTTCTTTTACATTTTGTTCCCTAAGCCCTGCCTGGAAAAGTATAAGTGTGGCACCTATAGTGGCAAAACCGGAGACAGAACTAGCTGAGATCACATCAAGTACGGAAGGTCCTAGTATTAGCCCTGTTAGTATGTATCCAAGTATTGATTCCAGTCCTATCCTCTCGAACAGCTCTCCTACTATGAATGATGCTCCAAGTACTATACCAACGTTTAATAGTGTTGCTCCTGATAGTCCTGCTGCCATTTAGTGGATCTCCTCTATAAGCCTGTTTTCATGTACTACTCCGATAACTTCGTCATCTTCAACTACTGGGACCGATCTAAGGTCTTCTCTGTCCATAAGGAAAGCTATTTCTCCTGTTTCCTCATCTGGAGAAACTGTTACTTCGTGCTCGTTCATTATGTCTTCAGCATTTTCCGCAACATACCGTTGATCAAATGATAGCCCTAGAATACCTATAACCTTCTCCTCATCTAAACGGTCTTCAGGGATCAAAACTTTGAGAAGTGACTGCTCATGGATTTCACCGACAAACTCGCCATCTCTACGGACGATCAAAGTATTCTCTTTATCATTCAATTCATCTACAACCTCATCAATACCTGCATCATACCGAATGAAGTCAGGCTCATCCATAAGCTCTCGGGCAGTAAGCATACAATGGATTTAATTAGAACTGCTTAAAATAACTTTATCCGAAAAATGGTTCGCCGAGGCTGGGATTTGAACCCAGGAGACCCGTTTAGGGGTCACCAGCTTTCCAGGCTGGCACAATTAGCCAAGCTCTGTCACCTCGGCAAAAAGACTGTATAAACAATTTTTGAGAGTATTTTTTTATGCACTTTCAGGAAGATCTGGCTTCTTAACACGGCAGGATTTATTCCTGTTTCCATCTTCTTGGATAGTTGGATGGATCCATGAATACTTTTTGTAGTTCTGCAGCTGTGTCTTCTTCATCAAACATTTCTTCCGAAGTCATTTTTGCTTTTGCGAGGGCGACTAGTTCTCCTTTCAGAGTCATTATTGCTATTGTTTCTCCTTTTTGGATTCCGTCTTGTAGTTTGGAGATTCCTGTGCTTCCTAGGTTTGAGCCGTTGGCTACTGCGTTGACTGCGCTGTCTTTGATTACTGCTTTCTTCATGTGTTGGACTGCTCTCTCAATTGGCTGGAGTATTTCTTCAAGTTGTTCTTTGTCGCCGTCATCTTTGTAGAATCTGTAGGCATCGACCAGGTCTTGAAGTGTATGTGTGTCTTCTGTGGTTAGGTTGCCTTGTTGTGTTCTGCGGAGTTCTTCCATACTGGCTTCTGTACCAAGTTTTTCTCCTAACTGTTGGATTAGTACTCTGACATAGAATCCTGATTCACATTTGACTCTTCCGAGAAACTTTTTTTCTTCTTTTTCGAGTAGTTCTATTTCGTATACTTCTCGTTTTCTTTCTTCTTGTTTGACTGCGGACATTTCTGGCGGTACTTGTTTGTTGGTTCCTTCGAATTCTTGGATGGCTTCCTGTATTTTTTCTTCGTCTTTTTCTTCTGCTAGTTTTGCTTCGAATATGTATTCTTTCCGGGCTTTTGTGAGGGCGTCCTGTATGCGTGTGCCGGAGTCCAGTCCTACCGGGAGTACTCCTGTGGCGTTGGGGTCGAGTGTTCCGAAGTGTCCTGTCTTTTCCCTGTCTAACTCCTCTTTTATCCAGTGGCTGACCTGGTTGCTTGTAGGTCCGAACGGCTTGTCGATTACTACGAAGCCTTGTTGGAGAAGTTCTTCTACTGTTCTTTTTTCAGGTATTTTTCCGAATTCTGGGTCTGTCTCTGCTTCTTCCCTTGTGTACCATTCCATAATAGAAGTTAGTGTGGTGAAGTTTTATCTGAGTTCAATTGAGAATGCGGGGGGAAAGGGTATAGGGGTTATTGGATTCCTAGTGTTTTGTTGAGGATTAGTGTCATTGGCATTGTGATTATTATGTAGAATCCTAGCCAGTTGAGTGCTCCTCCTATCCATGGTAGTGTGAATGGTAGTTGTATGAATTTGCCGTTGAAGTTGGCGACTGTGCCTTCTGTGTTGCTGAAGAATCCTGGAGTCTTTTCTTTGATTCCTTTGTAGGTCCATTTGAATCCGTTGATTTTTGCGGCTTCTCCTGGTTCGATGCTCTGGTTGTCTACTTGGAGGACAGGGGTTTCTGTTGTGTTGTCTACTGTTATTGGTGTCTGTGTCTGGGCGTATGTGAAGTTGCCTTCGTACATTTGACCAGTTGTCTGTGTTATCTGTGCTGTTGGTGCGAAGGTGGCTCCTAGCCATGGGAAGATCAGTGCTACGAAGAGCATTGTCCCGATCATCGGTTTCATGTTCAGTAGCATGAACTCTTGGTTGTGTTTGAAGACGTCTTTTGTGTGTTTGGAGGCTTTCTCGTGGTTGTCGTTTTCTCGTGCCTCCTTCATTTTTTCCTGTTTTTCGCTGATTTTGTCCTGTATTTTCTCTGCTTTTTCATGATCGAGCAGCCAGTATCTTATTCCTGAGAAAAGTATTGCTAGGCATGCTGAGAAGAATCCTAGTGCTATGTAAGGTCCTAGGCTGAGGACTGGCTGGAAGACTACGTTGTAAAAACTGTAAAGTGCGGTTAGTAAACCTGCGATCATACATTTAGTAGGGTTGCTGGAACTCTTTTAAGCTAACGGCGGAGGTTTTGAAGGAAGGGAAAAACTACTGTTTTAGAAAGGGTGAAGAGATAAGAAGGAGTTAAGGAATGGAATAGAGAGGAGTTTCTTATTCGATGAAGTTTTTCATTGCTGGGTGGAGTTCTTCCATGTGTTTCTGTGCTAGTTCTTCGTACATCTTGTAGATTATCATGACTGTTAGTAGGATTCCTGTTCCTCCTCCTGCTGCGTTAAGCATGTTGGATAGTGATGCTAGTGCTCCGATTGTTGCTCCGGATAGGACTGTTAGTCCTGGGATGTATCGGTTGAGGACTTTTTTGATGACTCTCTTGTCTTTTCTGAATCCTGGTACTTTCATGCCTGTGGCTTGTATCTGGTCTGCTACGCTGTCTGCGTCTTGTCCACTGGTTTTCATCCAGAAGATTGAGAATACTATGCTTCCTAGGATGTAGACCAGCAGGTAGAATAGGACGTGGGTTATGCTTCCAGTTCCTATCATTGTTACTGTACCTTGTAGTGCCGAGTCTATGAATCCTGTCGGTGCTTGTAGCCATGCAATGAACCCTGAGGATGCTTGTCCTCCGCTGACGCAGCCTAGGATGCTGCATCCGTTTTGTCCTGCCAGTGTGGTTCCTATGATTTGGAAGTTTGTGACTAATGCGGATACTAGGATTACTGGCATGACTGATGTGTAAAGGAATTTTAACGGCCATTTTTGTCCGAATCCTCTGACGTCGCCAAATGTCAATGGTATTTCGACTCTCATGGCTTGTAGGTATACTACTACGCCGAAGACGGCCAGGGTTGCTAGTATTGGTACTAGTGCTGTGAAGTCTCCTCCGCTTGCTACGAATTTAGGGAATGCTCCTGCTGCTGAGCTGGATAATCCGACGAAGTTTCCTGTTCCGTCGAGTGCAGAGATTGATGCTATGTATATTGCTTTGGATACTCCTGCTGCGATGAACAGTCCAGTTCCTGATCCGAATCCCCATTTCTGGATTAGGTCGTCCATTAGGATGATGAGGATTCCTCCAAGTGCGATTTGTCCGGATAGCAGTGCGAATACTGCTGGGTCGCTTATATTTCCGAATGTTCCTGCTGCTACGTAGCCGACTGCTTCTATTATGGAGAGTCCGTAGGCTAGGACTTTTTGTGCTGCCTGGAATTTTTCTTTTCCTTCTTGTGTATTGGTATTCCAGCTGACTATCTCCGATCCTACAACCATCTGCAGGACTATGGAGGATGTGACTATAGGTCCGATTCCTAGTGTAATTATTGATCCTATCTGTGCTCCTAGAAGCGTCTGAAATGTCTGTAGTTGTTGTAGTGCTTGCTCTACTGCTGCGGAGTTTGCTCCGAACAGGTCAATTGAGCCTAGCGTATAGTATAATAGAAGTACTACACCTGTCCAGGTAAGCATCTCTTTCAGTGACTGTTCTTTCTCGGGTTCTCTTATGCTTGGTAAGTATTGTGCTGCCTGAACAATTGCTGACATATTATTTGATTACCTCGGATCAAAAAGTTGGTAAATGACAATTGGGGAAGGACGGTTTTTTATTCTTCTACTGCTTCGCCGTCGCTTTCCGCAATTTTGTCTTCTGCTGATTGGGAGAACTCTTCGCTGTGGATTTCTATGCTTGTTCTGAGTTGTCCTCCGCCAAGTACTTTGTCGTATCCTGCTTCTTCTGCGTGGAATACGTAACCGTTTTCTGTTTCTTCTGCTGCTCCTTGTTCTACGAATTCCTCGATTCTTTGGTCGATGTCTCGCAGGTTGATGCCGTCCTGATCAGGTTGTCGGGAGTTGAATCCTTTCTCTCCTAGTTCTTGGACGCCGTCTTCTGTCATTCTCTGGCTTTGTCCTTTCTTACCGCTTCCTGCGTTACCTCTTCCACCACGGCTTCCTGCTCCACGATTTTTCTTGGAGCTTCCGTATCCGTTGCTTCCTGACTTGTTCTTCTTTGATCTTCTTTTAGTCATTTGTTGCACACCTTAATTCATTTTCTTCAACAGGGATTCCATGTCGTCTCTATTTCCAAGACTACCTCCCTGATGGTACTGTCTTTTCGTGCTTTTGAATCCTCCGCTTGGAGGTGAAAGACTTACTGTCTCTCCTACTTCGCCTATTTCTTCTGCGAAGTCATCGCTGACTTCTCCGTAAGCGATGTAGTCTTTGGCTTGCTGCATGTTGCCTTTGTTGGAGTCCGTGTCTTCCATTACTCGTGCCTGATTCTTTTTCTCTAGACCTAAAGTTTGTAGGGTTTTCTTCACTTTCTGGTTGGCGTCGATGCTGCCTCTTACTTTTACTGCTACTAGCTTGCTCATTCTTGATCACTTCTCTGGTATTTCTTGATTTTCTTGAGTGCGTTGAATGTTGCCTGAATCAGGTTTTCACGGGTTCTTGTTGTTCCTCTGCTCTTTACCCATGCGTTCTTGATACCGGCTAGCTTCAGAATCTTCTTGACTTCGTCGCTTGCTGCTAGTCCTGTTCCTCTTGGTGCTGGCTTGACTTCAACTGTGACACTTCCTGACTTGCCTTCTACGGCTAGTGGGATTGATGTGTCGTTATTTCCTTGGTCTTCCCAGCTTCCGTTTCCTCTTGGAACCTCTATCAAGTTGAGTTTGGCTTTTCTATTGGCGTCGTCGATTGCTGCTCTTGTATCGTCTGACTCGCCCATTCCGATGCCGATTACTCCGTTCTTATTTCCGAGGATTGTCATGGCTTTACTGTTGTATCGTGCGCCGGATTTGTGCATCCGTGCTGTACGCTTGGAGACTGTTCTTCTTTTGCCTCCTCCTTTTCCTGGTGTTCCTCCGATAAGTACTACTTCTTCTTGGAGGTCTGCGAGTTGGTCGACGATTTCTGGCTCCATGATTTTCTTACCGCTGTGGAGTGCTTCTCTGATATCTGTTACTTGTCCGTTTGCGACCATTTCTCCAAGCTCTGTTTTTGGAGTCCAGATTTCTTCTGTTTCTTGTTCTGCCATTAGTTAAAATCACCTCTGATGTTTTCTTTGACTTCTTCTACGCTGGAAGGAACATCGATGTCTTTCATTTCTTTGATGTGTTCTCCTTTCATTCTTCCTTCTTCTGGTAGTGCTTCTTCGCCGACTGGTACTTCCATTCCTGCGTCGTTCATTCCTTGGACTGCTGCGAATACTCTTCCGCCGTCTTTCTTTTCTCTTAGTCCTAGGTCTAGTACTGCTTCGTCTGCATCTGCTTTCATTCCTGCGAGGAATCCTGTAAGATATGCTGCCGGAAGGTTTCCTGTGTGGTGTTCCCAGCCGTATTCTCCTAGCTGCTTGCTGATTGTTTGAGCAGTGTTCTTGTCTCCTTCTGTTTCGAAGTGTGCAAGGTGTACTCTTGTGTGCTGGTTACTGGTTCTTACTACTGCTCTTGGTTTTCCTGACTTCAACAGCTTTCTTCTCTGCTGATAGTCTGTCTGCTGTTTTCTTCTTCTCTTGTGTGGTACTCGTTCGTTTATGTCTTCTGCCATTTTTTGATCACTCGAGTTTGTTTGCTACATGGTTTTCTAGGTGTTTTGTGTCTCTGAAGAATCCTCCCTTACTCATATCGTATAGTTCACGATACTGTTCGGAAGTTACTTCTCCTTCTTCTTTCATCTCTTTGAGTCTTTCACGAATGGCTCTGATCTTTTCCATCCATTTCTTCTTGTCGCTTTTCCGAGCGCCTTTCTTTCCTTTTCTGCTTCCCTGGCCTTTTCTTCGTCCTTTCTTTTTCTGCTTCTTGATGTGCTTGGCTCGACCCTTTGAGGTTCCTTTCTCATCTTTCTTCTGGATTGCTCCGCCTTCAATCAAGTTTCTGATATCGTTTCTTGTGATTGCTTCGTCAACTTTTTCCTGTTCGTCAGGGTCAATCCAGACACGGTCTTTTCCTACATCCATGATGTCGCTTGCCATTCTTTTCTGAGTCTTCAGATCCATCTATTGGTCACCTCTGTTGAGGACTTTGATATCCTCGTTGTCTGCTTTTTCTAGTATATCTGCTTTTTTCCGTCCACCGACTGTTCCACCGATTCTTGCTGCTTCTTCTTCAGGATTGATCTGTTCTAGGTCGTCTGTGTTATGTACCATTACTTCGTCGTATCCGGAAGGATGTTTTCCTCTGATTTCTTTATCTGTCCGGTATCCGACTTTCGGTTTGGCGACTGCTCCTTTTTCTTCTAGTCTTACTCTTGAGTGTCCGCCTACCGGGTTTCTCCAGGATTTTCCTGAAAGTTTGCCGGCCTTGTGTTTATCTTGTCTTTTGAATTTGTCGCTGCTCATTGTTCTTCACCTTTGCTTGTGATGTAGACGCCGTCTTGGAATGTTCTTGGGTCTCTGTCTCCTTTGTGGCAGATCTGTTCGATCCGTGCTGCTGTCTGGCTTACTGCGTCTTTGTCTGCTCCTCGAAGTGTTAGGTCTTCGCCGTCTACTTCTACTGTTACTCCTTCCATGATGTCTACTGTACGCGGGTTTCTCTCCCCCATGAAGTTCTCAATCGCTACCTGTTCTCCTTCCTGCTTGATTGTCATTGGGAAGTGCGCGTATACGCCTTTCATCTTGTAGACATGCTCGTCTTGAAGTCCTTCGATCATGTTTTCTACATGGCTTTTGAATGTGCTGAGGATACTTTTGATATCCTTTTTAGTGCTTGGAGTGCTGAATTCAACTTCTTGTCCGTCGATTTCTACATCTACTAGTGCATGCTCCATTTTCTTGCTGACTTCACTGCCGTTTGACAGAGTGAATACTCCATCGTCGTAGCTTGGTGTGAAGTCTTCCGGTATTTCAACTGTAACTGATTCCATTTTTGGTTCACCTAGTAGACATAGCCGAGTAGTTTTCCTCCAAGGTTTTCGTCTTGGGCTTCTTCATGTGTCATGATACCGTGGCTTGTGGTGACGATTAAATCGCCGAATCCTTGTGCCGGCAGGTATCGTTTAGCCCATTTGTCGAACTCGTCGTTCTGGACGGAGAAGTTTGGCTTAACTGGCTGACATTCATTTACTTCGTCTGTTACTTCTATCTTGAATTTGCCGCCTTGTCCGTCTTCTACGAGTTCAAATACGCCGATGTATCCTTTCTGCTGTAACTGGATCAGTACATTTTTCAGCAGGTTGCTGGTCGGTGATACTGTAGCATAGTCTTTTCCGTTTCTTGCTGCGTTGTTGATTGCGCTTAGTGCGTCGCTCAGTGTGTCATGCTTCATCTCTTAATCAATCCTCATTTCAACTGTTTGAATCCGATTTTGTCGGCGATTTCTCTGAAGCATTGTCGGCAGTAGTTCAGTTCGTATTTGCTGATTACTCCTCTTCCTGTTCTGCCGCATCTTCTGCATTCTTTCTTGGCTTTTCCGTAGTCTCTTTCTTTAGGCGAGTTGTTCTTCTCGAATTTCTTTCTCTTGCCTTCTTTGTGTTTGATCTGGTTCAGTACTTTCTCGTAGCTCATTTATTGGCTCACCTCAATTTCCAGGTTTTCTTCGATGAATTCCTTGGCTTCTTCGTCGCTTACTTTGTGGTCGTCGCCGATTTCGGATGGTTTGTAGTCCCTTTTCTTTACTCGGTATCCTGGTCTTTCGAGTACTACTATTACTTGGAATCCTTTCATGCCGATGTCTGCGTCGTAGTCAAGTCCTGGTACATCGATGTATTCTGAAACTCCGAATGAGAAGTTTCCGTTTCCGTCGAATGCTGAGTCCTTAATCTGGTCTACTGCTGGCGCTACTTTGTTGAGGAGTTCTTCTGCGTCTTCTCCTCTAATTGTTGTCATTGCTCCGATGTTTAGACCGCTTCTTAGTCCGAATGTCTTTGCTGAGTCGTTGCTCTCTGTTCTGACAGGTGTTTTTCCTGTTAGTTTTTCGATTAGGTCGTGTGCTTTTTCTACTCCGTCGCCGACCTGTCCTTCCCCAATGTTTACTATTACTTTGGAGATTTCGATTTCTTTCATTGGGTTTTGCTCTGTTTCTTGTTCTGTCATTATTCTGTCACCTCTAGGTCGCCTGTTGCGACTAGGTTTTCTAGTTTGGTTTCGAACTCTCTTCCGTTTTCACTGACTGTTCCTGTGTCTGGGTTCATTCCTCTTTGGTTGATTTCTTCGAGTTCTGCTGTTTCTCCTGCGTGCTGTCCGGAGAATACGATTACTTCTGCGCCTTCTTCCAGTTTGACTTCCTCTACTTTTCCATCTTCTTGGAAGATCAGTGTGCTTCCTGTCTGGAAGTTGTCTGTGCTTGTGTGGTTTTCTCCGTTGTGAAGTTGGTAGACATTGTCGCTTCCTTCTGCTTTCTTGCCTACGATTTTTGCTGCTTTTCTTGTGTCTTCTGTGTTGATGAAGTCTAGGTTTCTTCCGTCTCTAAGTACTCTGAAGCTTTCCTCTGCTTTCGGTAGTTCTACTGTGTCTAGTACTCCAAGTCCTTGTTTGACATCTCGAAGTTCTTCTCCGTTTCTGAGGATGTCTCCTTGTTTTACTATTTTCTTTGCTTCTTTGTCTGTTTCTGCGTACCCTGTGACATCTCTGAGGAATACATTTGCAGGGATTGCATCTTCCTTGCTTCTGCTTCCTTTGACTGTTGAGATGTATGTGTTCTCCTTTCTGGAGATAGGGTAGTGTTTAGGTGCTGAAAGTCTTTTCTGATGTGTCATAACTCTTTACTCCTCCTTCTGATTCTCTAGGTATTCGATCATGGTTTTACGGTCTTTTCCAGCCTTCTCTGCTTCAATAAGTGCGTCGAAGTCCGGGTTTTCCATTTCTGAGATACTGTCTTTGACTTCATCCATAGTGCCGTCTACTAGCTCATCGTGACCTGTCTCGGAACTTTCTTCTGAAGGCTCGCTTTCTGAGGAGCCTTCTTGAGAAGACTTGTCTTCTTGCTGTGCTTCCTTGGCTTTCTCTTTGATTTCTTCCATGTCTTCTTCGTCAATATCCATGTCACTCATGTCTGGCTGTTGTCCGCCGCCTTGCATCTGCTGCATCATTTCGTTTTCTTCTTCCTGGCTTAGGACTTCTTCTACTTCTTCTTCGTCTACCTGAATCTCTTCACTGTCTTCAACATCGTATTTCTCAATTCTTTCGATGTTTTCCAGGTTGAGTGCCTGGATCTGTAGGTTGGAAGGCTTGAAAGGTACTTGGCTTGTGCTTCCGTCCTGTCTTTCTACTTCTAGACCGTTGATGTATACTTTCTGATTCTCTCTGTCGATGTTTGAGATGATTCCACTTGAACCACTAAAGTCGCCTCTTGCGACTTCTACACGATCTCCAAGGTTAAGTTGGAGACTTCGCGTATCCAGTTGGTCTCTTAGTTCGTGTGAGAGGTTTGCTGATACTAGGTTGTCTTTGACATGTTGTGGAGCGTTTGTCCTGTACTTTCTCTGTTTCTGCGGATCTGTGCTTGATTTCCAACTTTTGCTCCAGTTCTGTGTTTGATCTACCATTTCTTATTACCTCTATACAACCTTTGATGCAATTTTTCCGATCGGAGAGAATCTTTGAACTACTTCTTTTGCGATCGGTCCTTTCGTCACATTTCCTTTTGGCAACATTGTTTCCTCTTCGATGAGGACTGCTGCGTTGTCTTCGAATTTTACACTGAGACCGTTTGGTCTTTGGAATTCTTTTGCCTGTCTTACGACTACTGCGTCGAAAACCTGGTGTTTGACTTCCTGGTCTCCTCTTAGTATTTTTACTTTGACGATGTCGCCGACTCCTGCACTTTCTCGGCGGCTTCTTCTTCCTTTCCGGCTTTTAACGCCGATAATCTTCAGTTCTTTTGCTCCAGAGTTATCTGCACATGTAAGCTCTGCTCCGAGGTCAAGAGTTCTTGTAATGTTAGATCCTAGTGGCTTCATAATTTATTCCTCTCCTTCTTGCTCTTCATCTTCGATTTTCTCCATTACTACATGGCTTTTAGTCTTAGAGATCGGTCGTGTCTCGCCAACTTTGACCGTGTCTCCTTCTTCCAGTTCCATATCTTCAGGCACATGGACTGTTATCTTTGTGTTTCTTCTTTCTTTTCTCTCGTATTTTGGGATTTCTTGGGTGTGCTCCCATCTTACAGTGGCAGATTTCTGCATCTTGTTGGAGATGACTCTGCCTGTAAAGACTCCTCCTCGTACTTCGTATTCTTGACTCATTATTGTTTTTTCACCTCAAATAGTTTCCCTGCAGCATACAGATTTAGAAATCCGACTCAAGCACTGGTACAAGCGATTTTGCCAGTAAAGTCGAATCCCTATCTGCAGTCTCGCCCCGAAAGGCGACTTTCAGCAGGAATTCAAACATACAGCCAACCGAATGACTGTAACAAAAGAAAAGAAGACAAACCTTAAAAAGGGTGTTAGACCTGTTCCCACTTATCAGGAATACTCATCTTAACCCTGTCCTCAGGCCGTTTCTTGATAATATCTCCCTTAATCCTGATCTTTTCCTCACCAAGTTCAAAGACAAAAGTCGTGCCTTCCTTCTCCACCCATTTATCCTCAATCCTCAGCATGTCACGGGTCTCATCCAAGACCTCACCAGAAATACCTACCTTGTTGGAATCAGGATGTTCTTCTATCTCCACTCGGAGGCCAATCAGTTCGTGTCTGGGAAGATTTTCAGGTGTGCGCGGCATAGAAGTTTATGGGTCAGGAAAGTTTTTGGAAGTTCTTCTTGAGTTTTGATTTCAGTTCTTCCTCTTTCTCTTTGTATCTGTCCTCTTCCCAGTCTGAGGAATAGTTCGGAAATCCTGCCATATTCCACAGAGTAATAGCGTAAAGGTAGAGGTTTCTTCTTTCCTGGAACTCTTTATCTGTTTCAAGCTGTTTTTCTTGCCTGTATCCTTCGTACAGTTTCTTCTTTAGTTTTTCTTTCTGTTCTTCCGGCAGAAAATCCAGGTCGCCTTCAATGAGGTCGTATTCGGTTTTCACTAAGTCGTATTCATTGTGGCCTGCTCTGACATGGCTCCAGTCGATCAATGCATTTATTTTATCGTCCTTTATGAGCAAATTGTCTAGCCTGTTGTCCTGATGAAGTAGAACCGATTTCGGATTTTCAGGTAATTCATCCAGATTCTTCTTGGCTTCTTCAGTGTACAGCTCCGGTTTTTCATCCCATTTATCTTCTATTATGCTTTCTGTAGCATCTATCAATCCTTCTACCGACCAAGTCCATTTATCCGCTCCATCCAGCATTTCAAGGCCTTCTCCCCTATCAACTAGAACACCGTACTCGTCGAAACCTGTGTTTTCATGGAATCTAGCCAAGATTTCTCCATACTGGAATATTATGCCCTCTAATTCACTTTGCGAAAATTGTTGCTTATATTGGTCTGCAGACTCTCCTTCCAATTCTTCCATGACAAAGAAATCTTCGTGGTCTGAGCCTTCGGAGAAAGTTTCCAAAACTACTTCAGGAGTATTTATCTCAGTTTTTTCGTGTAGATTCTTTAGGACTTCTGTTTCGGCACGAAACCTCTCACTTTCCATGCCCTCATGATTAGTGTGAATTTTGAGAATGTAAGTCTGAGCCTCAGAAGAGAGTTTGTAAATAGTGTTTAACCCCTCTCCAACTTCTTCCCAATCTAAGCCAGTCCCTAGTTCAGATTCGATTTCATCTTTCAGATCTTGATTCAAAATATTCCTCCTCCAATATACTCATCCAGATGACATCTTTCCATTTTCCATCCACATATTTGTAGTGGCGTTCACGACCTTCTTCCTGCAAACCAGCCTTCTCTTGTATTCTCCGGGAGGCTTCGTTTCCTTCGATATATCCTCCACGAAGTTTGTGTCGATTAAGTGTTTCAAAGGCGTATTTAACAACTAATTGTGTTGCTGTACTTCCTATTCCCTGACCATGGAAGTCCGGATGTATGCTTATGCCGAACTCGCTTTTCCTGTACGGTTTTTCCAGCCCTCCCAGTGAAATCTCTCCTGCTTTTTCTCCTTGATATTCTATCAGGAATTTTACAGTATCTTCGTCTTCCGAAGCTGCTTCGATAAAATCTTCCTCCTGTTTCAAGTTTACAGGTCTAGGCGGCTTTCCAATAGTACTTCTAACATCCCTATGGTTAATCAACTCTCTGAGAAACTCTGCATCATCGTTCTCTATCGGCCTCAGAACCACATCATCCTTTTCCAAAAACTTAGACTTCATTGCCATTCACCTTGAAGAATACCCAGATAGACGACATCTTGATAACTGCCTTGTGCATATGTATGTTCTCTGAATTCGCCTTCCTTCTGGAATCCTAGTTTCTCCCAGATACCTATTGAGGGCTGGTTCTGTTTCTGAGCTCGGGCATAGACCTTATGATAATTGAGCTGGTTGAACGCATGGTCTGTCAATAATTCCGCGGCTTCAGAGCCAAAACCATTGCCGTGGAACTCAGGATGAAGCCAGATGCCCAGCTCACCAATCTTGCCTTCATCCTCTTGATCAATCAACGAGATTATGCCTTTCGGATATCCGTCTTGACAGATCATCAAGTTAATGGAGTCGTCCTTGGAGACTACCTCCTCAATAAATTCTTTCTCATCATCCAGGTTTTGTGGACGAGTATTGCTCATCCAGACCCTGACATCTGGATGATTGACGCCATCCCTCAAGAACTCAGCGTCCTCTTCCTCAATTGTTCTAAGATTTATTTTTTCTCCTTTCAAGAAAACTGTTCCTGGCATACACATTCTTTCGAGTTTGGTGTGTAAAAAAGATTCTGAAGATTACTTGACTGCTTTGACTACTTTGAAATTATCTTGCAGGGCTATTTGTTCAACCCTGTCAAATTCCTGGCCCAATTGGGCCTGGTAGTTCATATTTTGATTGTAGACTAGCCAAAAACTCCCTCCTTTTTCCAAAGAATCATGAGCTTGGCTGAAAATCTTCTCTGTGATTCCTTTGCCCTGATGAGTAGGCGGATTAGAGATAATTAGATCGAATTTTCGGCCTGAAAATGCATCTAAACAATCACCTGTCTTAACCTCAAAACATTGGATATCGTTTCTCTCCAGATTTCTCTTTGCGTATTCTGTTGCACGGACACTGTCATCTGTCAGGAATAAATCCGCATCCGACATCTTTGCTGTAAATACTGAGATCGCGCCGTATCCACAGGCTAGATCCAAGACCTTATCTGGATTGGAGAGCTCTAAGTTTTCCAGCAGAATTCTTGTTCCTTCATCAAGTTTGCCATGAGAAAACAAGCCTTCAGAAGAAGTGAAATCAGCTTCAAATCCGTCTACTTCAGACCGAAATTCCTTCTCCAAGTCCAGTTCAGATAGAGAAAAATTTGATTGGGGTTTAAACCGGTAAGCTCTAATTGCTCCTCTACTACCAATTTTCTGAACATCGCCGGCATCTTGGAGGTGTTTCCGGTATCTCTTGATTCCGGATTTCTTCCTGCCTGCTAGGAAAATTTTTCCGTTCTCAGTTAGTTTTTCGGAGGCGTAAGTTAGTCTGTTCTTAACCAAATCAACCGGTTCGTAGTCTGCTGGCGCATAAATTATCTTGTCAAATTCTTCCTGAATATCTTCGACAGCCTTGTTCTCTACATTAAAGCCTTCCACTTGATTCCCTTTGGCATTCTTTTTGGAGAATTCACAGGCTCTGCTACTCGTATCCTGCATAACGGTAAACTCTGCTTTATCCCCTAAAACTGCTCCAAGAAAACCATAGCCGGACTGAATTACAAGTATTCTGTCAGTTTTCTCTACTTGGACTTCATCCACCAGAAGCAATTCTTCGTCTCTGAAACTGTTTTTGGAGTTGAGACCATCAGCTGATTGAAATCTGTAGATGTTACCGTTTTCCCGAGATTTGAGCTCTAGTTCGTACTGAGATTTCATAGAAGTAAAAGTAGAGGAAATGTGGGTTGAAGTCGTTATTTGACTTCGATGTTTGTTCTTGAGAAGCCTTCGTCTTCTAGGATGTCGACGATTCTTCTTCTGTGGTCGCCCTGGAGTTCTATCTGTCCGTCTTTGTGTGTTCCTCCGCAGGCTAGCTTGGTCTTGAGTGTTGATTCCAGGTCTTTGATGTCGCTTTCGTCGTCGAGACCTGTGACAACTGTCATCTCCTTGTTGTAGCTTCTTGAGTCGAGTTTGACTGTGATTTGCTGGTCTTCACGCGCGATGCTGTCGCAGACGCAAAGATCCTGTGGCATTCCGCATTTTGTGCAGGTATCTGACATTGGATGATCTTTTCTAGTTGTTTCGTTCGTTGAGAACTGTTTTGATTCTTGCAATGGTTTTCTTCATTTCCTTGATTTGACCAGGGTTGTCGGCAAAGCCACCGACTTCGATCTGACCACGTTCCTGTACAAGTTCTTTCTGTAGGTCGCCGATTTGTTCCTTTAGTTCGGAGTCGTTTTTGTCTCTAAGTTCTTCTGCTTTCACGGTTAGATACACCTTTCAGTTCTTTTAATCCTTCTGGGTTTCAATCCAGTCTTTGAAGGTTTTACGATCTTTGTTGTCTTCTTCTGCGTGAAGCAGTGCGTCGAAGTCTGGTTCACTCATATCGTTGATTGCTTCTTTAGCGTCGCTGATTGTGCCTGAGACGATTTCCTCGATTTCTTCTCCTATTTCTTCAAGTTCTTCCTCTACTTCTTCAGCAGCTTCTTCGACTTCATCTTCTGCCTCTTCAGCGATCTCTTCGGCTTCTTCCTCAAGGTCTTCTACTTCCTCTTCTACTGCTTCTGCGTCTTCTGCCATCTCTTCACCGGTCTCTTCCTTGACTGCTTCGACTTCTTCTTTGACTTCTTCCACTCTTTCTTCGACTTCTTTCTCTAGTTCTTCCATGTCTTCGACGGATTCAAATGCGTCTCTGACTTCGTCTTTAGAGATATCGTCAGTTTTAATCTGTTCTTCTTTGGTTTCTATTGCTTCTTCAAGTGAAGCTGATGTCATGTCTTCTGCTTCGACGATGATTTCCTGGATTCTGTCAGCTTTTTCTCTCTGTGTCTCTTCTACAGACATGTGTAGGACTTCTTCGCTTACATCTACATCTCTGTGCAGGAAGTCTGGCATCTCTTTCATGATTCTTACTTTGACGCCAATTGCTCCTGGTTTGGTCCGTGCTAGTTCGTATCCTTTCTGGACATTGTCTTTTGATGTATTTCCGCATCTCTTGACATATCCGAAGGAGAATTTCTCTGTTCTTCCACGGTTCCCGGAGAGCTTCCCTGTAATCTCTATTTCTGCTCCGATTGCTCCTGCTTCCTTCATTCTTCTGAGGTAGGTGTATCCTACTCTCTTGGCGTGTCCGCCTTTTTCAAGCCAGTCTGCGATGCTTTTTGCTACTACTTCTGCGTTGGCATCTGCGTCTTCAATTTCGTTGACTTCGATCTGAGGGTTTTCGAAATTGAAAGCTTCTTCCATGTCAGAAGTTAGTTCGCGGATTCTGCTTCCGCCTCTTCCGATGACGAGACCTGGTTTCTGTGCATGGACCACTATCTTTGTGCTTGTCGGCGTTCTTTCGATTTCTGCGTGACTGTAACCTGCTCCTTCTAGTTCGTCTTCTAGGAACTCGTGCAGTCTTACTTTCCGTGCTCCTTTCTGAATGAATTCTTTTTCTTGCATTATTGGTTCTCACCTTGTGTGTGAATCACTGAGACAACCTCTGATTTTCGCATTATTTTTCACCTACGATGACATTGACATGTGCTGCTTTGGTTTTGCGGCCTCTGAATCGTCCTGGTGTCGCGTATTCATTTCCTTTGTTGGTAATGACATTGTCGACATGGAGTGCTCCTGTGTTGAGCCCTTGATGTTCTGCGTTTGCAGCTGCTTCCTGTACTAGTTCTAGCATGTGTTCTGCTGCTTTGACAGGGAATCCTCCACTGTCTCCTGCTCCTGATTTGTGTCCTGCATCACTGTCGAACTTTGTGTATGGGACATGTAGTTCTTTCTCAATTACTTTTTCCAGTTTGTTTTCTGCTTTTTCCACTGTGTCTCCTTTAATAAAGCGACCAATTTCTGTGCTGTCTTTCCAGGAGATCGGCATGTTCTTGCCAAGTGCTCGTGCCTGATGTGACTCTATCTCAATTGAGTTCATTTAGGCATCACTTGAGCGGTACATGCTTTGAGGATCTCGTTGCACCAAGTCCTGGTGCGCTGTGAGATACCTGTTTTCTGGTTTTTGCGAACTCTCCGAAGTAATGGCCGATCATATCTTCTTCGATATCTACTTCTTCGAATCCTTGTCCGTTGTAGATCTCGATTGTTTTTCCTACCATTTCTGGGAGGACAATCATTCCTCTGAGATGTGTCTGGACTCTGTCCTTGTCTTCTAGTTTTTCCAGTAGTTTTTCTTCGTTTTCTCGAAGACCTCTTTCTAGTTTACGCCGTGCTCGGGCGTCCATGAGTTCTGCTAGTTCGTCGTGACTCATGTCTTGTAGTTCTTCGAGTGTTTTTCCTCTGTAAGTAAAGTCATCTGTCATGCTGGTTCACCTAGTCGTTGTTCTGTTTTCCGGAGCGTTTGGCTCCGATGTTTCCAACTTTGCTTCCTGGTGAAGCGTGTTTGGAAACTGTTTTTGGTTGTCCTGGTTTTGCTGATCCACCGAATGGGTGGTCGACTGCGTTCATGGCTACTGCGGAAACTGTTGGGTACTGTTTTCCACGAGCCTTTGCAGCCTTGGATGCGTTTCCGGCCTTGACAAATGGCTTGTCTTTTCTTCCGCCGGCTGCAACCTTTCCAATAGTTGCTCTGCATTGAGTATTCATTTTCTTGAACTCGCCACTAGGAAGCTGAACTCTGACACTGTCTGCTTCATGTGTTACTACAAATGCGTATGTTCCTGAGCTCTTGACTAGTTTGCCTCCGTCGTTTGGCTGAAGTTCAATGTTGTTAATTGGTACTCCTTCTGGGATTTCTCCTAGTGGAAGTACATTTCCTGGTTCAACAGGAGCTGATACTCCTACTTCTATTTCGTCTCCTGTCTGTAGGCCTTCTGGTGCTAGGACATTTCTTACTTCACCGTCTTCGAACTCTACTTTGGCGACAGGTGCTGTCCTTGCTGGGTCGTGGACCAGGTCTACGACTGTTCCTGTGATTTCTGCGTTTTTGTGTTCCGCTGTTCCTTTGCCGTTACGGCCTGCTTGGAACTTTGGACTTCCTTTTCCTCTTCTCTGTTGTTTTAGTGGGCTTCCCATTAGTTGAAAACACCTCTGTGTTTTCGGCTACTCCGAAAATCTACGATTTTCATCGTTAATTCACCTACATCATTCCTAGCTCTGTGGCTAGGTCCATTGCATCGTCGCTTGGACTTAATCGGACGAATGCTTTTTTCTTTGCTGAAGATGTTATGTTTGTATTGACTTTTTCTACCGTCACATCGAACAATGTTTCTATTGCATCTTGGACTTGGTTTTTGTCTGCTTCTAGGTCGACCATCAGTACTAGCTTGTTCTCCTGGTCGATCATGTCCATTGCCTGTTCTGTCATGTGCGGATTTTCAATAACTTCCCATGCTCTATCTACTTCCATTTTTGTTCACCTATTGGTACATTCCATCTTCTTCAAGTTTTTCTACTGCTTTTGTGCTCCAGACTGTAAGTCTTCCTGGTGTTGCTCCTGGAGCAAGTTTCTCAGCGTTCAGCTGATCGACTTTGGAGTGTTCTACTCCTGCTAGGTTGCTTGCTGCATCTGAGATTCCTTCATCTTCAGCAGTTACTACAAGAGGTCCAACCTTTCTGACATATTTTCTTCCACGGTTAGCCCCCATTCCTCCTCTAACCTTTTTCTCGGAGACTCTGTCAAGCTCATCTTCAAGACCTAAGTCTTCTAGTGTCTCTTTCAGTTCCTGTGTCTTCTGGATTCCTGAAAGATCTTCCTCGACAAGAGGAAGGTCGCCTTCATAGTCGTGTTTCTCTGAGACTAGTTCTTCGTCAGCTGTTGCTGCGATTGCTGATCGAATTGCTTTTCTTCTTTCTTTGTCGTTGATTTCTTCTGTGAAGTCTTTCTGGCTTTTTGGAGGGTGTGCTGTTCGTCCACCTACAGTATTTGGCGCTTCTGCTCCGTCTCCATAGATCTGGCTTCCTCTTCTTACTCTGATCTTTCGAGGGGTTCTTGACATTCCTTTTCCTTTCTGTCCTCTGTATGCGTTTTGCTGTTTTTTCCAGTATACGACATGTCGGAGTCCTGCTTCTGGATCTGCTCCGTACTGCTGTCGTTTCTTGCTCTTGATTGAGAGATTGGCTCTCTTGATGATATCTGGCCTTACTCTCTCGTTAAATTGATTTGGTAAATCTGTCATCTTTCTTCACCTTATTTTTCGATGTGTGTTATTTCTGGGTTTCCTGGGTTTTCGTCTGTTCTTAGTGCTGTTCTTAGTCGGACTAGTCTTTCTGCTGGTCCTGGTACTGATCCTTTGACCAGGATGTAGTTGCTTTGGACTTCTCCGTAGTTCTTGAACCCTCCGTCTCTCTGTACTTCTTCGCTGTCTTCTCCGTGGCTGAGGATTCTCTTATTGTGTTCTGTACGATTATTGTATCCTTGTTGTCCTGGAAGTGGGATTCTCCAGCTGAGTTGGTCTGGGTGCCATGGTCCGACGTTTCCTGCCTTTCTTCTTTTCTTCTGTGTCTTGTGGTCTAGTCTCTTGATTCCGTATCTCTGGACTGGTCCTTCCATTCCTTTTCCTTTGGTTACTCCGATTACATCTGAGTATTCTCCTTCTTCGAATACATCGGAAAATTCGATTTCCTTTCCGATCATCTCTTCTGCGTATTCAAGCTGATCTTCGACTGAGCCTCCTAGGCCAAGTTCGAAGTTGGCAGGTTTCTTCTTGCTGATTCCTGCACGAGAAGGTTGTGTATGTACTAATAGTTTGACATCTGTTATTTCTGCTGAGTTTTCTTTTGCCTTCTCCAGGTTTTCCATGTTTCCTTCTTTTGGAATGTCTGTTGCTCTCTGGAGTTCTTTGGAAGGAGATTCTGTCCATGCTTCTGTGAAGACCTGTTTACCTGAGTTAAGGTCTTCGACATAGAATCTTGCTCCGTATACTCTGAGTGGTGGAGCTTCGAGTATTGTTACAGGTGTTGCAACTTCCTGTCCTTCTGTTGCTCCTTCTGTATCATCTATTCTGAGGACTCTGGTCATTCCGACCTTGTATCCTGCGTATCCTAATGGTTTTAGTTCGTCTGTATCTTCCCATGTACTTACATCTGGGTAGATTCTTTCAGCCCGTGTCTTAGGCTTGTATGCTAATGAACCGCTTCGTGATCTACTTTTCTTTGGCATTGTTGATGTTAAACCTCGCTATAGGCCTCCCTGAATGAGAGGCATAGACAATTTGTATTGTCAAATTCAACGACATACCTTTGTCTAGTCGCTGAATTCAATCACCAGAGGCCTCCTCCACAAGAGTAGGCTTGTCCCGACCGAGAAAAACTCTGTCGAGTAAATACGAAAAGTAAGACAAATTTTATAAATGGGTTGAGGCATCTAGATTAGATTCTAAAAATTAGAGCAGTATAAGTCAAATAAATGTCAACGGTACATAGGAAGGTAAAAAGTCATATTAAACCTGTTCGGAGTAGCGCAGGAAGAACTCCATATAGATGGATAGGTAAAATGTACTGGAACGTTCTTAAGGCTCCTTCTATGATACCTTCAGAGATAACTCAGATAATAACTTCTACGAAAATAAGAATAATACTGAAGATTGTAAGAACAGCGTATAAGCTCACAGTCGTACCTCTAGCAGACGCCAAAGCTTTGCAAAAGAGAAAATTTAACTTGGAAAAACCAATCGGGAAATTTATGCTAAAATCTGAAAAGATTGTTGGACAAAATTAGGTCAAACACCCTTCTCATTCCAGACCTTCTTGGATTCCTTCATCATATTTTCAACCTCTTTGGCAGAGAAACTTATCTCCGATCTTAGTTTTCTCATTTTTTCAAGCGGACGTTCAACCTTATCCATAATACATGGCTATTTTGAGCAGATAAAAATTCTTTCAATTAGCCAAAACTATCATAATACCTCATCCAGCTATACTGAGTATGCTCAAGACTGAAAACCTGTCAAAATGTTTTGGAGAGACTCAGGCTGTTTCTGATCTCAGTCTAGAGATTGAGAAAGGTGAGATAGTGGGGCTTTTAGGACCAAATGGTGCAGGGAAGACTACTACGATGCAGATGCTTTCAGGCCTTCTACAGCCAGATTCCGGATTAGTTACAATTGAGGATAGTTCTGTTCGAGACTCAGTCTCAGTCGTGTTTCAGGAAGTTGAGTATAGCTCCAAGTTGAAGGTTAGGGAGTTTCTGCACATGATGGCAGTTCTAAACGAAAATACATCAGAAGTAGATGAAGTAGTCGATTCCGTGAATCTCAGGGACTACCTTGATACTTTTGTCCCGGATCTTTCTGGAGGTAATAAGAAAAAGTTGAATATTGCTGCTGGGATGTTGAAGGATCCCGAGTATCTCCTTTTGGATGAGCCTAACGCAGGGCTTGATCCTCGTGCCCGGAAAGATGTCCGAGACATGATTCAGAAGTTTAAAAATGATAGAGGAGTTCTAGTTTCTACTCATTCTATGGAAGAGGCTGAAAAACTGTGTGATAGAGTTGTTATAATTGAAGATGGAGAAGAAATTGTTTCTGGCTCTCCAGAAGAATTGATACGCAACATTGACGCAGAATTTATTATCAAAGCAGAGGGTGATGTGCCCTCCGGTTTTGAGAGCGAGAATTCAGAGCAGAATGATTTCTTTGAGATTCATACGGATAAGCCTCATGAAGTAATAAAGCAGCTCGTTGAGTCTGGAGAAATGGAGGACTTAGATAATCTTTCGGTGGAAAAACCAGGTTTAGAAGATGTTTTCTTCGAGGTGACGGGTCGCAGATATGAGAAAAGTAATTGAGCTTCTGAAAGTTTACTTACTGGATACTTTGCGTAAATGGACGAATCTGCTTTTCGGAGTTTTAATGATGCTGGCAGTGCTGGCAATTACTGGCTTCGTGCTGAATCAAGGCACTACTGCTGAAATAGTGGCTTCTTATTCAGCTTTCATAGTTTCATATGCTGCTGTAAGTGCTGTTGCCTATTCAATAACAGGTGAAAAGGAGAAAGGGCTTTACCGGATGTACAGAAGCTCCAAGCTCTCCAAAGAGAATTATGTAATAGAAAAAGTAATTATGGCTTCACTACCCCTCATATTATCCGCTTTAATCATCGGAATAGGAGTAGCTGTATCAGATGTCGTTCTCAGCCGGCTAATAGCTCCAATACTTGTTTTATGTGTTCTATCTCACGCAGGGATCGGACTTATCTTCGCAGCTTACTTCGAGACACACGAAGACATGCAGAAAATAATTACACTATTCCTGATAGGAACAATGTTCCTAGCACCTGTATTTTACACCACAGAAGGACTTCCTAACATAGTACAACTAGCTCAAAACATCGTCCCACTTACATATGGAGTAGAATCAATGAGGGAAGTAATGGTTCAAGGCTCAAACCTTGGATCAATATGGAAAGATATGACCATGTTATCCGTACTGAGTGTTTTGACTATGTCGCTAGGATACAGGAAACTGGAATTCTAGAAAAGAAGGGACTTAGCCCTTCACATTCACTATCGGCCGCATCTGAACGACTTTCTCACCGATACCGAGCTCATCCGAAACTTTGATGACTTCGTCTATGTCTTTGTAACTGCCAGGTGCTTCTTCTTCGATGGTTTCTCCCGATGCTGCTTTGACGAAGATCTGATCGCGCTTCAGTTCTCTCTGTACATCTGCGGCTCGGTAGTCTTTCTTGGATTGTGTCCGGGATTTGAGTCGTCCTGCTCCGTGTGCTGTGCTGCCGAAGGATAGTTCCAATGATTTTTGTCCTCCTGATAGTATGTAGCTGGATGTTCCCATGCTTCCTGGAAGCAGTACTGGTTGTCCTGCTTCACTGTATGCTTCTGGTACTTCTGGTCTTCCAGAAGGCATTGCTCTGGTCGCTCCTTTTCTATGGACCAATAGTTCTTTTTCTTCGCCGTCGACTTCGTGTGTTTCTTCCTTGGCGATGTTGTGGCAGACATCGTAGACCAGTTCGGCCTCAGTATCGCCGAACAATGTGTCTAGGCTTTCTCTGACTGCCTGTGTTATTCCCTGGCGGTTGGCCCATGCGAAGTTTGCTGCTGCGAACATCGCGTTCTTGTAGTCCTGTGCCAGGTCATCGCCTAGAGGTGCGTAGATAAGCTCCTTTTCTGGCAAGTTTTCTACTATTTCCGGATAGTTCTTCTCGAACTCTCTGAGGTATTCTGTACATGTCTGATGTCCTAGTCCTCTGCTTCCTGAGTGGATCATAACGAGGATCTGTTCTTCTTCCAGACCGTATGCTTCTGCTTTTTCTTCGTTGAATACATTTTCTACTCTCTGTACTTCCAGGAAGTGGTTTCCGGAACCCAGAGACCCTACCTGCTTGATTCCTCTCTTTTTGGCATCTGAAGGAACTTTGTTTGGATCGCATTTTAGTCGACCGTTTTCTTCGCAGTGCTTGAGGTCTTCTTCTGTGGCGTGGTCGTTTTCCAGCATCCATTCCATTCCTTTATCTAGTATTTCATCTAGCTCGTCTTCATCGACATCGATGTAGCCTCCTTTTCCGAGCCCACATGGAACTTTGTTGTATAGTATGTTTGCGAGCTGCTGTTCCTTCCCTTTTATTTCTTCATATGTTAGATCTGTTTTTAGTACTCTTACGCCGCAGTTGATGTCGTAGCCGATTCCTCCTGGGCTTATTACTCCGTTTTCTTTGTTTACTGCTGCGACTCCGCCGATGGGGAAGCCGTATCCTTGGTGACCGTCCGGCATTACGATGGAGAATTTTTCCAGACCCGGCAGTGTTGCCATGTTTTTGACTTGTTGGAGTGTGTCGTCGTTTTTGATTTCTTTCAGTAGTTTGTCGTTGGCGTAGATTCTGGCCGGTTTGTTCATTTCTCCGGTTTTTGGTATCTGGTAGATGTTTTCTTCGAGTTGTTCGAGTTCCATGAAGAAGAAAGGTTTTGGAAAGATTAAAAATGGAGTTGTGGGTTAGAATGAGTCGCCGTACCATTCTTCAGGGACAAATCCTGCTATGACCATTATGCCTCCGAGTGCTATGCCGGCCAGGCTGAGTGATTGTATTAGTCCCCAGTTCTGTCCTTCGCCTGTTATGGCGTCTTCACCTTGCTGGAGAAGACCTCTTTGTTCTCCTGCGTATGTGTATCCGAATATTCTGCGACCAGTATTATGGCGCCGATTACGAGCAGTCCTTGATTCATGTCCTATGAATGTGTTTGAGTTTAAAAACGAGTTGTTGCAGAACTTTGCTCTTGTTAAATTTCCTTAAGATGTTTTTAGAAGGAAAATTGCCGGAAGTATGAATATCATGCCTACCAGTGCTGCGGCAGTTATGGCGATGATTTGTGTCGACTCCATGTTAGTATTTTAGCTAGAACCTGTTTATTAATCCCTTATATGTCTAGTACTGCTTCCAGTATCCATTTGCCGTCTTGGAAGTCTACTTTCATTTCGTTGTATGTTGGTGCTTTGATGTCTGTGTAGTTCATTCCTGATGTGATCAGGTCGACCATTATTTCTGCTTCCAGTTGGTAGCCATTTTCTTTCTCGTGGATTTCCAGGTCTTTAGCATGGCTGACTGCTACTCCTTCGCTGTCCTGTAGGAAGATAAGCCGGTCCAGGAAGTCGAATAGGAGTGCTTCGTAGTTTTCCGATTCTACTGCTATTGAGTGTTTGCCTTCACCTTCTCCTCCTTTTACTACCTCGGAGAATGCTTTAGTAGCTTCTGAAAATGCTTCCCCCAGTGAGTCTCCTTCTGCCCTGAATTTTTCGTCTGCTGTGTGTTCGAGTATTTCGTAGCTCATACTTCTATTTCCTGTTTTTTCTTTAGGGCTTTTTCCACCAGTTTTTCCTGTTCCTCTATCGTCATTTCAGTGTTGTCTATCACCATGTCGAACATTGAGCTGTCGTTCATGTCTATGCTGTAGTATTCCTGGTATCTGTTCCAGTTATCTTCATCCCTCTTCTTTATGCGTTGTTTTACTTCTTCTAGGCTACCTTCATCCTCTGCTGTTCTTTCTTTAGCGTTTTCCTGTACTCTATGTGCTCTTTCATCTAGGTCTGCTGTTACATAGATTTTGAGGTCAGCGTAGCTTCCAAGAACCCATGCTGCTATCCTGGATTCTACCACACAGTCTTGTTTCAGTGATTCTTGGAGTGTTCTACGGTCTACTTCGATATCTGTTTGTTTATCTGCTTTTTCTGATAACTCCTCCACCGTCATGTCTTTTTCTTCTGCTAGTTGTCTAAAGAAGTCGCCTGCAGACAGTTTTTTTATACCCAGTTTTTCTGATATGAATCCTGCAAGTGTTCCTTTTCCTGCTCCTGACGGCCCACAGATGCAGATTATAGTATCTGATTCTTTGCTGTGGTTTCCTTGAAATTCCTTTATTTCTGATTTCATAGTTGTTCTATGTGTTCTTGAATGAGATAGGAGCTCTTATTATTCCGGTTGCTTGCTGTCCTTGGAGCCTGCCGAGGTCGTAGTCGATGTTTATTTCAAGTGTGTTGCAGCCGGTCCCTGTTTCGAATCCAGACATCGATATCTCTGTTGATTGGCTGGAGCTCAGGTTGTAGCCGAGAGTTTTGTTTTCTGTTCTATCGTTTACTGTGATATTGATTTTGTTGAATCTTATGTCTTGGTACCTGGTGTTTTGGATGTCTAGTACAAAGTTGTCCGAATTGTCGACTCCAAATCCGTTTATAGCCATGGAATCAGTGTAGAAGTCTGAGGAGGAGGTTGTGCAGCTGTTTTCTATGTTTGTGTATGCTACTCCTGCTACTACCGCTACTGCTAGTATCATCCAGCTGTATGTTGTCAGGTATTCTACTGCGGACTGTCCTTTCATAGATGATTTTTCCGTGTTTAGTATTTGGCTGTTGTTGGCTTAAATCCCCGTGAAGGAATTTTCGGTATCAGCGAATACAGAGTTCAAAATTATGTTTAAATTGGTGCAAATGAAAATATTTCAACAACTGTTATGCCCGATGCCGATGATACTCCGGATATTGAGACAGGAGCCGACACACTCCTCAGCTTCTTAGAGGAGAAAACAAAGTGGCCGGTTTCAAAGATAGCCGATGAAATGGGAGTACCAAAAGAAACAGTGAAGCAATGGGCCAAGGCACTTGAGAAGGGTGGTTTAGTGGAGATAAAGTATTCCGCGATTAAGGGCATGGTTTTGGAGTATGCTTCTGATAAGAGTTATGAGGAACTTAACCAGGGTCGTTCAGAGCTGGCATTGGAGGCTGACGAGCTTGAGATAGAGGCAGAAGAAGTTGAAACAGTTGAAGATAATGAAAAAGAGTCTGTAGCCGAGACAGAACACACCGAAAGCAGCAAAGAAGACGAAAGCGTAGAAACAAACAATGATAAAGACGAACTCAGTGGATTAGAATCTGGTAACAGTTTGGATAAGTCTGCTGAGGATCTAACTGAAGAGGAAGGAAAGGAAAAACTTAAACAGGAGCTTGAAAGCCTGGAAAATAAGGAGAAGGATGCAGATTCAAATGATAAGGCGAAATTAAAGACCGATAAGGCTAAGATTAAGAATGATTCTGACTCTGAACCTCAAAAATCCGATTCTCAAGAAGAAAGCGACAGCCAAGATGAGAGCTCTGGCAACTCAACTAAGGCGAAGCTGAAAGCAGGTAAGGCACAGATTAAGAAATCTGGCTCCGAGGATAACGGAGACAGTGAGGATTCTGAAAGTCACGAGAGTGCTGTGAAGAGGATAGCAGATAAGGTGAAGTCACAGCCCGGTAAGGATGTTGATCATGAGGCAGGAAGCGATTTAGATGATATTTTGGATAATATAGAGGAGCTTGGAAGCCTCTTGGAAGATGAGGACATCGGTAACGGCGAAGTCTATGGTAGGATGGAGCACGAGATGGAAGCGTTGAAAGATACACTGGTTGAGGAAGAAATTACCTCTGAAAAGAAGCGGAAAGTCGCAGGAACCATGGCACAGGTAGAAACAGATATAGAAAACGCATCCGATCGAAAAAGCATATTTACAAGGATAGCAGAGTTTTTACAAAATTTTAGAGGCAAGATAGCATGAGTGAAGAAGTCATTGAAGAATACACCGTCAAGGCAGATCAAGTACCTGCTAAAATCTCTATTATAGAAGGTAGTGATTATGTTCCGCACTACGAATTGAAGAGACCTCAGCCAAGTGCTGCAACAGAAGCAATACTTGATGATGTCCGTGAGCAGACTATTGCTGAGGCAGATATTAATGCTGAGAGTTTTCAGGACTCTAATGAAATTGAAAAGTCTCGTGAAATTTTCAGAGAGACTGCTAAGGACATCCTAGAAGAAGAAATTCCGCACATGAGCGATTCAAAGCTAGACACATTGATAGGTAACTTGATTCACGAGATGCTGGGAATGGGCGACGTAGAAATTCTGCTTACCGATAATGATCTGGAGGAAATAGTGATAAACAATGCTGAGGAGCCTGCCTGGGTATACCACAAGTCCCATGGTTGGCTGAAGACAGATATTACCTTTGAAAGTGAGAACGAGATCTACAACTACGCCTCCGAAATCGGTCGTGGCGTAGGTAAAAACATCTCCTCGCTCCACCCGCTCCTAGACGCACATCTGCCATCCGGTGACCGTACCAACGCAACCCTAAGCCCGATTTCTACGCAGGGAAACACTATAACAATTAGAAAGTTTGCTAGAGATCCTTGGACAATCACCGACTTCATCAAAATAGGTACTATCAGCCCAGAGATGGCAGCATTCCTCTGGCTTTGCATTCAGTACGAGATGAACATCATAATCTCCGGAGGAACCGGTACAGGTAAGACCTCACTTCTAAATGTTTTGACTCCTTTCATGCCTCCAAGCCAGAGAGTGATATCAATTGAGGACACTCGAGAGCTATCCTTACCTGAGTTTCTGCACTGGGTGCCTATGACCACAAGAGAGCAGAATCCTGACGGCCAGGGAGAAGTATCTATGCAGGACCTCTTGGTTAACTCTCTGCGTATGCGTCCTGACCGAATCCTTGTCGGTGAGATCCGTAGGAAGCGTCAGGCGGAAGTACTTTTCGAGGCTATGCAGACAGGACACTCAGTTTACTCCACACTGCACGCCGACACAGCCGAAACAACCATTAAGCGTATGACTCATCCTCCTATCGATGTTCCAGAGACTGTTGTCGGAGCTGTTGATTTGAATGTTGTGATGTTTAGGGACCGACGTAGAAACTTTAGACGCGTCTTGGAGATTGCCGAAGTTATTGATGAAGGTGAAGATCTAAAGCCACACACTATCTATGATTGGGGCTCCCAGGAGGATACATTCTACAAACAGGGAGAGTCCGAGCAGGTTAAGGATAAGCTTTCCAGGCTAACCGGAATGACCGAGGACGAAATCAATGAAGATATTCAGAATAAGAAGATGATTTTGAAGTGGCTGGTTGAGAACGAGGTCGATGACCTGGACAGAGTCGGCAGAGTAGTAGCAGAGTATTACAATAACGAAGATTCTACTCTTGATAAAATCCGTGAAAACGAACCTCCTGAAAACATCATACCTTCAGATCGATGAATTTAAAAGGGATACTTCTTTCGCTGGGGCAGAGGACCGAGAAATTCTTCCCACAGTTGGAAAGAGAGCTTAGAGCCGCCCGGATGGATACAACCCCCAGCGAATATCTTTCCGAATGCGTAAAGAAAGCGTTTAAATTAGGTTTCCCATCAGCTGTATCACTGATAGCTGCCGGAGTGATAACTGACGTCAGCTCAACGATTAAGATAGGTGTTGCATGTTTCCCTATCCTTATTTTCATGGGTTTCATCACTTTCGCAAAGTATCCTGCGATTAAGGCGAAGAAAAGGACCAGAAAGCTGGAAAAAGACCTGCCGTACGCCTTGAGGGATATACTGATAGAGATAAAATCAGGCATACCCTTGTACGATGCGATGAAAACCGTTACCGACGGATACGGGGAGGCTTCAGAAGAATTTGAAATAATTGTAAAAGATATTGACGGAGGTAAATCTACAATTGAGGCTTTAGAGGAATCTATAGTTAGAAACCCGAGCGAACAGTACAGGAGAGCTATGTGGCAGATAAACAACTCAATAAAATCCGGTACAGATATCTCTGTCACACTTGAATCAGTTGTTGACTCCATAATCCAGGATCAAAAACTTATGATAAAGAAGTACGGGAAAGAACTGAATCCTTATGTCCTGGTATACCTATTGCTTGCGGTTGTAGGTCCGAGCCTGGGAATAACCGGAGTTATAGTAATATCCAGCTTCACAGGAATTTCTGTAAACCAACAACTGTATATCGCAGTTTTATTCGGATTGGTTGTAGCCCAAGTATTTTTCCTGAACCTCATCAAGTCTAAAAGACCGGAGGTGAAAGCATGAGCCAGTTAGACGCAATATATCAGCTTCATCCGAAAAGATACAGGGATAAAATAGAGGAGGAAAGTAATTACGCGAGCATTGAGAACCAGAAACAGGCGGTATTAAGCATCGGTAGCTTAGGAGTAGCAATCTGCAGCCTAATCATCTTCCTAATACCTTACAGCACCACAATAAGAGGGGTTATAGCCGCGCTAGCTCTTCCAATAGTCTACTTTTCCTTCCCCTATATAGCTATTTCTGTAGCAGCAGAGAGAAGAAGAAAAGAGATGGAAAGAGTCTTACCAGACGCCCTGCTGCTTATAAGCACCAATATTAAATCCGGCACAAGTATTAACCGTGCATTCCTGGCCAGTTCCCGGGAAGAATTCGGTCCTTTAGAAGACGAACTGAGAACCACAGCAATCGAAATCTCAGGCGGTAAATCAGTTCAAGAAGCGTTAGACAACTTGAGGAAAAGAGTTAACTCCGGTCTATTCCAGGATACCTTGAAAGTACTGTCTGACGCCATTGAGTCAGGTGGAAATACTGCTGAGCTACTTGAATCAAGTGCAGAAGACATAAGAACCTCTCTAGAATTGCGGGAAGAGGTAAAGTCTAGCATCAGGATGTATACTATTTTTATTGTGATGGCTGCTGTCTTTGGAGCACCTATTCTGTTCTCAATTACTGTTTACATGGCTGAGACTACTACTCAGATGTGGTCACAGACAGATCTGTCCGGTGAGGCTTCAAGCTTTGCTAGCGGAGGCAGTACCGGGCTTTCATTTGAGCAGCCTGATGTGAACACTGATTTCTTGGTGCAGTTCTCTATATTGGCATTGACAATAACTAATTTCTTCGCTAGTTTGATTATATCGCAGATAAGTAACGGAAATATGAAGGAAGGTGCTAAATACATACCGTTCACAGTCTCTATATCTGTAGGTTTGTTCCTTGCTGTGAAAACTTTGCTCGGAAGTTTTCTCTGAAAAACTTTTAAACAGTCGATACAATCAATACCTATGGAAAAACTTTTTAGACAGAGGAAAGGTCAGTCCGCGATTGAGTACTTAACTACATACGGATGGATGCTTCTAGTAATCGCCATTGTTGGAGGAGCAATCTTCACAACAGTACAAGGCAACTCCAACTTGAGCTCGGTTACAGGTTTCCAAGGAGAAGATGTGCAGATCACCAACTTCGGATTAGACAGTAGCGATAATCTGCAGATGGAGATCAGAGCACAAACTTCTGAACAGGCAACCATCAGAGAAGTCATATTAAGCAACGATGGAAACAGCGCAAGCAACACTTCAGTCGATAAAACTATTGATGTAGGAGAGACAAAGACAGTCACACTGACAGGAGTAAGTAGTGACAGCGTATCAAATGACTTCGATGTAGAAATTGTTTACGACACCGGCGGACTATCCAACTTGACTGTGAACGGCACCATGACAGGCAGCTTCACGGTACAGTAAATCAAGAACTCTTTTTTCCTTATTACTCTTTTTATTTGATTAACTCATTCAAGCCATGTTCTTCAGCCAATCCCCGACTCATACTGTAGTTAGACCAGACACTAGGAGAAGAAATTGTTTCTATTTCAACCAGGTCCAGTCCCGAAGAGTCTAATCTTTCGTAGATTATCTCTGATTCAGTGTTTGAAGTGTTTGAGGCGACAGTAAATACTCCCTGATTATTTGAACCTCTCGTATCCTCATTGATTCTGTCTACAAGAGAAGGAGTGTCTGTATGGGATGTAGGCATGTAGCAGTCCCGGTTGATTGCCTTGCCGAAGTTTGATGTCCAGAAGCCTTCATGGATTATGACCTTTCTTCCGTTTGAGACGTCAGGCGTTGAAGATGTTCCAGCTACAAAGTTTGAGTTGTAACTGCTAGGGTTTGAGGGCTCGACCTGTGAGAAGTATCCTCCAAAGTCCTCGACATCTACTGTCGAGTATTTTGAGACATTTTCGGTGACCAGGATCTTGGTTTCAGAGGGGTTGAGCGGTAGATCAGGTTCAACTACTGCATCTCCTCTGGCTGTTCCGGAGTTGGAGGATCCGCGGTATTTTTTGGCAGCCAGTTTATCAAAGCTGCATGCTGCTATTTTCCTAGAGTACGGCGTAGACTCTAGTAACGGGTCTTCTATTTCCGGTACTGTAGACGCCGTGATCTCTGATGACTGGCTTAACCGGTTTAGAATTATGTTGAGATTTGAACCCGTTTTCAGCGACAGGTTTTTTATTGAAACCGTCAGGTTTGATGTATTTAATCCTTTAATTCTACTGGACTGTTTTTGCGATGTTTTTGTGTATTTGGACAGGGTTGCAGACCTGATGTTGTTTCCGGAGTAGTTTCCCGTCACCATCAGTTCTTTGATTATTTTTTCAGTGTTTTGCAGCGTTTCATCGCTGTTTTTGTTCTTTATGTATTGTTTCAGGGCGTCTTCTGCATAGTTGGATTGTGTCTGAGTTATTGATTTTTCCAGTGAGTTGAAGTATGAAGGTTCTGCTACCTGGGTTTCGACAGAGCTGAGGGATGTGAATGCTACTGCTACTAGTATTGAGGCTGCTAGGAGAGCGAACGGTGAGTATGCTAATCCTTTAATTTGAAACCACCATTACTGCTTTTCTCGGTCCGACAAAAGTATTGTTAATTTTGATATCAGGCGTTATTATCTGATCTGCTATAAGCTTGTCTTCTTCGCTTGGTTTAAGCCCTCCACATATCTTATCTCTCTGAGTAGTGTTAGACATGTATAATGCAAATCTTTTCGACCTGTTGAAATAGTTGTTGCATATCTCATCGGCTTTTGTACTGTTTCCTGCGTAATGCTGCCGGTAGATGTGTGAAAGAACCGTTTTACTTGAGTTTATTGATGAATTCCATTGGCTGGTTTCTTGAATGGATGCAGTGTGGAGAAGATCTAGGTCAGGCGAGTCACTGTTTTGATCGTTTCTTGGATTATGCGCCATTATCATTCCTACAGCTGCCAGAAGTATCATTGATGCCGTAAGAGCATCCATTGAAAAGTAGAAGCCTTTTTTTACTGCCATGTGTAATACCTTAGTTCTGCTCTTTCACGGTTTTCTTCCAAAACAGATATCTGCTTGCTGACATAAACTGTTGAGTTGTCGGGATACCTATCTCCATCCTCAGAACCTATGAAAACCTCCAATGGTCTGCCCTCATGATTCGCTAGAGAGCCGTTAAGAGTGTAGACTCCTAGATAGAACTCTTGAGCCTTCATAACCTGCCTCTGGCGTTCAAGAGAGACATCACGCAGCTCAAGCACTTTCTCAGCACTCAGGTAACCTTCCTGGTAGAGACCTGGAACAGTTACATTTGTAGAGTTCCAGTTTTGAGGTGCGCCGTCTGTCTTCAGAAGGCTGAAAGTATAGTCGTGCTGCACCTCAACCTCGTTCTGATCATCCAGAAACATCTCCATAGATGTATTCCAGATTACTGCAAATATCAGCAGAAAAAACGAGAAGATAGCTACGCTAGCCACAAAATCAGGCGTAAACACCTGTCCCTTAGCCCTCAATCTCTGTAGCACCTCCATCTTCAACCAAATAAGCCTGTGTTGAGTTTAAGGAGATTAAAGAGCCTTGATAGCTTGTAGGAAAGTTAGCATCACCTTCACCGTAATCTGCGGACACGAGTCCGTCTCCAACAGTTATATTGTACTCTCTCTGCAAATCAGGACTGAAAACAAGTTTTTTGGAAACATTATCCTCAGAATTAACATAATCAAAAGTATAAGCAACTTTTTGAGCAACGCCCAAAGCCTCAGATTGAGGTGAAGCACGGTTAAACTGTGCTGAGCGATCAGCCAAAGCCGAAACCAGGATTGAGGATGCCAGTAAAGCTATTGCCAGCAAAGAGATAAACTCTATGCTTATCTGTCCTCTCAAGATATCACCGACGCATTAATCCCGTTCCTGGCTTTCCTCACAGAGATATCATGTATTCCTTCCTCAGTAAGAAGCTGAGAATTATTCAAGTCAAAATCAACATCTAACAGAATAGAACGATTAACCTCCTCACCACGAGCAGAAACCTCCAAAATCAAGGCAGAACCACCACCCAACTCAGGATTATACACCTTCTCAACACCTCCAGGACTTTGAAACTCAACAACACGCCTAGCAGGAAAAGAAGACTGATTCAACTCAACAGCAGTACCCCGCACCTCCTTAAGAGACTGATCCAAATCCAAAAAACGAGAAGCATCCCTCAACTCAATGATAGACGACTGAGAAGCAAAAATAAACGGACTAGACAAAACCAGCGCCATACCAACAACCATCGTCAACTCAACCGAGGACTGCCCCTTCAAACCCATACACAACAAATGGGAAAAACTCTGTAATAAAAAGAACGACCCAGAAACCCAAAAGCAGAAAAAACAGTCCTAAAATCAAATAAAGATAAGAGAAGACTTAAAAATGGCAACAACAGAAGAAAAACAGAGAATAAAAGAATTAGCCGCCAAAGGCAAATCAGTAAACACTATAAAAGATAAACTAGAGTTGCCAAAGTCAACAGTCTACTACCACTTCAAAAAAGAAGTCGGTCAGAAACAAAAAGAAAACAGACTAAAAATACCGGAAGACGAAGAAGTAAAAGGCGAAATATGCGGTATTTTCGCCGGCGATGGAAATTATTATGAGGACAAGAATTACAAGTACCGCGTGAAATTCACTCTTAATATCAACGACAACTATTGGAAGAACTTAGCAGCTTTTCTTGAAAATAGCCTTGATAAGAAACCTAGAGTTAATCATCAAGAGAATTATAACAGGACAAATCTTCGATACGAATCAAAAGAACTGATAGATTTCTTGAGAGAAAAGTTAGATTGGAGCGAAGAGGATAAGACCGGAACAATCAGACTTGGTAGTTTGGAATACAGTCAAGAGTTCAAAATAGGTTTCCTAAGAGGGCTTCTAGACACAGACGGATTTGTAAGCAAGAAACAGAATAGAATAACTTTCAATTCAATTAGCAAAAATTTGACAGAGAATGTCTCAGAAATACTGGAAGAAAGACAGATAGATCATGAAATAGTAAGAGATGTAGATAAGAGGGAAAGTTGCAGAGACATGTATAGAGCTAGAATAACCGGAGACAAAGTCAAAGAATTAATCCGAATTATAGAACCCAGACATCCAAAGAAAGGTATTCAGTAATGAAAAGTATTGAAAACAATTTTAGGAAGCTAGAGCGCGGAGCCCGGGATTTGAACCCGGGTTACCACCGGTGCTGCCCACAAAACAATGATTGATTTGTGGTTGACAGGGTGGTATGATGGGCCAGACTACACTAGCTCCGCTTACTTTGTGATATAGTTTTAGACTGGAAATTCTTTTAAACAGTTATCACTATAGCCCGAATTCGCCGTATCTTATGTCTAGGTTGCCACGAATGTTTACTGAGTCTCTTCGGCTGTAGTCTTCTTCCTCTTGTAGCAGATGTGGTCTGTCGGATTCATCTAAGGCCACTGTTAGGTCTGTGAAGTAATTTAGATTCACTTTGTCTTCTGCAACCGCTGAAAGTGTCACATCTGTGTTTGATGCGCATCCCCGGTACTGTGTTCCTGCTCTTACAATCGGATCGTAATCAAGTAATTTTTCCGCGTGTTCTTCTGAGATTGTGCCATGATACTCGTCTCGAACATGGATGTCAAATAGTTCTTCTCCTCCATAGGGAGGGTGATATCCTCCTTGGACCCTTGGTGTGTTTTCTTGCATTGAGATATGGGCTGTGGTTCCTGGAAAATTTTTTACAGCCTCAGGGATTTTTTCTGAGAGGATTCCATTATCGAATTTTTCGTCTCCTCGGGCATGTGTGACTAGCATCAGTGGTTCCTGAGACATAGAAGCGATATATTACTAACACTTAAGTAGTAACACTTGTTGTTAAAAGCTAAACAGAGAATTTTGTGGTTGTGACAAAACGATACATCATAATTGGAGATGGGATAGCTGGCGCCACGGCAGCGGAAAATATTAGAGACAGGGATGAAGATGCTGAGATCAAGGTTTTCACGGATGAAGATACTGCGTTGTACAATCGTATCATGTTGAAGAATTACATGAAGGGTACTTTGCCTAAGCAGTATACTCAGATGCATGACATGAACTGGTATGAGAAAAGAGATATTGATCTGCATTTGGAGACCAGAGTTGAGGAAGTTGATACCATGGAGAAAGTGGTTTCTGCAGGCGATGAGGATTATTCTTATGATAAATTACTTGTCGCTACAGGCGGCGCCCCCCGAAAACTGCCTCAAGATGAAAATTTTGAGAATCTACATTATATGTGGACGATGAATGATGCCACTGAAATCAAGGAGTCGGCTGAAGAGGCTGAAGAGGCTGTAGTAGTTGGTGGAGGGCTTCTAGGGATTGATTTAGCGATGGCTTATGCTTCGAATGATTGCGAAACTCATTATCTGATCAGGGGAAGTAACTGGTGGCGTAGAGGTCTTGATGAGGAAGGTGCAGAAATTATTCATCAGAAGATGGAGGAGAAAGGTGTCAATGTAGTAACCGAGACGGAAGTCAGCAGTTTAGAAGGCGGGGGAGAGGTTGAGAAAGTAATCTCTCAGGACGGCAGAGAGTTTGAATGTGATGAGGTTGCTGTAGCTATTGGTCAGACTCCTAATTCGGACATAATTGATGTGGAGAAGAATGAAGTCGGCATGATCAAAACTGATGAGTACTTGGAGACCTCTGCTGAAGGAGTTTTTGCCGCTGGGAACATGGTTGAGTACGAGTCTCCTGTGTTTGAGAAGAGGGCTGTGAATGGTTCCTGGGATCACTCAGAGGCAATGGGAGAACGGGCAGGAGCAAACATGGTCGGAGAGAAAGCCGAGTTTGATTTCGTGAATACTTACGGTGTCGGCCATTTCGATGTACAGTTCCTAGCAATCGGCGACTGGAACGGAGAACCGGTTTCAAAGAAATACTCCGAAGACGAGTACAGAAGGCTCTTTTTCGATGGGGATAGATTGGTGGGCGCGGTTATGATCGGTTATACGAAAGGTCAGAAAGAGTTGAAGAGTATGATTAAGGAGAAGAAAGAAGTTAACGATAAAGAGGAATTAATTAGTCAAGACTAGTTCTTTTTCGACCTGGTCTTTTAGCTGGAATAGCATGTTTTCGACTATTTCGTCATCTTCGTTGTATGTGTTAGAAGTAGCCATAGCGTTCTTATCATGAGGGCTGCCTCCAAGATAGCAGTTTCTTCCTGGTCCACTTATTATCACTCCAGGATTATCATAGTCTCCAACAGCTCTTACCGAATATTCACTAAGATCAACATCTTGCATATTCGGAGTTTCAGTATCAAACACATCGCTCTCATCATGATCGCCTTGAGCAACCTTCTCAAGATATTCAGGTTCTAATCTACTTTCAAAAAATTCAACAACATATTCAACAGCTTCATCTGTAGTGTCAAGCCCTGAGACTTCATCAGAATCCAATAACATATGTAAATGTTAGCAACAAATAATTTAATCTTTAAGCTGGCGCACATTACAAAAAGCTATTCGTGCTCAATTTCTACTTCATCCAAGACGCTTAATGCGTCTGGAGAGACAAAAGCAAGGTCTTGCCAGTCCTTTGTCATTCTTGGACAAGCACAGTTGACATAGACATCAATACCGTAGCCTTTGTAATCTGGTTCGAAGATGCGGTCTTCTACAAATACATAGACATCTTTACCATGCTTTTCCAGTTTCTCTTTGGCTATCTGGACTGCTCTTCTGTAGTTCTGACCTTTCTTGGAGCTAGTTACTATTCCCCATTTCTTCTTATCTTTGTGCTTTATGACCCGAGCGTGCTCTGCTCTTGTCTCGTCGTCGAGGCTGTTTGCTGGTTCTACCCAGATATGCTCCTCGTAAGGATCAACAACATAGACTTTCTCTCCTGTCTCGCTGACTTGTGAGGGGTGGAAGTGTCCACTGCCGAGGAATACGAATGCGTCGACCTTTTCCGCGATATTATGTGCTGCTCCTGCGTCACAGCCAAGGACCTGTCCTGGTTCGGTTGTTCTTAGTCCTGTTTTGCCTTCTACTACTTCGTATCCTTTTTCTTCTAGGAATTCTCTTGCTTCTTCGGCTCTGTCCATGTACTGCGTTACTCCGACTAGACCTACTGTTTCTTCTTCTATCTCCTCATAGTGTTCTCTGAGGGTTGGCATGATTTCTCGGTCTTCTCTGTATGGCAGGTAGTATACATTGAAGTCGTCCATGTCCGCTCCTTCAGGGTGAAGAAATCTGGTGTGACCTACATGAATCAATGCTTCAGCCCCCATCCTCTCAGCCTTCTCATCCGCTATACCGCAAGCTCCAAAGGTTGAGGCGCCTATCATAACCGGTTCTATACCTTCATTCCGGAGCTTGTCCGCATAAGTGATTAGTTCATCTTTGATTCCGTCAGGTCCTTGAAGAGCTACTTTATCGTAGCCTTCTTTCTTGACTTCTTCTAGGACTTCTGATAGTTCTTCGTAGTTCCACTGTTCGCGGGCTTCCTGCTTTTGTTCTGTCATAAAGTAGAAGTGGTGAGGAAAACTTTTTTAGTCACGTATCTGATCTAGCATGAACTTCTTCTCAGCTCTCAAAACCTGTTTCCTGAATCCCTCTTTTTCATCCTCTGGAACCGCCAAGACCTCAACACCATTTTCAACCACAGAATAAAGTAAACTGTCCGAAGCTTCATCCAAAGCAAGAACACGGATGTCTGAAACTGTTTCCAAAGCCTTGACTAGTGCTTCACTGCTTATCTCTCTTGAGTCAACTAGCTCAGGGCTTTCAGCCAGTATTTCTTCACATGTTTCAGCGAACTCTACTTCAGAATCCTGAATATTGAAAGGATTTTCCAGCAGCTGTGGAAAGTCTCTGATGGACCTGATTTCGATAGCTGTAACACTTGATACTCCTGGCACAGTTTCAGAGGTTTCTTCTGTGTTCTGATTGTTTCGTGGCCTCCTTCCTGGTTCTTGCTGGGATTCGTTTTCCGTGTTTATTTTATCGGTGCTTTGAAGTGAGAAAACTGCTGGAATTCCTTTTCTGCGGGCTTCCTGCGCTTTTGTGGATGTAAAACCTCCTTTCCGTGCTACCTGCGGAATGTTGATATCTTCTGGTTTGTCGACTAATCTGTAGTCTTCTCCCTGTCTGCCTGTTATCTCTCCTTCTGAAACCTTGAGTGCTTCGAGATCAGGATCTACATTAAGAGAGTCGGTTTGGAAGGCGTCTACAATGTAGAATGTTCCTCTCTTGTATACAAACTTTAGGCTCACTCCTTCGCGCTCTGCTTTCTTAGCCAAGTCCCGTACTTCGCTGTCCTGGAATGTTTGACTGTTTTTTGAGACTGTTCTAGTTCTTCTCTGTCCATTCATAGGGTTTCGAGTTACCTTCACCTGTTTTCGTGGTACTCGAGTATCAATTATAGATTTGTTTTGTAATAGGTAGAACTCTGGGACTGTGCCACCTTCTTCCAGGCTATGTCCTAGTCCTTCTACTACTTCAACTATAGAATGTCTTCTCGTATAATTTTGTACTACTGCTCCCGTATAGTCTGGTTCTATCATTTTCTGGAATATTACTGCGGGCGTAGAATCGTTTTCCTGGTAGTAAGATGCTAGAACTTCTTTCAATGCAGTTTCCAGGTCCGAAGATCCTACATTGAGCCTGTACTTGGATTGGCTGTCGCCGTCAGAAATTCTTACCGATACCCTCTGGTTTTCTCTCTGGCCTCCGACAAGATCTCTGGCTTGTCCTGAAGCTTTTCTGACTTCGCTGCTCATCCCTATATCATCGTAGGCATCGTATATCTCTTCGGATAGTTCTTCCGGTACTTCAGAGTTCAGTAACTGCCTGGGATCATTTTTCAGGTATTTCCCAACCTCTCTCTTAGTCAGTACGAAGAAATTAGGTACTTCAAAAGCCTGTATAGAGCCTAGTTGAGCTGCTTTACTGCCGACCTGCTTCCTGTCCAAGTTACCTTTCCACTGAACCATTAAGAAAAAGTTAGGTTTAGTTGGTTAAAATCTTTACTGGTCAAGCTTGACTCTGCATTTGACAGGCATCTTGTGAGTAGCCCGTTCAAGTGCCCTCCTAGCTTCCTGGACATCCCCTTCATCGACATCAATCTTGTAGACTTTCTGTCCTTCATCGATGATCGCTGATCGTCCAATCGGTCGTCCGAAAGGCTTACGCATACCTTCATAGTAACGGTCTGCCTGTGCTACACCAGCTAACGGGTGGTAACGCAAAACATGATGCGGATACGGAAGAATCTTCGCAAAGTAATCCTCTTCAGGATCCATAACCTTGTTTAAGTGAGATGTGATTGCGATTCTGCCGGCTTCCAATGCCTCACTTCTAATATTGACATCTTCCTCGACAACCAGTTTAACCGTCTTCTCAAAATCCCCATTCTTCACTCCCATATCATACTGAGTGACTCGTGGAGCTGGAGCCCCTTTGATGAAGTTATCGCTCTTCTTCTGACTCTGCCGCGTATACGGCTGACTTGGTTGCTCTCTGTAAATCCTTGCCGGTCGATCTCCCATAGTTTTGAAAACCTCGTAGAAAACAACAGTCAGATTAAATTTTAAATAGGGAAGGCTATTCAAAGTATCCTTTTTCTGAAATTTTGTCAAGGTATTCAGCAGCATCCTCTGCCAGATCATCATCCAACAATGCAAAAACTTGACAACCTCTCACAGCCTGATTCTCACTTTTGTTCTCCATGCCCGCCATGATGCTCATTATGCCGAAATAAAGATCCTCAAGTTCATCATCTCTCAAACCGAGGTTGTATTCTTCTTCAACCCTTCCGACAGCATATTCCTGCAGCGAATCAAATTCTCCAGATATGTAGCCATCCAAAAATTCTCTACCCCAACTATCCTTAGAATAAAGCCTGAAAGCTGCTTTTATTAGGTCCGACTTCTTATTTCCGTCCTCTTCAAGCATACTTTCGGCAGGGTCGCTAAACTCATCAGGAACTCTACCGCTTTGAGTGGTAGTTGTATTTTTACCAGACATATTACCTATAAGTGGCAACAAAATATAAAAGCTTTGGGGCTATTGACTACTTTTTTAGTCTAATATTGAGATAGTTTTAATGTGACAGTTCACATCTTTCAAATTGGCTGCAGGGACTTTGGAAAGTATGGTTTTGAGAAGCTTGTTGATAAGGAGAGATTTTTTCCTGAGGATGTAGTTTTGGAAGGTGTTTGTGAGAAGGATTTCGAAAGGAGAGAGCAAGCTGAGAGGTTTGCTAGGTCTTCTGGAGTTGAGTTAGATTTTTATGATCGGGTTGACGAGCTTTATGATGTTGCTCAGGATGTGGATGGAACTGTTTTGATTTATGATGCTGGTCCTGTTCAGAGGCATTCGGATCATATTCAGCGTTCGTTGAGAAATGATTTCTATCATTTGGCGGAAAAGCCTCCTTCTTTGAGTCGTGAAGAGCATATAGCGGAGAGAAAACTGGCTACAAAACATAATGTGCATTATAAAGTTGATTTTATTGAAAGAGAGAGCCCTGTAATTAAGAAGGCTAGGGAAGTAGTGGAGAAAGCAGATGTTGAAAGTATAAAGGTTTTCCGTGAGTCTTCTGCAGGGGTTCAACGGATTTTGAAGCCTGTTGAGCATGTTCATATGAATGAGGGTTGTGTGCTTGACAAAATGATTCATGATATCTATATTATGGACTTTCTGGAAGGCAGGGATGTTGAGTTAGATGGTGTGGAGAATGTTTCGTTTATGCCTCGGAGTCTGGGCGGGGAGAAGCTGTTGAGGATTGATGGCGGCTCTTCAAGAGATGTGTCGTCAGAGATTTCACTGGGCAGTGTTTCAGCTTCTTTCTCCGCAGACAGCACAGATATCAGTCTTAATGCCTCCTGGCTGGGTCTTTCCAACGAGGCAAAAATTTACGATAGAGATGTCCGTGAGAAATTTGATGAAGATCTTACAGAGTCCGTTTACAGCGAGATAGAGGACAAAGGCTTCCTGGACGAGGAGGCTCGTTTCTTCGTAATTAAAGAGGAAAAAAGGACGATTGTAGGAGATCTGCTGCACTCAGCGCTCTACGACCTAGAGAACGGTACAGAGTTTGACGTAGATGTTTATCCTCGCGACCAGCTCTACAGAGTCCTGGAGAGAGCAATTGTAGACGCCGCAGGAGGAGACGTAGAGGATGTCAGCGAAACCGAGCTAGATGTATTCATGAACGCATTGTTCGATGTCCAGGATATGGCAGGGAGTAAAGACATAGAAGTATTTGATGCAGTAGACAGCTCCACGGAAAAAATTCGCTCCATGATCATAAATGATAAAACTGAGTTAGACAAGGATGACTTGAAAGGTGTCGCAAGTTGAAAGCAATCATTCCATGCGCAGAAAAAGAGGAAAACCTGTTCCCCTTCTCCGAAACCAAGCCCACCGCACTCATGCCGGTAATGGGCAAACCACTAATCGAACATAATATCGAAGCACTGGAGGAGAACGGAGTAGAGGAAATCTACATAGTTGTAAACCATCTGCAGGAACAGTTCTCAGACCGGTTTAAAGACAGAGACGGCGTAAAACTTGTACACCAGGAAGAACTGGACGGAACAGCGTCTGCAGTCAAAACATGCGACTTCATAGAGGACGACTTCCTTGTATTAAACGGAGATGTTATAGTTTCCGAAAGAGATATCGGAAACCTTCTGCAAAAGTTCAGAAATACTGGAGAAACAAGTATACTTGCCACAGATGAGAAAGCACCTGAAAAGTTCGGAGTGCTCAGCATTCAGAACGACGAAGTAGCAGATATCCAGGAAAAACCCGAAGAACCAGAAAATCCACTGGTTAATACCGGTATCTATGTCTTTAGCCCGGAAATTTTCGAAGCTATAGAAGACCTGGAAGAAGACGAAACCAGTATCACCGACGCCGTCAGAGACCTGATAGAGTCTGAAGGTGCTCGATTCGAACTAGTACAGGATTACTGGATCGATATAGGTTCAGGAGAGAAACTCTGGAAAGCAGATCAAATCAAAAGAGAATACGAAATAGAAGAATCGGAAATAAGCGGAAAGGCAGAAGTAAGCGAAGACGCAGCCATAGAAGGAGAAGCAGTAGTTGAAGAAGGGGCAGAGATTAAGCCTGGAACAGTCATCGAAGGAAAATGCTTCATAGGAGAAAACAGTATTGTCGGTCCGAACACAACGATCAGAGGCTCAAGCATCGCCGATAACTCCCAGTTAGATCACTGCAGTATTGAGAACAGCCTAGTTTTCGAGAGCAACATAGTTGACTCCTTCGTCGCAGTCGAAGGTACTGTGCTGGCAGAAGAATGCGACATAAAATCAGGCACCGTAATCAGAGAATGCTTGATAGGTGCCAGAAGCTTTATCGACATGAACAACTCCATCAGAGGTACCAAGTTCGTACCTGACGCACGGACCGACCTGGGCGAAATCAGCAAGTAGGAACAGCCAGCATGAGAGCAGCCAGCAGGATATTAAATTCTTCTTGAGAAGTCATAATTGTGAAAGCAGTTATACTGGCAGCCGGCAAGTCAAGCCGTTTCAAGCCGCTCAGCGACAAGAGACACAAAGCACTGACAGAAGTAATGGGCAAACCACTGATCCAGCACACAATCGACGCACTAAGAGATACAGAAGTAGAAGAAATCATAGTAGTTCAAGGACCTGAAAGAGAAATAGAGGATTCAGGCGTAGATGCTGACCGGTTTGTAGTGCAGGAAGAGCCAAAAGGTATGGGCAACGCACTCCAACAAGCTGAAAAATATCTAGAAAACAGGTTCCTGGTCCTAACACCTTACAGATCGAAGGCTTCAGAGCTCTACCAGCCAATGATTGACAAAGCAGAAGAAAATGATACTGAAACCATTTTCGTGGCATCAGAAACAGAAAACCCAGAGAAATACGGCATATTAGACATAGAAAACGGTAAAGTCAGCGACATAGTCGAGAAGCCTGACCTTGAGGAAGCACCAAGCAACATGAAGGCTGTAGGGATGTATATGCTAAGCAAAGACTTCTTCAACTACCTAAATAACACTCAAACCAAGGAATACCAGTACGAAGAAGCCCTTTCAAACCAGATGAAAGATAAAAAAGCGTCATTTGTAGAAGCAGAAGAAGATCCCAACTCGATAAAATATCCATGGGATCTCTTCGAAGTCATGAAGGAGCTTTTAGATAACTCAGAAAGAAGTATAAGTGGAGAAGCTGAGATAGCAGACTCAGCAGAAGTAAAAGGAAAAGTTATAGTAGAAGAAGGCGCCAAAATATTTGAAAACGCTGTAGTAAAAGGACCTGCCTACATCGGAGAAGATGCAGTCGTAGGAAACAACGCCTTGATCAGAAACTATTCCTGCATCGAAAGAGGAACTACAGTTGGAGCCAACTGTGAAGCAAGAAACACTTCTTTCCAGCCTGAAAGCTCCATGCACTCTCAGTTCGTAGGAGACTCAATAATAGGTAGAAACACGAGTATCGGAGCAGGAACAGTCATAGCCAACAGAAACTTCCGAGAAGACGGTGAAAGACCGGAAATCAGTACAGATTTAATCGGGAAGGACTACAGCAAAGAGACAGGAAGAAACTCTCTAGGCTGCTTCATCGGCGAGAATGTAGATATAGGAGTTAACTCATCCATCATGCCTGGCGTTCAAATCGGCAGCGACTCGAAAATAGGTCCTGGAACAGTAGTTAAGGAAAATGTAGAAAACGATACTACTGTTTACAGCAGTCAAGAGGTTGAAAAGAAGTGAAAATCGGCGTAGACTTTGACAGAGTCCTTTTCAAGACCGATGACTTCAATAAGCACCTGAAGCAGGAGGTTGAAGGATTGGAACATGTGGATAGTTCTCCTACAAATGATCACGGAGTTTACAGCCCGGAAATTCACGCAGAGCTGTGCGGAATTGATGTAGAAGAGATATACAAGGTTATGGAAAATCTGGAGAAGTTTCTCTACGATGACTTAGATGTGCTGCAGAGTTCAGAGCACGAGATATTGATAGTCAGTCGTGGTGAGACTGAGTTCCAGAAGAGAAAGATCGAAGGCTCAGGAGCAGACGAATACGCTGACAGGGTCGTAGTAGTGGAAAAAGGATCAAAAGAAGTAGAAGACATTGATTTCTTGATCGATGATAGAAAGAAGGAGCTAGAAGATGCTGACTTACCTGGTTTTGAATTTGACAGAGAAATACATTCCTTGAGAGATGCTCTGGAAGAGGCTGAGAAGCATGAAGCCTGAAAAAGTGTTCAAGAGATACGATGTAAGAGGAAGATATCCTGAAGAATTAGATGAAGAGTTTGTTGGGATGATGGGCGAAAGTTTGGCGGCCTTCGCCAAGGAAAACTATAATAACAAGGTTGTAGTATGTAGAGACACCAAGAAAAGCTCTATGCAGCTTAAAGAGTGTTTGATCGAAGGTTTACGATCTCAGGGCATTGATGTCTTGGATATTGGGATCGGTCCTACGGACATGGCTGCCTTTCAAGGACAGAAAAACAACTGTATCAGCGTCCAAGTAACCTCGTCCCACATGCCACTGGACTTTAACGGATTGAAGTTCATGTATCCAGAGGGAAACGGTTTCGTGAACGAAGATCTCAATAAGTTAGAAGAACTGTTCCATAAGAAAGGGAAAGGTAAGAAGGAGGAAGGAAGCTATATGGAGATTGAATCTGCGAGAGATGAATACAGTGAGGCTCTTGAAAACTTCGTTAAGGAAAAAATAGGAGTTCCTGACGACAGAAGAATAGTTGTTGAGACAATGGGCGGCGCCGGGTCTCATGTTTTACCTGAAGTCTTGGAGAATCTCGGATTCGATGTGGAAACAGTTTCAGGTGAAAAGCTGCCTTACCGTAACCCTCCAAATCCCAAGCCAGAGAACTTGAAGGATTTAGAGCGAAAGGTCGAAGAGAATGACGCCTACATAGGTTTGGCGCTGGATTTAGATGCGGATCGAGTTACTGCATACTTTGAAGGAGAATGGATTTCCGGCGACGACTTATTCTGTATCTTCGCACAGCTCTTCCAAGGAGATGTGGTTGCTTCTGTAGATACAGATACTAAATTAGAGGAGTTCGCGGAGAATATATATTATACTCGTGTTGGAGATCCGTTTGTGATAGATGAAACCATTGAGAAGAACGCTGTTCTCTCTGGAGAGCCTAATGGACACTACTGTTTTCCAGAGTTCACAAACTATAATTCTGGAACTTTAGCCGGATTAATACTGGCGTGCAGCAACCTGGAGGAATTAATGGCGAATATTCCGGAAAGCCATATTGCTCAAGATAACTTCGAGTTTGGAGATAACTCTGATGCAGAAGAAGCTATGGAGAAGTTCAAAGAATGTGTTGAAGACAAGTTTGAAGTCTTGTCGACTGTTGATGGTGTTAAGTTTGATTTGTATGGCTCTACTGTTTTAGCCCGTTTATCAGGATCTTCACCTGTTATCCGTGTGAAATGTTTTGATGAGATGGAGAAGAGGGCTGAAGATGCTTTGAGTAATGTTCGAGAAATCTTCGGGAAAGACATAAATCATTAGAGAGCTGTTCTTTGTGTATGGAAGAAGACGAACTGTTGTACGAGTTTAAGCAAGGTCCTTATGATGTGCTTGAGTTTGAGGTCAGAGAGAAAGATGAGAAAGCTGTAATTGAGATTAACGGCGGTGACTTAGGTCGATTGCCTATTGAGAACTTGAAGACGATTGATGAGCTGCGGAATGCTCTGGATGAAATTGAAAGGGTTATTGAAGAGAAGGAGCGTCGTAAAGAAGATCTTTGAAACAAAAAGAAAGAAGAATAAGACTAGTTAAGAGATGTTAACTAAGTTTTTATACATCTCTTGCTTTTACGGTCTTTCGTCCGTTCTCTTGTGCTCTTTCTACTGCTCTCTCGACTAGTTCTTTGACTTCGTCGTCAAGTGCATCGTAGAAATCGCTTCCGACATTGACGCCATCTGCAGCGTCACGAACGCCAGACTTCTTAAGTACATCTACCATGTTAATTCACCAAGTAAAGATTGGAACGCCCGGTTTTTATAGGTAAGGGCGGTTACTCCGTGAAAATCAACCGAACAACCACCTGTAGACCGAATAATGTGTTGAACCTGGATAACACTTTTCAGTAATCTGAAGAGTTAAGCTTTGCTTAGGCGCATTAACTGACCCAGATAAATGTTTTCAAGACCGGTATGTTGTTATATGGTTCGGTTTTTATCGAACAGTTTCCTTCTAGAATTAAAAATAATGCTTCACTAAGTTTGATTTATGGAGTTAGACTTTGATACAGTTAAGGCTCTTTCCTCGCAGACCCGGATACAGATTCTTCACGAAACAGTCTCTAAAGAGCCGACTCCTACAGATATAAGTAAGTCAATAGACCGGAGTAAATCCACCGTCTCTTCACATCTCTCCAAGCTTCAGGAAGCCGGACTTGTGGAGAAGGACGAGGTTGATGGGCGGAGAAGAGTAATTTACAGAGCTACAGATAAAACCGAGACGATTTTGAAAGGTAAAAACCAGAAGGTTAAGTTCTCCATCCTGTCAACTGTTTCAAGCATCTGGATCGGAGTAGGATTAACATTAAGCAGTTTAAAAAACATAACAGAGACAGGATCAAGTGCTGCTAAGAGTCAGGCAGGGCAGATGGGTGCTATGGCGCTGGATAAGACAGAAAGTACTGCTTCAGAGACAGGTGGAGCGTTTTTATCTAATTTTCAGCCCGTTGATTCTCTGCTTTTCGTAGGAGTATTTTTCCTTTCGATCGCGTTAGCAAGCCTCATATACGGATTGTTTATGTCTCAGATAGGCGGTCGGGAAAAGGTTTCTCAAGCTCTTAAGTCTTGACAATCCTTACTATATATAAGGAAAAGCTAGAATGTTTTTGAGATAAAAAATTTGGAATAGTCGTGAAACTGTAATATGCCTACATGCCAACTTTGCGGAGAAGACACAGAGTCAACTAAAAAAGCTAAAATCGAAGGTGCAGTCCTCAAAGTATGCGATTCATGCGCAGAAATGGGCGAAACCATCAAGACAAAGTCCAAGAAATCGAAGAAGAAAAGAAAGAAGAAGAGGAAGAATAGAAGCAAGTCAGAACAAAAAGTACTGGCCAATAATTACGGAAAGAAAATCAGAGAGGAAAGAGAAGATAGAGAGCTGACTATGGACGAACTGTCCGACCAGATTAATGAGAAGACATCAGTAATCCAGAAGGTTGAACAGGAGGAACTGAAGCCAGATCAATCATTGGCAGGTAAACTATCCAAGAAACTTGGAATAGACCTGTATGTCAACCCACAAGTCACCGACTACGATGACACAAGTGATGGAGACAGCAGGAAAGCCACATTAGGCGATGTGGCCGACATAAAAAACTAAATTCTTTCTTTATTCCTTTACTTTTCCATTGCAGTTTACTCTAAGACCATGAAGCACCGCGATCTCTCCTAGTCCGCAAAGAGTCATTTCTGGCATCTCATTTACTATCTCACTTTTCACACCGTTCTCTATAGATTCCAGTATGGTGTCAAAATGATTCAATGCTACAGCACCCCCGAAAATTATCTTGTCTGGGTTGTACAGATTGATGAGATTGGCTACACCAACACAAGTCCTGTGCTTAAACTCATCTAGAGCTTCTTCGGCATTCTCACCTTCTACCTCAAAGAGCTCCTTCGGATCATCAATTTCCAAATCGTGGAGTTCATGAGCCATGTTAGTAAGATTATTGCCCGAACAGTAGGCCTCCCAATGGCCAGTACCGCCACACCCACATTCAAGCTCTTCCCCAATCTTCATGTGACCAACCTCACCGAAGTTACCATCGCGCCCTTCCACCAAGTCACCGTTAGAGATGAAAGCCGCTCCAATACCAGAACTTATAGTGATATAAAGAAGATTTTCTGCAGTTTCACCGTAATAATATTCTCCTAATACTGCAGCCGCACAATCATTAATTATTTCCACTTCAGCAAATTCTTCAAGAGGATCCTTAAGCTGAACAAACTCCTTATCGATGTTAGGAGGATAAAACAAGCCCTTATCCTTGTCAATCGGTCCCGCTGCAGCAACAGCAACCTTTTCCAGCTCAGGATAATCTGCTTCCTCCAGAACAGACTTTACAGACTTGTTAATATCACTTAGGAAGTCTGCTGTCTTAATTTCCTTGACTTTTCGGAAATCATCGTCTCCTACTCCGAAAAAAGTGTTAGTGCCTCCAATATCAATACACAGGAACGCCATAATACAATGTAATACGAAGAACTGGTTTAAATTAACACAGTGAGAGAAGTCAAAAATTTTCCAGTAGAAGTAGGGTGAATCACCCATAGAACACAGCCTTCAAACCATCAATCAGGACATCTCTGACATACTGTGTCTTCATTAGTCTCACTTAAAACAATATATTTATAATCATGAGCTTAGGGCTAAGAGATGTACCAATACGCCATTAGCCGCTTTTCCATGCAATTAACAAGGAGCCTTTCTTCACTGTAAAGGTGTCGTTCCTACTTGTACTCTGAGACCACTGATAATTTAGAGTTCCCGAACTATTCCCGTTTTTGATTCTTCCCTTTAAAACAAATCCAACAGGTCCCTGCCCCACATTCCTGGTAGAAGAAGAATCTGCATTCCATTTATTCCCTTCTCTAGCCCAGTTGATAGTTGATCCCGAAGGCCCTGAAAAAGAGTTTTTAACATAACCATCAGAAGGACAATCCACGAAAACCCTTATCTCAAAATTCCATAACTCTTCAGAACCTATGGATAGTTTTAGTTCATTGTCATCTTGAAGTATAGTTTGACTCGACAAACTTTCATCGCTTGTCTTTTTCACAAGTTTCGTATTACCTGCTCTCTTCATCTGTAATGTTCCATTGCCTTGTGCAGTAGGTACCTTTCCTTGGACTCCAGAAGTAGAAAGAGATTCTATGTCTGGCACTTGAGCCGGTGGAATCTGAGAATTGTCAGAATCCCAAATTGTGGTACCACTAATGGTAGAGATATCATTATCAACCCGCAACTCAGAGTTCAGAACTTCTACCGGGCCGCCTTCGTATACTGCAAACTCCTTAGCACTGTCTTCTCCATAGAATTTAAAATCACTTGAACGAACATTTACAGCAGATACTGATCCTAAGCTTAAGGCACCTAAGCCAAGTGCTCCTGCACCTAATTTCTTCAAGAACTCACGGCGAGAAACATTATTATCAGAGGTTTTTGAGGAGTTTTCGGACTCCAGTAGCTGATTCTTTATTATAGTTCTCATTTTCTCATTTTCTCTCTCTCTAAATTCCTTAACCGCTTCTCAATTTCTTCGTTATCCATCTCAAAGTGAACCTTCTCAATTACTGTTGAGGGGCTTTATTAAAAAATCCCGGCGCCCTTGAACCCGTGGAATATTACCTGCATAGCTGAGACCTCAAAAGATTCTTTAACAATCTCTCTACCAAGTTCTTAGTTTTTACGCCAACTTTATATTTATACTCCTGGCTTCCCCTAATAGGTCTTTACTAACTCCTCAGGGGATTTTCCCCTCCATTTTCAGTTTTGTGGTTCAGCTTCAGAAAACTTGTGGAAAAGCGCCGGGGCCGGGATTTGAACCCGGGTGAGAGCGTTGCGCCCTCAATGGCTTAGCAAGCCACCGCGATAGACCAGACTCTGCCACCCCGACAAAACTGGTGTCTGTGTTTGATGTTTGGGTCGGTAAGACTTAAAATCTCCATTGAGGAATGTTTCCAGATTGGTTGTTTGGAAAGGTATTTAAGTTTCTGACGGGGTTTTTTGTATGTAAGGAGTGATTAATTAGTTATGCCGCAGAATATCCTTGACTTTTCGGATGTCAAAAGTAAAGATGTTTTCACAAGCAACGGTTCTTACTGTGGAAAAGTAAAAGATGTAGAACTAAACCTAGGGAAGTTCGCAGTCAGAGCAGTCGTTGTAAGTGCTGAAAAAGGAAGTTACCTGGCTCAGAAGGTTGGCGGCAGCAAAAATGTAGTAATCCCTTACAGAATGGTTCAGTCAATCGACGATATTATCATCATCAATGACTTCCAGACCAACGAAGTTGAGGAAAAACAGCAGAAGGCCGAAGCATAAAATAAAACTTATCTAAACTTTCTTTACCTGTGGTACTTCAAACAGTTACTCCTGTAATCCGTGAAATAGTATCTCATTCATGGGTTTTTGCATCTATAATAACTAAGTATTATCTAGCAGGCGTCCTGCTCTTTCTCTACACCGAGGGCAAGTTCAGTAGAGACCAGATTAAGGGAAAAATTCTGGAAGATAGTAGAGTTGTGGTCAGCAGCTTTGTAATAATTGGAACAGTACTTTACACTGCAGATTTGCAGCCAGAACCATTTTTGAAGCTTTTCAGCCAGGCAATCGCCCTAGGGTACCTGGGTTATCTGTTCTGGGAGTACTAGGAAAATTTAGTCCAGTTTTTCCTCTACTTGGGATGCCCAGGTCTGAACTACTTCACAGGTAAGCTCCCTGAGATCTTCTATAGGAAGAGTAGTATACACATAGTAAACTGTTTTCTCAGTTCTGCCTTCACGCATCAACAAGTCTTTATCCATCATTTCCTGTAGACTTCTCTGGACAGTAGAACGATTCCTATCGACTTCCTCTGCTAATTCCTGCACTGTCAATTTGTTGTCCTGCAGCTCCCGAAAAATACTCTTCTGAAGCCCGTTCAAATCAAAAACATCGAAAATAATCTGCCTATCATCCTTCTCCCCAACCTCCAAAAAATCCATACAAAAACTGACGCGGTGAAACAATAAAAATCTTCCTTCAGCCGCCTGCAATTACATCAAAAACCTCAATCTCATCATCGTCCTCCAGCTCATGACTATCCGAAATAATAGTGCCGTTACGAGAAACCAGTACTTCCTGCCTCTCAATCCCTTCAGACTCCAGAAACCCTGAAACAGTAGTACCTTCCTCAACACTCACTGTTTTCTCCTTTTTCTCCTCCAAATCATCTCGAATTAGTTTTATCTCCACCAGTCTACACCTCTATTATTCCTTTACGGGCTGCGTGGAAGATATATTCTTGGGCATATCCAGAGTACTCGCCGAAGTGCTCTCTCAAATTTTGTGAAGTCTCACTGTAGTCGTCTGAGTGATGTTCTGGATAGTGTTTTTCGATAGCTTGGAGCGCCCAGGTGTCAAGAGGATATGCCTCATGAAAGTTCTTGGAGAACAAGAGGACGCAATCCGCCACCTTATCGCCCACACCATAGAGGTTCTTCATGTGCTCTCTCGCATCTTCATAACTCATGGAGTCTAGCTCAGTATGGTCGAACCCTTCTTGAAGAATCTCCAGTGTTTCTACTATGTATTTAGCTCGGTAGCCCACACCAAGCTCCCTCAGTTCATCTTCGGAAGCCCTGGAAAGTTCTCTTTGAGTAGGAAATCTGAGCATCTCAATACCGTTAACCTCTCTAACCTCACCGAACTCCCGAGCCATATCATTATGCATCTGCTTAATCCTTGGAATCCTCATCTGAGGAGAACAGAGATAACTAACTAGACACGGGAAGAATTCGTCCTGCACAATCCTCAAACCTTTCAGCTCGGAGTATGCCTTTTCCAGTCTCTCATCCTCCGGAAAAGTAGAGAAAATTTCATCGAGATCATGATGGATTCCTAATGCTTCCTCAACCTTCTTCCTTTCCAGTTCTGTTTCAACCACTATTTTATCTCCCTGCTGCTGAACCAGTAACGGTTTTCCCTTGCGAAAAGTGTAGAATCTATCCGAGCCTTCGCCGTATAATTCTCCTTCTGTCCTGTGCCAGCAAAATGTTTGTCCACATGTCAGAGTCAGTTCAAGATCAAAATCTTCAGCAGGTATCGAAAATGTTTCCACAGTTCTATTGTTGCTGGTAAAGTTTTTGAGTATGTTTAGTCGTCGTTCTTTGAGTACTTGTGGAAGCCTGCTTTTTTCTCGTCTTCCTTGTCCAAGTCATCCGTTTTTTTACTGAATTCTTTGGCATCTCTCTTCAGATAGCTGCGACCGCATTGATGGCACTGTACTCTTTTCTCCGCCTTGCTTCTCTGTTTATGTCCACAGTCCGGGCATTGGAAGTAAGTCAATTTATATCACCAAGGTATGGAATCCAAGCATCAGCACACACCATACTAACTGTATTCCAGCTAATGTAAGCGTAATCCTCCTCTCAGTGAAACCACGGTTCATCAATGGATGCGTCAGTGAGTAGATTTTATCGTGCTGGGACTTTAGCGTGCCGTCTTCCTGCAGTATTCCCCATGAGTGTGCTTTGAACCGGGAACGGGCTTTCAGGAAGAACTCTATCACGTACAGCAAAAACAGCGATGCTCCAAACTGCTCGATATTCCCTATCACCACCGATGCAAATAATGCTGCACCCGCCAGGTATGTGAATGAATCACCCGGAAGCATTGAAGCCGGATAGTAATTGTACCTGAGGAAAGCTAAGGTCGTGGCACTTAGTGAAAGTGCTATAACTGCTGCTTCAAACCTGTTATTCATTAAAGCAAATACGCCAACTGCAGCGGAAGTTACAAGAGTAAGAGTTGTTGATAATCCGTTTGTCCCTGCCAGTATGTTAACAGCGTTAGTCACAAAGAAGAAGCCTCCAGGCATCAACACCAGTGGATAGATCAAGCCCCAGTTTACAGTATAAGAAGTGAGCGGGACGGACATTGTCCATGAGCCTGCTCCTACAGCGATAAGCGGTAGAAGTGCCGGCAATACAAAGAGCATCTTTGGAACTTGGCTTAAACCCTCCCTATGCATATCTTCAGAAGTTTCAGATTGACCCGTGACCACAGAAATTTTTTCATGTATTACCTGGTGAGGAAAGTCAATCTCAGCTACCTTCTGCCCCAGATCAAGCGTAAACTCAGTGTCAGCTGTCTCCTCTCGTATAATACCTTCTATATCTATATGTATATCATCTATTAGACCTATCAACGCAATTATATTTACTGAGGTAAGTGCTGCTAAAAGCATTGTTATATCGGAATCTGTGCCTGTAACAGTTGTCAGCGCCATGTAGAGAGTTACAGAAAAAATAAAGCCGAAGAGGACCGGAAGACCGCCTGAAGTAGGTAGTTTTGGTCTCGTTTCTTTCTGCTGGTCTATACCGTATATCCCTGACGCCAGAAGATACTTCTTAGCGTAAGGAGTGGCGATATAGACGGATGTGAACCCTGCTATCAATGAAAGCAGTAGTGCTATCATTCTGTGATTTCCCACATCTTGATGTAGCCATTTGAGGCTTCAGGAACCTTTTCAGCGTAGTCAACACCGCGCCCATCCTGCAGGTATAGCTTGACAAGTGTCGAATCTGTGATCTTCTCAGGAACTAGGATTAGCCGCGACTGCGTGCCTGCTGCACCCCTTTCCAAACTGTAGAAAGGATCTTCAACAGCACAGAATCCTAGGTCTCTTTCAACATCAAAGTCTTCTCTGCCGTCCTCTGTAAGCAGACAGCCTACTTCAGCAGTTTGACCATCTGCAAACCGGACAGTTGGCGGACCTGAAAGCCCTGCCGAGGAATTTGTAAACTCTACCGGAGCATAGATTGACACAGGGTCTCTGCCCAGCCTTCCTCGGAACTGAGCCACAGTCTGACCGTCTTCCTCGCTCAAAGAGCTTTGTAGCGCGCCAGGAGTACTGAACTGTGCCATAGCCTGGTAGTCTTGGTTATCCTTATTTGCTATCTGACTTACTGCTGAAAACTTGCCTATCATGCTGTGATCAAGCCAGATGTAATCAGCTGAGGTCTGCTCAAGATAGTCTGTGTCATTAGCGGTCGTCGAGTTAAGGTAGCTAGCTAACCTGTAGTTCATGTGATCTCCTTCACTTGTGTAGTATCTTAGGTTTCCTCCATCGGCTACAGATGCTCTGTTCCCTAATGTCTGGAAGTTGTAACCGTAGTCCCACCATGAAAGCACTACAGAACCATTCGGCGTCTCATCCTCCATGTAGTCTAGGCTCTGTTCCCAGAGCTGAGGTGAAGGTGTTGGAGATCCTCTTATCCCTTGAGACATGCTGAAACCTGAGAAGAAGTTCATGCCTAAAACCAGTGCCAGAACAAGCAGTAAACTTGCTGTTTTCAGATTATCTGAGTCTATATTATCTGACCAGTCGTAATCCAATGCTCTTAGCTTTGATATTACTATGTTTAAACCATGACCTGCGCCAAGAGCTACCGCAAATGTTGATAGGAATACGAGCCGTGATCTAGTTGTACCTCCGTAAAGATTGGAGCCTATCCATACTAGAGGTATGATCATGTACCATCTACAGGTTATTTCTCTTTCAGGGAAGTGGTCTAGGTAGTTGAGTATTGCCGATCCTGCTACTGCAGCTAAGGTAGGCCATAGAGTCAGGTAGGCGAATGAAGTGAATAAACCGCCTGTAAATCTGAATGATGCTATTGACAGCCCTACTGCCGTTCCCAGAAGCATCAAAGTGGATATGCTGAACGCTGAGTCTTCATCTAGGAAATAGACTGTGGCTAGGATTGTAGCAGCCACTATTGCAGCTGCGAACGCCGAGATAAACACGAAGTTCAAGACCAGTCCAACCATGAATATTATTGTGGCTACGAAGACTGCCTGAGTATAGGCAATATGCTTTTTGCCCGGAATAACGTCACCGAAGACACCGTACTTCTTTCCAAGCATCATCATTAGGGCTGTTGATGTAGCGACGATTGAAACTATCATGAATGTCCAAGGACTTAGCAGCATGGAGAAAATTTCCAGTCCTGCCGGGACTCTACCAGCTAGCACCGATCCAAGGCTTGTTGCAAGGCTGTTTACTCCCGGTGCTGCATTTTCCTGTACTGTTTTACCTATAACGCTGTTACCTGTCTTTCCTAGTGCCAGACTGACAAGCCTTAGAATTTTGTCAGCGACCCATTGAGAGTAGATGGGTGAGAGTACTGCCATAAAGAACCCTAGGACACCCATCGAAGGCACGAAGTAAGGAAGATACTTTTCCTGGACTACTTCGAATTCTTCGACAAGGTATCTTAGCCATAGGAGTCCTAATGCTGCTGACGCTATAAGGAATAAAGAGTCTGTGAACCAGAACCTTCCTGGATTGGTGAATGCTGCGAAGAATCCTCCTATCAATACTGTTGGAGTGTATGCAGCTATAAGAGATCTTATTTCGATGTTTAGGAACAGTGTGATACCTGTTAGTATCGGATATAGTAGCCAGAGCATTTGGCTGCCTCCCCAGCTGATTGTAAATATTCCTAGAGTTAGACCCGCCATTATGCCATTCTCCCAGCTTTCTCGTTTCCATGCTCTCGTGAAGAAAAGCAGTGAAGTAACCATCAGGAATGTTCCAAGCGGTTCTTTCTCGAAGAATCCTGCCGAAGTTCTTCTAAGTGCTCCAGAGATAACTGCTAGGAAGAATGCTGCTGCAAGCCCCGTATTCTTGTTGAAGTGTTCCTTACCTAGGAAGTACATTACCACTGTTGAAGCAGCTCCTAGAAGCGCTGGGTAGAACTGTGCCCATTCCAGGTAGTTCTCGAAGAACAGTGAGAACCCTAAATTGTACAGTACTGCAGGGACGATGAAGTCTCCTATCTGAAGCGAGTAAGTCGGTGCCGCGTATGGGAAATAACGCATGAAATCTACTTGTGGCATGGTGCCTTCGAGTGCGAGGTGTTGGCTCATGCGGAAGATGAAGTATGGATCAGCGGCTTGGAGGTACTGCATGCCTTTTTCCGGCATGTAGCGTAACATGAATGCAAGTAAAAATACGAGTGTTAGACCTCCTAAGTGCCAATTTTCCTTAAGCTTCGTTAGAATGGTTTCTCTATCTAAATTATCACTGTACTCTTTGACTTTGTTGGCTGGATCCATCCTTGCATGGGTTTTATGCATACATGTTTTTTATTGGCTTGCACACGCATGGAAAGGGATGTTTATAAACATTCTAAGACAGGAAGTTATGCTGTGAGCCTAGAACAGAGACTGGAAAAACGTTACTCCGAAATATACAACAACCATCAAAAATATTTCCTAGTCCCTCTAGCACTGCTTATGCTGGCAGTAGCAGTACTGGGCTTCAGCTACACTCAAAACGGAGAATTCTTTCAGAAAGGAACAGACTTCACCGGAGGAACCGAAGCACAGTTTCAGATAAACGGCTCATTCCCAACAACAGAAATCGAGCAAGCGTTCTCAGATGCTGGAAAACCTGGAGCCAACGCAATAACACAGCAGACCAGCGAAGGAAAAAACTTACTAGTCGAAATACCGCCTCCAGACATCAATCAAAGCGAAGCAGAAGATATACTAACAGACGCAGGCTACCAAGTAGAAGTACTGCAGTTTAACTCGATTTCAGCTTCTGTATCCAACCAGTTCTTCCTTCAGGCACAGATAGCATTTGTGCTAGCATTCACAGTCATGAGCCTAGTAATATTCATCGCATTCAAAGATATAACGCCCTCAATGGCCGTAATATTTGCAGCAGCAGGAGATATAATTATAGCAGGAGCTGGAATGGCTTTGTTAGGCATACCACTTACTCTAGGTTCGTTAGCAGCACTTCTAATGCTTATAGGTTACTCTGTCGACACAGATATCGTCCTATCAAGCAGAACACTGAAGAGAGAGAAAGACTCACTCCAATCTAGAATGTGGGAATCACTCAAAACAGGAGTAACAATGAGCTCAGGAGGTATAGCAGGATTTACACTGCTCTACATAGTATCTTACGTCATAGTTGGTCCTTCAGAACTTTCCAACATTGCAGCAGTGATGGTAATCGGATTACTAGCCGACATGCCACTGACATGGCTTGGAAACACAGCAATACTGAAATCATACATTGAAGGAGAAGACTTGATCTACAGAGGTGGAGCATAAAATGGATAAGAAAGATTTATTGAAAGAATGGCGTATCTGGGTTCTTGTACTAGCATTAATAGCTTCAACAGCACTTCTAATCCCGTGGAACAGCTCTACTCTGTTCTTCGATACAAGTGGAGACGAGGTTGGGTTCCAGACCAATCTGGATAACCGTACAAGCATAGACTTCAGCGGAGGAACCCGGATGCTTCTAGAACTTCAGTCCAACGCAACTGGAGAAGAATTACAGACTCAGGCAGATGACGTGCGACAGACACTGGAGATAAGGCTCTCTAACCTGAATATTCCTGATCCGAGTGTCCGTGTAGTAGACATAGGTGGCGGCAACTACCGAATTCAGGTCGAGGCATCCAGCAGCAACCAGACAAGGCTGAGAAATGTAATCCAGCGAGAAGGAAGCTTCGAAGCACGCATGCCAGTGCCAGTACAGAACGAGAAAAACTTCACCTTAGGCAGCAACACATACAGCTTCCAGGTCCAGAACCAGTCAGTAGAAGTAACAGGACTTGACAACAGCTACTCAAAACTAGTCGGTCCTAACGAAAGATTCCAAATAGAGGATAACGGAATAGACAACTACAACACCTCATTTATCTACCAAGTATACAACGAATCAACCGAAACAGCAGATATAGAAGTTGTAGCTTACTCAGGAGACGACATACAATCAGTAGTAGACAGTGATTCCCGATTAGAGGGAGGTGCAGGAAACTACCAGTTCAGTTTCCCCGTAATAATTTCTACAGCATCAGCCAACAATGTGCTTCATGTAGCTGAGAATTACGGTAGCTCCGTAGGACAGGAATCAGACCTTACACTAGAGAACGGAGAGTTCGCTCGTTTAGGACTTTATGTCGACGGAGAAAGACAAACTGCATTGAGGATGGGATCAGAATTCGCCAGACAGGTAGTCACAAAGCCACGGATTCAAGGTGGAGCAGAATCCAGAAGCCAAGCACAGGCAGAGATGGAAGAGTTACAAGTCATACTTGAATCAGGTAGCCTGGCAACACCTGTAGAAGTAGTAAGCTCCAGCACCTTGAGCGCAGCAAGAGGAAGCCAGTTCATGACCGCTGCAATACTATCGATAATCGGTTCATTAGTGGCAGTTGGGTTCGCAGTATTCGCACGCTACAAAGACCCAAGAGTAGTAATTCCGATCGTATTCACAGGTGCATCAGAAGTCTACATCCTGCTCGGGGCATACTTCACAACACTAGGCACATTAAGCCTTTCAGCAGTGGCAGGAATAATAGCAGCAGTTGGAACAGGAGTAGACGACCAGATAATCATTACAGATGAATCAGGAAGAGAAGAGCTTCAAGGATGGCAGCAGAAGATGAAGAACGCGTTCTTCGTAATCTTCACTTCCGCAGCATCCACAATTGGTGCAATGCTTCCAATCCTGTCACCAGGAAGCATTTCCTACCTGATCGGGGCAGCAGGAGTCGGATTGATGGGTTACACGCTGTACACCAAGGGCAGGAACAAGCACTACATCGCGATCGGAGCATTCGCCATAATGGTCGGCGTATTCACATCAACACTAGGACCTTCCGGCGCAGCACTAAGCACAATCCACGAATTCGCCCGAACAACAATCCTAGGAATCCTAGTCGGAATAACAATCACCAGGCCAGCATTCGCGAAGACTATCGAATTCATCAAGGAATAAAACCACATTTTCCCCATATTTTTCTATGAAAGTGCTGATAACCGGAGGCAGCAACGGCATAGGCAAAGCCACAGCCCAGAAACTGCAGCAGGAAGACCATGAAGCAATAATTTTCGACAAGGAAAGACCGGATTACAGAGTTGATTTCTATCAGGGTGATGTCAGAGACGACGAAAGAGTCAAGGAAGTCGCCGAAAAAGCCGATTTCGATGTACTGGTTAACTGCGCCGGTTTCTATGAATTAGGTAGCGTCGAAGACATGGAGAAAGAAACAGCAGAGAAAATATTCGACACAAATGTCCACGGATACCTCAACTTCATCAGACACTCAATGCCAACGCTAAGAGAAAAGAACGGGCGAATAGTAAACATCACCTCCGTAGCTGGAAGAGTTTCGATTCCCTTCTTCGGCACTTACTGCGGATCTAAGCACGCTGTCGAATCCATCAGCGACTCACTTAGAAGAGAACAAGACGAAGTAGAAGTCGCAATCGTAGAACCTGGAGTAATTGAGACAGGTTTCAACGAGAGAGCTAGAGAAGCTTTGGAAAAGTATCTGCCAGACTCATTTTATTCTGAAGAGTATGAAGAAATACTATTAGAAGATGGCCTAGATGGCGTCGATGCGGAGAAAGCGGCTGAAAAAGTTTTTAAAGCAGTTACAGATAAGAGGGCGAAGAGAAGATATCAGGTTCCATTCAGAGCAAAGTTTGCGATCCTAACAGGACTCATGCCTGCTGTTGTTCAGGATTGGATAATAGAGAAAGTAATGAGATAAGGGAAAAATTATTGTACTTCTATGACTGCTTCGGCTACATCGTCCGCATTCTTCAGTGCTTCTCTTGCTTCATCTTCGCTGCAGTCTGTTTTTTCCTGTACTAGTTCAATGTCTTCCTGTGAAGGACCTTGTTCTTCTTTAGTGTAGTCCCCCTGCAGTTGGAACATTTCCTGACCTTGCATGTCGATTTTACTGACTTGTGGGGATTTGAATACAAATTTTTGGTCTCCAACATGGATTTCGACCTTGTCTGCGTCAATTTCGTCCATGTCCATTCCCATCTGCTTCATCATCTGCTGCATGTTTCCGCCGAACATAACCTCTAATGCCACGCCATTCTTTAAATGAATAAGCAAAAACCGCGTACATGCTGGAAATCCTGGCCTACAGCCTGACAGGAGTTCTCCTCGGAGTATTCACAGGGCTGATTCCCGGAATACATCCAAACACAGTGATTTTCAGCTCTATTCCGTTCTACTTAACCTCTGAAATAGAGTTTATACTCTACGCCGCTCTAATTTCAGGTCTTTCGATCAGCCACACCTTCCACGACTTCATACCTGCATTCTATCTCCAGGCACCCGAAGGAGGAACAGCACTGTCGATGAGCGTCGGCTCAGAAATGGCTTCAAACGGCAGAGGATTCGAAGCATTCAATTCTACGCTTATAGGAGGAATTACTTCGCTCTTCGTCTTTATCCTGATGCTGCCCGTGCTTTACTTCTTTCTGAAAAATGTTTATGCTGCTGTGGAACCTTTTATGGCTCCTTTTCTTGCGTTCTTCCTTTTCTTCCTTATTTTTCGCTCAGGACGTAAAGAGGCATTTATAGTTGCTGGATTAGCCGGAACCCTAGGCCTGCTTACCTTGAACAGCAGTATCGCCGGCAGCTTCATATTGATGCCGATTTTCTCTGGTTTATTCGCTGTTCCTGCTGTCCTGTCTTCAATCGGCTCTGGTGCAGAGATTCCTGGGCAGGAGGAAAGTTTTGAGTTCGAAGGAGTTAGAGGAGGTGCCGTTGGTTTTCTGGCTGGTACTATGGCAGGCGTTTTTCCAGGTTTAGGTGCAGCTGGTTCTACTAGTTTTCTTATGCCTCTGCTTGAGGACAAGAAGGATTTCTTGGCTGGCATGGGTGGTGTCAATACTTCTGATATTGCGATGTCGCTGGTTTCTCTCCTGGTGATTGGTAAGGCACGTTCCGGGAGTTCTGTTGCTTTAAGCAGTTTGACTCAGACTGTGGAATGGGAGATTTTCCTGCTTATCGGTGTTTCTATTTTCTGTGCTGGTATTTCTGCTTTGACTGCTTTGCGCTCTCACAATTTGTTTTTGCAAGTCTTTGAGTTGGTGAGTTTTCGTTTTGTAGGATTTCTGGTGCTTGCTGTTTTGCTCGGCGTTAGTTTTGTGTTTTCAGGTGTGTTTGGTGTATTGGTTTTGTTGGTTGCTTCTTTGGTTGGTGGTTATAGTTTTTTGGTTGATTGTCGTAGTGTTTGTATGGCTGTTTTGTTGGTGCCTGCGATTTTCTTTTTCCTGTAGGAGTGCAAGTATTTTTATCTGTCGTGTTTGTAATTTTGTGTTATGAATTCTCAGCGGGGTTTTGTTCTGGTTTTGACCGCGGTTTTTTTGCTGATGGCAGGGCTGATGTTGAAGCCTTTTGTAGGGTATTTGTTGGGTAGTTTGGTTCTTGCTTTTGTTTTGCATCCCGCTCAGAAGTATTTGCGGAGGTTTATTGATGAGAGGATTTCAGCTTTTTTCTTGACTATTTTGAGTGTGCTGGTTTTCTTGCTGCCTTTTGCTATTATTGTGAGTACTGTTGCGGGAGATGCTTCCGGAGTAATTAATGATGTTACTCAGAATGAGGTTGTTGATATTGATCAGTTGGAAGCGTTGATGGCAGAGTATACGGATGAAGATATAGATATTAGAACTCAGTTGAGAGATGCCGTCAACAGTTTTGTTTCCACAGCGCTTGGAGGATTTTCCCAAATTCTCGGCATTCTTACTGCAGTAAGTATAGGTGTGTCGATAATGTTGTTCGTGATTTTCTACCTGTTGAAAGATGGTGAGGAGTTTGCAGATTATTTGAAAGACTTGATGCCTCTACCTGAGGATATTGCAGATAGTCTTTACGCTAAGACCTACAGTACTACCTGGGCTGTTATTAAGGGTCATGTGTTGGTTGCTTTGGCTCAGGGAGCTATTGCCGGTATCGGTTTGTGGGTTGCTGGAGTTCCAAACTTTGTGTTCTGGACATTTGTGATGATTATGCTTTCGTTTATCCCTTTGATTGGTTCGTTCTTGGTTTGGGGTCCGGCAGGAATTTATCTTGTTGCTCTTGGAGAAGTTCATGCAGGAATATTTTTGCTTATTTACGGCGTTGTAATTGTTAATCTTACTGATAACTTTCTTAGACCATTTGTTGTAGATGAAAGTGCCGATCTTCATCCCGCTGTGATATTAATCGGCGTTATTGGCGGTGTGTATGTTTTCGGTGCTTCAGGCTTGTTTATCGGCCCGGTTGTTTTCGGTACTTTGAAGGCAGTTCTTGAGGTTTTTAACAAGCATTATCAAGAACTTTGAACCTGTTTTATAATATATACGTGAGACAGTTTGGATTATGACTAGTCATCGTGAATCAGTTGTTTTAGCTGTTATAGCCGTTATTTTGGTTTCCATTCCTGCGGCATCTCAGAATGTTGAAATCAGCGGAGAGGAAAATAAGCAGGGTGTGATCGATTCGAAGTTTTCTGATCGTTTTGAAGTTGATTTTGAGCCAGGTAAGGTTGTTAATGATTTGATGGATAGTGATGCGAGACTTGAGGTCAATCAAAGTTTTAGTAGAGATGTGAAGAGGCTTCAGACTTCTAAAGGTTTTGTTAAGATAGTTAGGACAAATGATTCTATTGAGAAAACTGTTCAGACTCCTTACGGTCGTTTTGAGTTTGGAGTGAAAGATGGCGATAATTACAGCGAGTTTTCTGGGAACAGCGGTTCTAGAGATGAGGCTGAAGAGGTTAGGGAGAACTTGATGGATGAGATGAGTCAAAGGTCTTCGGAGTTAAGTGAGAAGCATAGTGTCGTGGTTCAGGAAATGCTTCCGGATGTCAGTGCTTCGGTTGAGGATAATTCAGAGACAGAGCATTTGAATTTGACGAATAACGAGGAGGAGGCAGTTGATATTTCTGGTTGGAAAGCAGTTTCTATCAGTGGAGATAGTATGGAATACATGAACTTAACCGGCAAGCTGGAGCCTGGTGAGACTAAGACCTTCTTTGCAGGTGACGAAGGCAGGATGGAAAATTTCGGAGACAATACTGTTTTTAAAGACGTGAATATTTACAGTAATGCCTTAGTAAAGGTTTATAACGCTGGAGAGAAAGAAATAGTAAGTTTAGAGTATTAAAGTTTCTCTACTTCCCCATTTACTTTGTATTCTTCTCCCGTAACCAGTTTCTTCAGCTTCATCTCTTCTCCTTCAGCTACAACCACTATTCTCTTCAAGAGAGGGAGCGATACTTCAGGAATTTCTGGTTTTGCAGTTATGAGAATTGCTGAGATTATGTATAGATAGAGTAGTGCTGAAAGCGTCACCGGGTTATAACCCATGAAGTTAACCGTTATATAAGCGGTAGATGCTGTGAGAACTCCGTATGTCGTTCCCTCAATAATTTGCTGCTTCATATAGACATAAAATGGGCTTAAACAAAAAAAGTGTTTTGCCATATATTTTATCTCCATAAATTTCACTCTTTATTCCGTCACAGTTTTACGGAGAGTTAGGAGGTATGGAGACCTCCTTATCGAACTATTTTTGCTTGTAGAACTCTACTGTTTTCCTTAGTCCTTCTTCAAAGCTGTGTTCTGGACTCCATCCAAGGACTTCTTCAGTTCTTGAGATGTCGGCGTTGTGTTGCATAACATAGTTGTCACGCGGGTTTTCAATCCTCTCCGGCTCAATATCAGTTCCAAGAACTTTGTTGAGTTTTTCTACTACTTGGTTGAAGGTTTGTGGATCTCCTTTACCGACATTGAAGACTTCGCCGTCCGCTTCTTCGATTCTCTGTGCGGCGGCGATGTTGGCCTCTGCCACATCTTCAACATAGATGAGGTCTCTCTCCTGGTCGCCCTCTCCCCATATGACAGGTCTTTCTCCATCCTGCATCTTCCAGAGGAACTGGGTGACCACATTGGCATACTTTCCCTTCGCCTTCTCATGAGGACCGAAAACGGAGAAGAACCTGAGTCCGGTAAATTGGACATCAGTCTGAACACTGTAGGTCTTGGCATAAAGTTCTCGGGACATTTTAGAAGCTGTGTAGAGATTCATCGGATACTCTCCCGAGTCAACTTCATGAGGTGGTTCGATGCTGCCATACATGGAAGATGTAGATGCATAGACTACTTTTTCCACTTCCTCTTCTTTAGCTGCTTCTGCAACATTGACGAAGCCTTCTATGTTAACTCTAGCTCCTTCAGCTGCGTCTTCCTTATGCATTGGAGATGAGCTTCTGGCTGCGAGATGGAAAACAGTGTCTACTCCGTTGACGGCTTCCTGTATTTTTTCTTCGTCTAGTACAGAGCCTTCGATTAACTCTATTTTGTCTTCTATTTTTTCCAGGTTTTCAGGAGTTCCGAGGTACATGCTGTCTAGTACTGTGACTTCTACATCTTTTTCTACCAGTTTTTCTACTATGTTGGAGCCTATGAATCCTGCTCCTCCTGTGACTAAGGCCTTTTCCATCTGCATAATTGATTTTGTTTAGCAGTGATTTTTTTAGCTGTTGAACCGGTTTTTAGAAAGGATTTTTATGGAGTGTTTGATAGAGTCTGATGTGTGGGAAGAGAAAGAGATTATCTCCAGAGTTTGTTAGCAGGTGAGTCCCGTGCTTATGGTTTCACTATTGCTTTTTGGGGTTCCGGGGCTATGTTGATCGGTCAGTATGGTATGCCTGATTTTATCCAGGCTGCTGCCTACGGGGCTGGAGCAGTGACAGGTTTCGGTCTTCTGGCTTTGATCGCTTTCAAGAATACTTTTTCCGCTATAGAAGATACTAAGAGCACTATGGTTGTCTTATCTATGATGCACTACTTGGCTGCGTTAATCCCTCTTATGATTTCGAAAGTGATCGTAGAGAATGTTTCTGTCCCTGCTTACGGGTTTTTCATGGCAGGAATGTCTGTCTCAGTTGTCTACAACGCCCTTTCTGTTTTAGAAGAAGATATAGCTGAGCTATTGAGTTAGTTAGGAAAGATCTATCCATTTACCCCTCCCTCCGATGTAGACCGATAATTTGGTTGTGACAGGATTTTACTCTACTGGCTATTAAGTTGCTGTTTTCTCTACCTTGTGTCATCCGGAACTATATCCAGTTCTAGGTGGTACTTCTTCCCGTTTCTCTCTATATAGGCGTTACGATGTGGAGGATAGGTCAAAGCCCTTAACTCATCTATGAAATCTTCCTTCGATGTTTCTTCATTAAGCTTTATCCTTCTCTCATCTTCCAAGTCTTTCTTGTAGTGTGTGGTGCCTCTTCCAGGGCTTTGTTGTGTTTTCTGTATATTTCCTTGTTTGATATCAGCCCAGTTTTCCTTGAACTGCTGGACTTGCTCCCTCATCAATCTTTCATGCAAACTTTTCCCTGTGTCGTCAGGATATACCGGCACCTCTCTTCGGTCTATTATCGGACCGTGATCTATTTCTTCTGTCATTTGGTGTATTGATACGCCGGCAGGAGTATCCTCGATTATAGGCCAGATATACGGATGTGCCCCTCTGTTATACGGCAGAAAGGATGGATGGAGATTGATTATTCCTTTTTCAGGGACTTCGATTATCTCTTTAGGTACTTTGTGTTCGAAGCCTGCTGAGATAACTATTTCTGGCTCCAGTTTTTCTATCAGCGATAGTTGGTCTTTCTCTGTAAGTAGTGCGAGGACATCAGTGTCTTCTCTCTGGTTCAGCCAGTTGTAGATTTCTTCGCCCGCCTGATTTTGTCCCAGGAAAACTGCCTCCATACAGTATTCTTTCTCCGATAAACTATAACAGGTTTTCTATTCAGAGACCAGAGTAAATCGAACAGTTATTTTACATTTGTTTAGAATAACTGTAAAGCATGGAAATCGCAGTAACCGGAGGCGCCGGATTCATCGGCAGCCATCTAGCAGAAAAACTAATCGAAAAAGGTCACGACCTAACACTAATCGACAACCTCTCCTCCGGAGAACAAAAAAACATGCCCGAAGAAGCAGATTTTGAAAAAATAGACATCAAAGAAGATGATCTAACATGTCTAAGCGGGATAGATGTAGTTTTCCATCTTGCAGCCAACCCTAAAGTCAATACTTTTCCAGAAGACAGGGACAAAGACTTTGAGGAGAATTTGAAAGGTACAAAAAATGTTTTGGAAGCCTGCGAGAAATATGAAGTTGGAGAACTTATTTTTGCTTCTTCTTCAGTTGTATATGGCGAAGATGCCGAAATTCCAACTCCTGAAGACGCTAACATGAGCCCTATATCGATGTACGGCGCCACAAAATGCGGAGGAGAGCACATGTGCCAAGTCTACCAGCAGATCTTCGACATAGATCTAACTATCGTTAGACTGGCAAATATTGTCGGCGGCAGAAACCAGAAAGGAGTAATATACGACTTCATCCACAAACTGAAAGACAATCCAGAAAAACTAGTGATACTAGGCAACGGAAAACAGAGGAAAAGTTATCTGCATGTCGAAGACACGGTAGAAGGGATACTCGCTGCCCGGAAGTCAGATAAAACCGTTTTCAACATCGGTTCAGAGGACTCCATCGATGTAGATGGAATAGCCGACATAGTAGCAGACGAACTAGACCTAAGCCCGGATTACGAATACACTGGCGGAGAGAAAGGCTGGGAGGGCGATGTACCAGAAATGAGATTGAGTATTGAAAAATTGAAGTCGGAAGGCTGGAATCCAGAGAAAAATTCCGCTGAATCAGTGCGGAAAACTGTTCGAGAACTCCTGATTTAAGGCAAGTCAGTCAAAGGCACTTCAGAAGAGGAAATTAGCTAATCTTCAAGTTCTCTAGTCTCAGAGTATTCTCTGTAATCTTTGTCGCTGGAAACTATCTTTTCTTCTCCAGATGCTACGAGATGTAGTGCATCGAAAGGAGTGAAGTCTTCCTCCTCTACATAGCTTGCTGCGGCTTCTACCTCTTTAATCTCTCCTTTTACATCAATCAACTCTATTGCTTCAGCTACTACCCTCAACACATTCATATTTTCCCTGTATGCGATCAACATAAGTTCAATCAGGGTGTAGCGGGAAGTCCAAAGATCATCATTTTTCTTGTAAATTTCTCTGGCATTTTCCTGCAGCCAGTCATCATCTTTCAGTAGTGCCAGTACAAAATCTGTCTCAGCATACATTCTATCGGCCTGCCTCTTCCATAGCAGTCTCTAAAGCACCTTTCTTAAGCTCTTCTACAGACTTATCAGTGCCTTCAAACTCTTCTCTTAGTGCCTCAAGAGGATCATCAGAGACAGGGACCAGCATTATCTTATCCCCTCTATCTATAATATGGAACTTCTCACCGAACTTCTCCCTCATCTCCTTGGGAATGTATACTCTACCATTATCTGCAGTAGTAGTCATAAAACAAGAATATTTGTCAAAATTTAAAAATCTTACCAATAAGGGGGGGAAACGCCTATTCTTTTAATTGGTAATGAGTAATTAGTCATTATGACTACTGTTACTATCAGCGAAGATACCCATAGAAAGTTGAAGAAGTTGAAGGAGAAAGAAAAAATCAGCTCTTTTGACGAACTTCTGGATAATATTGCAGAGGAGAAACTGGACATACCTTCATCCGAAGAGATGTTCGGCTCCATGGAAATTGAAGACAAAGAAGAGATTAGAGATCACGACGACAGAGCCGATAGATATGAGTGAATACTTGCTTGACACATGGGCGTGGATAGAGTTCTACATCGGAAGCGAGAAAGGGAAAGAAATTTACCAGAAAATAGAGGAAGCGAAGTGTTACACCTCAATAGTATCCTTAGCGGAAATGTCTGACAATTACCAGTCAGGAAACCTAAAATCAGACAATAAATGGAGCGAAATTAGAGGCTTTGTAGAGTCTAAAACAGAAGTAGTGACTTTAACGCCCGAAATATGCGGAAATGCAGGAAAAATAAAACAGCAAGAAAGAGAAAAATTCTCAGACTTCGGACTAATGGATGCAATAATACTGTCAACCGCCAGAAAAAACGACCTAGAATTAATTACAGGAGACAAACACCTAAAAGATAAAGAAAGAGCAAAAAAGTTAGAATAAAGAGCTGGAATTCATTATTGCTTTCTTCTATCCAAGACAGGATTTACATTATCGAAAAATCTGTTTGAACTTGATTTTGCTACCCATACATTATTTTGCTGTATGTTACATTCTACATTGAGATTTTGAAGTATTTGCTGCACCATTTTCTTCTCTTGTTCATCATAGGAGCAGATTCTGGGCGACCCGCAAGGATGAAGATTTCCATCTGAATCGTATTGTCCTTCGATATATTTCCAGGCCTTCCCTTCTTCAAAAAGCCAATCCACTTTATTTTCCAAATTTTGTAGCCATTCAGCAAGTACTTGTGATGATGCCCAAACAGCGTCTTTGCCTTCTTTCTGTCCTGTATTAGGATTTAGACCTAAGGCTTTCAGGTTTTCTACAAATTTTTCAGCAAATTCTGAATCTTTGACTTCAAGCCCTATTGTGCCGTTATTATCATGAAATCCATCTCCATCAATAACTCCTAGAATATAAGATAAAGATTCAGTTTGCCCGAATTTGACATCAATTTCATTTTCTTCGGCAAGTTTTCTGCATTTCTCAGCGACCTCTTCACTATTCCTGTATTCTTCTTGGTTTCTTGCTAAACCTAGATCCATTGCCTTGAGCTTTATGGCATTCCAACTTCTCTCTGGAAGTAATTCTGAAATCTCGGATTTATCTCCAGGATAATTTTCCCTCAATATCCGCTTTTCTTCTTCTGACCACGGGTCAGCGATATCCGACTTAATATCATATTCGCTCATCCATTTAGAGACAGAAGACTGTGTAACTCCTAATTTTTCACCAATCTGTCTTTGACTCAAATCCTCATCGTGGTATAACCTGTAAAGCTCTTCAGCGCTTACCTTAGACATAAATCAAATTAGAAAAAAGAGAATAAAAAAGTTTAGCTATTTAGAATGTTCCCGAAGCCATCAAAGGAACTTTAGACCCTGCTGCCGCAATAGGAACGGCCATGTACCCCAATTTTCTCAATTTATCCATAATCTCCTTGTCGTCTTTGTTTTGGGCTCTTCCTGCTCTTTCTTTGGTGTTTTCTACATCTTGTAGCCATGCAGGGATTTCATCGCTTTTGTCTGTGGATACTTCGCTTCCTAGGCTTCTGAATCCTGCCCAGTACTTTGGTGAAATCGGTACATCGTCTTTGTTGAGTCCTTCCGGCAGATCTTCTTCTGTTTCCGGGTAGCTGTTGATTTCTACTCCTGTGATGTCTGGCACCATGTGGAACCAGGATACATCCCATACATCTCTTTCGTCTAGTTGTAGGATGGGGTGTACTCTGATGTGGTCTGGGTCGCTTCTTGGACTGTAGAAGTCTTCGTCACCTCTACTTTCGTGTTCGTCCCATCTTACTCCGTTGATCACTGCTTCAATATTGTGGTTTTCAAGCAGTTCGTGCATTGGAACTGTTTTGAGAAGGTGGTTTCCTGCTTCTGTATCCATGAGCCATGGTACTTCTTCGTAGTCTCCTACTTCTTCAGCTGCTTCCTGATTTCTGTCGTTGAGTTCTGCCACAGGTACTTTGTCTCCTGGTTGGTCTGCTTTTTCTATTAGGTCTTCGTTTTTGGCCGTCATTACTTCGAATCCCCAGTTGTCGGCTAGTCTTTCGACATAGTCTTCGAGTTCGTCGAAGTGTTGTCCGTGGTCTACGAACATGAACTTGGGTTTGTCGAAGCCGTGTTCTTCGCAGACTCTTTTGACAAGCCATGCTGTCAGTGTGGAGTCTTTCCCCCCTGTGAATCCGATTACTACATTGTCGGTGTCGTATTCTTCTAGTGCTTGTTTGACGACTTCTTCTCCTGCTCTGATTTTAGCTTTTATCGGTGCGTTCTCAATTTCGTCTCGTGTTACAGGTGCTTCCATAGATAGTATCAACTCTGTTTATTCTAGATATCCTAATTGTCTCAGTTTATCCGCGATCTCCTTTGCCTGATCATCGTCAAGCTCCTCTTGCTGGTTCTCTGAATCAGCCAGTTCTCTAAGCTTGTCTTGTACGAATCTTGATAGATTGATGTGATTCTCATCGACAAACTCTGCCAAATCCTCAGGCAAAGAAATAGTCTTCCTCGGCATAATGCATAACTTATGCATATTGGTTAATAAGTGGTTGGTGAAGTTTAAACAGTTCTTATCTTCAAACTTCAGGTATGGGAGATGCCGATCAAAAAGCATTGAACGCACTGGCAAAGGGTGCTGGCGTGACTGCGATAGGGATGGGTATTTCCAAGGTATTGACTTATCTTTACCGGGTTTCAATTGCCCGTTTTGTTGGTCCTGAGGCGTACGGTCAGTTGTCAACTGCTTTGATGGTTGTCGGTATTGCAAGCACTGTCGCCTACCTGGCTCTGGGCTCAGGTTTGAAGAAGTTTATACCAGAATTCAGAAGTAGAGATGATTTTGCAAGTATTAAGGGCATAGTTATCAGTGCACTCCAGTTAACCGTTCCTGTATCTATAATCATTTTCCTGGCAGTGTTCTTCGGAGCAGAGTTCATCGCTGTAACTATTTTTGAAAACCCGAAACTAGTTCCTCTCATAAAGATTCTATCGTTCACTATACCTGCAGGAACCCTTTCCAGACTCTTCTTCGATACAACACTGGGATTCAACAAGATAATTTACAAGACCGGGACAGTCAGGATATTTCAAAACATTGTTCAGCTTGGGACAACCCTGATACTTCTTTTAATGGGTTTTAAAGTAGTGAGTGCTGCTTATGGCTGGTTACTGGGAACCGTAGTTGCTGCCATTCTCGGTTTCTACTTTATGGAGAAAAAAGTAGGTCCAATACTTTTCTCCAAGACTAAACCCTCCTATCACCGAAAAAAGCTGCTCAGATTTTCCACCCCACTGCTACTCTCAGGAATAATAGGAACACTGCTCGGCTGGGCAGACACAGGACTGCTACAATACTTCATGGAAGACCTTGAAGTAGGACTGTACAACGCAGCCCTGCCTACCGCCATACTGATACTTCTGCCTCACAAAGCAATTGGAAGCCTGGCAATCACTTCATTCTCCGAGCTAAAGGAAAGAGACAAAGAAAGCGTAGAGAGCTCCATACAAAGAGCCACATACTGGGTTTTCTCACTTGTATTCCCTACCTTCCTCATAATGCTCCTATTCTCAGACAAAATACTGCAAATACTCTGGGGATCAGAATACACACAAGCCTCAATAGCACTCTCAATTCTAGCAACAGGATACCTAATAGACGCCCTAGTAGGCAGAGTAGGAAGCCTCCTCCAATCAGAAGGACACACAAAATACATACTATACAACAACACAGCAGCACTAACACTCAACATCATACTCAACATCATACTAATACCTCCATACGGAATAGCTGGAGCAGCAATCGCCACAGCAACCTCCACCATACTAACCAACGTATTAATGTACATCGAAGTCCGGAAAAAAGAAGGAATAAACAGCATACCCCACAAAAAAATCTCAAAAATAGTACTAACCGGACTAATACCACTATCAATCATAATAACACTAGACACAATACTCTTCACAAACACACCATACTGGTTCCTGATCCCAGCAGGAACAACCTACATTACAACCTACATCCTCCTATTCCTCAAAACAATAGGACTTGGAGAAGAAGAAAAAGAAGTATTTCTCAGGATAGGAGAGATCACAGGAACAAAAGATAAGGTTAAAAAAATACTGGCAACCATAGAGAGAAGAATTTAATCCCTTAAATCATACTCTCTGTTGGCTTCTCTCAGTCTTTCTGGAGTTCCAACATCTATTCGTGAACCTTGGATTTCATCATATCCCACTTTGTAACCATTTTCTCTCATCAAGTCTATTGCGTCGGTTAATTGGTACTCATCGCCTTTACCCTTCTCTATATTATCTATAGCCTCGAAGATTTGAGGTCCGAAGACATACATACCTGAGATACACAGATCAGAAGGTGCTTCATCAGCAGACGGCTTCTCAACCATTCCCTCCACCAAGTTATCATCTCCAGGTTCTAGGACGCCATAAGAAGTCACATCATCTGGCTTGAAAGCTCCGATGGTTGCGTCCATGCTGTTGTGTTTGTGGAACTTGACCAGCTCATTCATAGCCTTCTTATCATCAACATAGTTGTCTCCCAGAACCACTGCAAAATGTTCATCATTGATTACATGTTCTCCAGCTTTTACTGCTCCAGCTAGACCATTTCTGTCATCCTGAACCACATAAGTCAACTGTACGCCGTAATCATCACCAGATCCTAAGTAGTCTAGGATTGCGTGCTGTTTCCAGCCAACCACAATTACAATTTCTTCAATACCTGCTTCCTTCATATCCTCAATACAGTGTTCGATCACTGCTTTTTCCCCTACAGGAAGAAGTTCCTTCGGATAAGCGTTCGTGAACGGCTCCATTCTAGTGCCTTTCCCAGCTGCCGGAATCAATCCTTTCATGATAATACCACATATTACCGATATCTTTTATCCTTATCTCGGCAAACAAAAAGTATGCACATCTCAGTCGTAGGAACAGGCTATGTCGGTTTGCCGGCAGGAACAGGATTGGCATCCAGAGGAAACCAAGTCACATGTATAGATATAGACGAAGAAAAAGTAGAGAAGATCAACAATGGAGACTGTCCAATCTACGAAGAAGATCTTCCAGAATTACTTGAAGAGATGGTTTCTCAAGGAAAACTTTCTGCTACTACAAACACTGCTGAAGCTGTAGCCGACTCAGATATTACTTTTCTGGCTGTCGGAACGCCGATGAACAATGATGGAAGCATAAATCTAGAGTATATTAAACAGGCTGCTGAAGACGCAGCAGAAGGAATAAAGGAAAAAGACGGATACCACGTATTCGTCGTTAAATCTACTGTAGTTCCTACAACGACCGAAGAAGAAATAATCCCTATACTAGAAGTAGTTTCCGGCAAAAAAGCCGGTGAAGACTTCGGGGTATGCATGAACCCGGAATTCCTGAGAGAAGGAACCGCACTAAACGACTTCCTAGAACCAGACAGAATAGTAATCGGCGAACTAGATGAGAAATCCGGAGACACACTGGAGAAAGTATACTCGGAATTTGATGCACCAATTATGAGAACTTCTCTGAAGGCGGCCGAACTGATTAAATATGCTTCCAACTCTCTGCTAGCAACTAAAATTTCATTTATCAACGAGATCGGCAACCTGTGTAAAGAACTTGGTATAGATGTCTACGAAGTAGCAGACGGAGTTGGAATGGATCACAGAGTCAAAAGAGACTTCCTAGACTCGGGGGCCGGCTTCGGCGGGAGTTGTTTCCCAAAAGATGTGAGAGCACTTGCTTCATTTATGGAAGATCAAGGAGAAGAACCACGTATACTTGAAGATACAATCTCCGTCAACGAAGACCAGAAAACCAAACTAGTCGAACAGCTCGAAGACCACTACCCTGACCTCTCAGGAAAGAAGATCGCAGTATTAGGCCTCTCATTTAAGCCTGGGACTGATGATATCAGACAAAGTCCAGCAATCGATATCATCTCAGAACTGAAAGAACTCGGAGCACAAATCAAGGCCTATGATCCAAAAGCGATCGAAAACATGAAAGAAAAACATCCGGATGTAGAATACACCTCCAGCTACGAAGAAGCTCTGGAAGATACAGACGCAGGTCTCATAGTAACAGACTGGGACGAATTCAACGCCATCGATCGTGGAGACCTACAGACCATGAACAAAGCCTTACTGCTTGAAGGTCGCAGAATGAGCTACGATGTAGATGAAGAAAACAGAGAGGGTATTACATGGCCATGAGCGAAAACTCTGTACTAGTAATCGCTTTTGACGGTCTTGACAAAGAACTGATAGAGGAGTTTGATTTAGAGCATGTGAAGCAGGAAGAATACGGCTCTATAGATAACAAGACTGGAATGTCAAGTATAAAGACTTCAGAACTATTTGCTTCTTTCATAACCGGCAAAACAAGAGAAGAACACGGGATAAAAGGTTTAAAGAAAGAAGAACACTGGCTTCCTTCTTTAATACCAAGCAAAGTCGCTCAAAAAGTTAGAGGCGGATATACTGTTAAACAGATTTTAAGAGATATTGCCAAACAAGGCGATAGACAATTCGATAAAAGAGATCTAGAGGGCGATAGCATATTCGAAGAAATAGAGAATTCTAAAGCCATGTACGTTCCTGGATATAACCCAAGTCCATTCTGGACTAAACACGGAACAGGAAGAGATCTCAGAGACTTAAGCATGGAGAAAAGGCCTTGGGGTTACTTTTGGGACGCACATGAACATACCAGACGAAAGAACGAGATTTTTAGACCAGTGAATAAATGGCACGACTTCCTGATGGTTCATATATTCAGGCCTGACATGCATCAGCACTGTTATGGAGATCCTAATTTATCGACTTACGATGAAAATAAACTGGAAGAGTTATACAAAGATACAGATGACCTAGCCGAGGAAATCTTAGAATACTTCTCCGAAGACTACGATACAATTATTTTTATGTCCGATCATGGTTTGCCTACGGAGAATGGGCATAACGAAAATGCTTTCTACAGTTCCAATAGAGAGTTATTTGGAGAGGAAGTTCCTAAGATTACGGACTTCTATGATAAGATCTTGGAGATTCAGGACGCTAGGTTATAGTTTTTCTGAAGCTCTCCTCTATAACCTCAATATTTTTGGCAATATCATAGTCCTCAACTATTTTTCTTCGAGCCTCTCCACCCATTTCCTCTCTTGTCTCTTTTGACTGTATAAGTTTGGAGAGTTTCTCGCTTAGTACTTCAGGGTTCTTTGGCTCTGCCAAGAGACCATCTTTTCCGTCTTCTATCAGTTCCGGTATGGCTGATACAGTGGTTGATACAGAAGGTGTTTCTAAAGCCATTGCTTCTTTGAGAACCATCGGCATAGCGTCGAGATCACCGCTCTCTGCTTCTACGCATGGGAGGATGAAGGCCTTTGCTTCTTCTATCTGTTTCTTTAGTTCTTGGTCGGAGATATAGCCCATGAAGTTGATATCCTCTCTTACTCCAAGCTCCTCCGATAGTTGTTTGAGTTCGTTTTCGAGTTCTCCCTCTCCAATAATAGTGTACTCGAGTTCTGGATAGTCTTCTTTCAACTCTGCGAAGGCCTTTATTCCATATTTGAATCCTTTTTTCTCTACAAGCCGGCCTACAGAGACTATCTTGTTTTTCTCTTTAAGGCCTTTAGGTTCGAACTTTTCAGGTCTTATAGATACGGGCACTATATCAATAGATTTTTCAAGCGAGAATTCTTCTCTGAGATAGTTTCTGTTGTACTCTGAAACTGTGACTATCTTTTGAGGATATCGTAGTAATTTGCTGCCTTGTTCTTTTCTTCCCTTCTTGAATATATCTGCGGCGTGTACCTCAATAACCCAAGGTACAGAATAAATCGAAGAAAGGTGTTCTACAGAATATTTATTGTTATGGGCAAAATGAGTCATTAAAATGTCTGGATCATAATCTGAGCCATCCAAAATTTTGCTCATCTGTTTGGTACGATAGAGATTCTTTATCTTCTCTTTAATCATCGTTTCCGTTTTTGGCAAGCTAACTAGCGCCTTTACATCTTTTTTAGTTGTAGGTAGAGCTTTATAGATACTCTTCTTTCTTATAGAATCTATATAATGAACTTCTGCTGCTATGTTAGACAGTTCATCGTGTTCAATATCCTCTTCGGGATTATTGAAGGCAATAATTTTTATCCGATGACCTCTCTTCTCTAACTGATAAATTTCATTTAGAATAAAGGTCTCTGAAACTTTTGGGAAGTTACCGAGAATATATAGTATCTTCATTTTTTCAAACCTTTAATTTTCTCAATTGTTCTTTCAATAGTTTCTTTTATACCATACCACTTTAGCGCGGAATATAGTTTATCCCAAGACCTTGGGTTGATTTTTTTGATTTTTAGATTATTTCTTTTGAGATAATGGACTCTTGAACTTGTTTTATTGTTGAGTTGTTTTTGAGCTTTTTCTGGCATTACTGTGAATCTGTACCCTATTGTATCAAATTTGTCTAGTCTTCCGTGTAGTATTTTTGCCTCGTTGTAGAGGTATCCTGGTATTCCGAATCTGCAGTTGTATTCAGAGGGTATTGTTGTAAAGTCTACATCGGAGTAATATAGGGCTTTCCTGAATACTGGTTGGTCTCTGTGGCTTTCGTATGACCGGTCTTCATATAGTTCTTTCCAGTCATCGAAGAGCTGTTGAACGTCGTCCGTCTTACGGTAGCTTATCACTCCCGTATTTAGTTCCGAAAATGTTGGTGGAACATCCTCCATCTCTTCTGATGCTCTCTGAGGCGCTCTTCTAATCGCTAGCTCAAATTGATTTAGCACATCAAAGAGTTCATTGATCTCGTCTACTACATAGGTGTCAGTATCAAGGTATAGTGTTCTATCATAAGGTGTTTTTTCCAATAAGTAAATCTTATCGCTTCCTTTCCCGGGATCATCAACAACTATATTTTCATCAATAAAGTCATACTGCTTCTCTTCTAAAGTTATTAGAGTTATAGGCACATCATTTGTCTTTTTCAGCTGCTTAGCTGATTTTTCAAATTCTCTAAAGTAGTTTTCTTCAGTGACTATATAGACAACTCCTTCTGAATCTTTCATTTTTACTATTCAACTCTCCATTCATACAGTACTTTTGCTTTGCTTTTCAATTCAGTGGCTTTATCCAGATCCATTTTTTCGTTTTCTGTTAAGACCTCTGATTTCCAGACGTATTCACCTTCTGTGGTTAGGTCATATTTTATTTCTGAATTAATTAAAGAGAAGCTTTTGCGGTTGTAGATTTGTTCGCATCCTTCCGGTATTTTTCTTCCAAATTGTTGGACGAACCCTTTTCTGCCGAAGTATTCTGAGTTAAGTATTTCCCGGGATTCTACCTCGCTGTCTTGAATGAGGCCGTGAATTATGTCTATCATTTCTGTGTGGCTGTAGAGACCTCTTTCATCAATCTCCAAGTCTAGTTCTCTACCTTTGCTGAAGATGATGCAAGGTACTTCTACGAGTTCTTTGTAGGTGCCGAGGTGGTGGCCTATTAGCTTGGTTCCTTGCTTTTCGTATTCTCCTATCAGTTCTCCATGATCACCAAGAACAATGAAGACTGTATTCTCTGGAGCTTCTCTGTAGAAGTTTCTTATTTTTCTGTCGGCATATCTTATCGAGGCCTTGTATGCTTTCTGTCGTATATCGAGCTTGGTGTCCGAGAATCCTTCCGGCAGGTAATCTTCGAGGACCTTAGTCTGTGAGGCGTCTAGTACCTCTTCTTCAGAATAATCGGATAGATATGACTCCCTGTCTTCTTCGTCAAATGTGTAAGGCGAGTGTACCGGCATGATGTTGGCGAATACGAATTCATCTTTCTCGGATTTGAGTTTCTTGTTCGCTTCTTCTAGAGTTCTTACTGTTTTCCCCGAGTTGTGGTCTGCTTCTCTTGAGGTGAACTTATCGGTTATGTGTCGGAAGAAACTTTTAGCTGAATCAATATCTCGTTTCTTTATAGTCTTCTTGAAGAAGTAGCTGTATTTTTCTTTTCTGCCGGAGAATTCGTCGTCTTTCTGCCAGATCTCTTTCCAAGTATCTCCTCCGAGGTCTTCAGTTGTCTGTACAAACTGCTGGAATCCCTCGCTGAACCCTGTTTCCTCTGTTATCAAATGGTTCTCTGTGAAGGCAGAGGTACTAAATCCTTTTGACACAAGCATCGATGTCAACATGTTCTCTTCGCTGAAATAGGTGTTTTCTGTCGTTGTTCCATGTTCTGAGGATAGCTTCCCTGAGAAAAGTGATGCGTGCGCTGGCACAGTCCAGGGAGAGTTAGCGTAGTAGTTTTCCAAATGAAGACCTTCTTCCGATTTCTCAGATAGGAATGGAGCTATCGAATTATCTTTTACAAAATCTTTCTTTCTCCAGGTATCGACAACTAAGAGAACTATATTCATTTGAAAACCCTTTTGACCTTCACAGCTATATTTATGAGATCTTTACCTGTCAGTCTCCTGAAAAGATATAGAACAAATAAAGCATAAGCCTCTAGCTCTAGAGAGTTATTTCTGATAGTTTTAGACAAGTGTTTTTCAGTTCCTCTGTTATCTCTCAGAGTGTACTGTTTCTTGGCTCTGTTAAGGTGGTGCCGGGCCTTTACTTTTGATCCGGCTTTTTCTAGTAGATCTGAGTGTTTTTCTGTTATCTTTTCTCGTCCTTCTGTTGCTACGTCCACCTGGCTGCTTTTGGAGTCGTCGCTTTGATGATAACGAACTAGAGGTTCATTGATATAGCCGAACTCTGCTTCGTTTTCTATCAGTCTTATCCATAGGTCCCAGTCTTCTCCACTTGGAATATCTTCATCAAAACCGTTTATTTCTTCTAGAACCTCTTTCTTAACTGAAACTTTGGAGGGCGAACCTATTTTGTCTCTTTCAAGTATCTGTTCAAGACCTAGCTTTTCTTCCTTCCTTACGATATCTTGAACCTCTCCGTCTCTGTACGCCTCTATAGCTGAGTATACTGCATCGTAATTGTTTTGCTTGAAATCTTCTGCTTCTTTCTCTAGCTTTTCTGGTTTCCATTCATCATCGTCATCTAGGAAAGCAATATATTTTCCAGAAGCATTTTGTATGCCGAGGTTTCTGGCAGATGAAACACCTTGCGCATTGTCGTTAATGTGTCTTTCCAGGTCAATATCCTTGTCAAGACTTTCAACTATCTCTTTAACCTTCTCTTTATCTTCTTGTTCAGGATTGTCATCTACCACTATCAGCTCAAAGTCGGTGTAGGTCTGTGATATAATACTTTCAAGAGCTCTCTCCAGCTTTTCATCTCTCTTATAGGTTGGAACTATTACGGAGAACTTAATCATCAACCGCACCTTTCACTTCTAACCAAGGCACTTCAACAAGTTCTTTTTCTTTTCTTCCTATGCTGTGGCCCCATCCTCCTTCTCCTAGTAGTTCTCCGTGGTCTGATGTGACTATTATTTTGCCTTCTAGTTGTTCTACTAGTTTTTCTACTTGTTCTAAGGCTAGCCTGAGGTCTTCTGTGTAGTATTGTTTGACTTGTTCTTCGCCTTGTTCTCTGGCTAGTTTTTCGTAGTTGTTTCCTAGCCCCAGTATTTCCTTAACTTTGGTCTGGAATCTGTAAGGTGTTAATTCGAATAAAGGGTTCCAGATCGGCCTTGTTGTATCCAGTATTTTCCTCAGTGTTGATTCTTCTTCGTCTTCTAGTTTGTTTTTTGGCGCCCAGTCGAAGTCTGTTTCTCCTAGTGAGATGAACGGTCTGTGTGGCTGTATGAAGTGTATTATCGTCTTTGAACCATCTAGGTTTTCTTCAGCTGTCTTCCTGAAGTCTTCTGGTCTTACTGTGTTTATTTCTTCGTCCCAGTCGTGTATCCAGGAGTCGACTATGTTCGTGAATTTGTCGGCTGCACTCCAGTCCCGGTCTTGACCGCTGACAAGATCTCCCAGTGACAGACCTTGGCCGTTGATGTATGGGTTGGCGGAGATGTAGTTGTAGTTATATCTTCTGCCGTCGAAAGTGTTCCACAGCCATTCTGGTGTTGCGGAGCCTCTACTCTTGACTTTCTTCAGGTCGCCCTCTAGAAAGCCCTCATAGTTGTCTCTGAAGTAGTCGTATCTACATGCGTCTAGGATGATGAGGTAGTCCCAGTCTGTTCCGTGGATGTCTTGTTTCTGCGTCATTCTTGTCCTCTCAATTCTAAGAATTTTTGTGGCTTTACTATTGTTATATTTTCGTATTCTTTTAGTTCTAGTAGGTCCGAGTCTCCGGAAATTATGTAGTCTGCATTGGCGGATACTGCGCATTCGAGAAATTTGTTGTCTTCAGGATCTTGTGATTTATCTATAGACTCTTCTGAACTGATGAATAGGAATTCAGATACCAGTATTTCCAGGAACTTTTGCTGCTCTTTTTCCGAAAAGTCAAACTTGTCGTATTCCAGGACTTCTGATACCTCATCAATCATTGACTGTGTGGCAAAAGCATCTATTTCTTCTCCGAGAGCTAGTTCTAGGCATTCTTCTGGTTTGGCGTCCCAACCAATAGCTGAAATCAAGACATTTGTGTCTAAAACTACTTTCTCGCCCATTCTATCGCGTCCTCAATCTCTTCTTTCTCTAAACCTTCTTCCTGGAATCTTTCCTGGACTTTGTTGCTCAGTTTCTCATACTCCTCTTTAACATCAAAGCTGATTTTCTTGAACATCACACCATCTTCAACCTGGACTGCTATGAAGCGATCAGAAGGGCTGAAATCAGCCTTGTCACGGATATCCTTAGGTACAACGAGCTGACCCTTGGGCGACATCTTCACTATATCCTCACTCATAGTTTAACAGTTAAACTGTAAAACATTTAAATCTTAGGCTAATTTCACAGCAGTTATAACCCGATATAAGAATCATGCCAAGCAGGTTTTAACCCTACTAAAGTTTAAACTGTTCCTACTCTAACCCTGCCAAAATTTAGAAAGTATTATTTCTCAAATTTCTCAATCAAATCCTTGAAAGATTTATCAGCCACAACCTTAACATTCTCATACTTTTCTGACAGCCATTCTGCGAAGTTTTCCTGGTGTCCTCCTGCATGATCCGATGGTCTTACCAAGACTTTTTCTGCAAGGTTTGCTGCTTCGTAAGAAGCCATTCCTCCACGAGTTACAACTGTCTCAGTCCTACCCATAAGGTCAAGGAACTCTTCATGTGATATGTCCTTCCAGTATTTTTCCTGTAGTTCCGGGTCGTTGCTGGAGGGTATGACAAGCAGTTCATTGTCTTTTTCATCGGATTCATGTTCTGAAAAGTCCCTGTACTGTATTATCTGCTTGTTCTCAACTTTGTCAGTGTGATACTTGTCAAGTAGTTCGTCTTGTGAAACCCAGACTCTGACAGATGAGAATCTGCTGAGGATTTTTGGTGTCAGGCTAGGCTGTTTTGTCCTGTTTTCTGCTTCTACTGCTATAACTTCTATCCTTTTTAGAGCAGCTATTAAACCGATCGGAAAAGAGGTGTTGGCTCCGTAAACTGCTACTTTCTCTGGTTTCTCTTTCTTAAGTATTTTCCAGCTTCGATAGAAGTTCTTCAAAGCCCTTATAGGCCTGTAGAACTTTCCGCCTGTAGGTCTCCAGCTAGGTGCTCTGTAAACTTTTTGTGCAAAATCGTAGTCATATTCATCGTCTCGATCTGTAACCACGATATACTCTGGATCTTCTATTTCTTCCTCTATCCTAGCTTTGACTGCTGGCGTTGCTGTTGCGTGCCCACTGTGCCTAGAACCTAGAATGATTTTTGTCATGGTTTCAGCTTCTTCAAGTAGTTCTTAGCGACATTTACTATTGAGCTGCCGGCTGCTTGTTCTATGTGATATATATTTGCGTCCGGGATTTTCTCGTTGTTCCATTCGAATACATGTTCTTTCTTAGTCATGGGCTGAGTGTGATGTCCTGAAACAGCTAGTGCTAAAGCGTACTGTTCGTGATGGTTGACCTTGCCCTGGCTTTCAAGATCAGAGTTCACATATCTGACCCATTTATCCTGTATTTCCTGATGGAGACCGTTCTTGAATATCAAGAACCCTGCGTTCGGCATCCAGTCCATGTATTCCTCACCGTGTTCCTCGAACAGGTCTTCCCAGTTCTCCAGATCGGCTGAACCGGGTCGGGCCTTGAACTCGAAGTCTCCTTCTATTACTTCCCATATATCGTTGCCTATTACTGTATCGCAGTCCAGAAATACGACATTCTCCGACTCTAGAGAACAAAGGTTGATTTTCTCACCGTAGTGGCTTTCTGGTAAACTTCTGGAGACATTGAATGCTTCCGTCTGGTTCTCTTTTTTGATTATTTCTGCCCCAGTATCCTTCAAAGCTTCTTCGTCTTCTTTGTCGTATGGTGGAGTGTAGAATATCTTGATTTTCTCCGGTTCTACATGTTGTTTGAGTGTGGCTATGCTTCTGAGGCATTGTTGAACCATGTTTTTCCTGCTGGATAGTGTGTATACGAAGACGGTGTTTTGTTTAATTTCCATTGTAATATCTGTTTATGAGCTTGTTATCTCTTTCATTTCTTGAATGAATTTTTCGGCATTGTCTCTCATATCGAGTTTATCGTATTCTATTTTTGCATCAGGATCGTAGTCTATTTCCTCCCTTGCTGTTTTTATTCTGGAAAAGAACTTGGCATCTTCACTTTCTATTAGATTTTCATCCTTGTAGAGAACTTTGCCTACTAGGCTGTCAACACCTTCGTGAGTCTTAGGTTCGAAACCTTTGCTTAGTAAGACAGATTTAGCTGCATAGAAGATAGAATAGTAAAGCGAGTTCCAGTACATCCTATCTGATATTCCTTTAACTCTTTTGAGGTCATTTAGTGACTCTTCAGCTAAATCCATAAATTTCTCAGATTCAGACATATAGTTCACCGGTCGATCTGACCTCTCGTCCGTATACCGTGTTCTTCATTTCTTCGTATTCTTTTTCAGTCTTTACTATAGGTGAGAAAGATATGCCGTACTGAATACCTATTTCAAAAGCTATGTCTCGGAGTTTTTCCTTTTGATCAGTGACCTCAACCACTGCGAGAATATCTACATCTGACTGCTCTGTCTGTTGATCACAGGCCACGCTACCATACAGGAACAGTTTATCCAGTGAATCGCCTAGTTCTTTCTGTGCTTGTTCTGCGAATTGTTCAAATGCTTTTCTGTGAGGTAGTTCCGACATAATCAATATTGCTGAACAGAATATTATATGGATTTTTACATATGGATGACAGGAATGAGAATCTCAGTTTTCTCTTGGCATGGTTAAAATCTGTCAGATATTTCTTCCTCAGGATAACCAGGTTCTCTGTAGAATATGCTGTAAATCCTTATGTTGCCATTTTCTATATCATATATGGCTATGTGGTCGTTTTTGCCCATTCTTTCTTCTTTTATTTCTAACCTGTATATGTCTCTTCCTTTAATCTGGATTAGTTTGGCGTCAGCATGGTTTGTTGGATCGTCTTTGAGTTCCTCAATCTTTTCTTTAATAACCTTTAGTTGTTCTTTCTCTAACTCTTTAAGCTCTTTTTCTGCTCCTTCAACGAAGTCAATGTTCATTCCTTGATCCCTAGATTTTCCCAGACTTCATCTGCTGGAGTAGTCTCAAGCTCTCCCTTCTTTTCTTTCTCCCAGACTTCCAAAATCCTTTCAACTTCTTTAGGGTATAGTTTTGTCTCTCGTTTCAGTTTCTCTCTTATAGCCTCTCGCACCCACTCAGAGGGAGAAGGATAGTTCTCTTTCTCAGCTGTTTCTTCTATCTGTTTTTTCTGGTCATCCGGTACTCTAACATTTATCGAACCCATTCAAAACCACATGTAACACAGATACTTCACAAATGTTTTACATCTTATGTTTCTTTGTAGTCTTCGTGACTTGTTCCTTTATACTCTACTCCCTCATTTTTATCTCTGATAATTTCTTCTACTTCTCCATCGAACTGAGAAAGGTCTTCCTTATCTCTATCGAGGTAATCGAACTAGAAAACCAATAAGACTTCTCATTAGTTGAACTATTTAGGCCATCCTGGACAGTATTCCGAAGATTGTGCCGAAGATTGAGATCAGTGTTCTGAAGAATCCGACGATTAGTGTTGATATGAAGTTGGCGAGCATTTTCTTGTTTCGAGAAGGTCCATGATCTGAATGACCGTGATCTCCGTGTCCGCTCACTAAGTTAGTTAGGAAATACTAATGTTTTTAATGTATCGTAGAGGCTCTGAGGAGTAGCAACAACCCAAAGTTCCACATGAAATCAGGGGGTCGAGAAGTTCTATATAGATCGAACACATTCAAAGAAGTATACAAAAGATTCGAGTAAATTCGAAAAGAGTTTAGAATAGTTTATTGAGAACAAAGTAATTTTTCTAGCTAAATTAGAATCAATATCCGTCAGAAAGTTTTCGAAACAAGAGTTGTAACCCACTGGTAAACCAGTTTAAAAGAGGTTCATTGTTCGCTAAGAATTAACTTTAGAGAAGTCTAAAACAAAGATTATGACCTGGTCTAGAAATCAGTTAAAGCCATATTTGAACCTCCAAATGAGCTAAATTTGAGATCCTTAAAGTTTGATTTATACTCAGAGTACTTATCCAACTGTTCAGAATCCTTAGGAACCCATAAACACTGGACACTTGGTATATTTTCTGGAGAAAAAACCAAAGAGTACAATCTCTGCAATTTTTTGTCCATACAAAGCACAACCAAGTTTAAACCTTCATAACGGACATCCAAGCGACCATTTTTGCTACCGGATGCTGTTATATTCTTTTTAGTATTACCATCCGTGTAAATAACTGTCTTTATTTGAATAAGTGCTATTTCATTATCTTTCACTGCCAACATGTCTACACCCTGATCTATGTCAGGCTTAACTGTTGAATATCCCTTTGAAGCCATTATCTTTGCCAATTCATGATAGCCTATTTCGCCTCTAGAAGCGTCAATCATGTACTATAGTGCAGATTATACACTAAAATACTAATTGAATTTGACCTGCCACCCCCTGATTTCGTATGGAAGAGAGTTTCTTAGATAGCAAAAGCAAAAATAACACTGCTATCAAAAGATAACATACTTATCATATGATCACACTGTTATCTCAGTAAAACGTTGAACTCTTAGTAGTTCTAC